>JBDSKZ010000012.1:0-6375 GCA_039916625.1 Pedococcus sp.
CACGAATCTGTCGAAGAGGTAGGCCGCATCGTGCGGACCGGCGGCGGCCTCGGGGTGGTACTGCACGGAGTACGCCGGCAGGTCCAGGCACTCCAGGCCCTCGACCACGTCGTCGTTGAGGCAGACGTGCGAGACGCGCACCCGCCCGTATGCCGTGCCCTCGCTGTCCGCGGGCGCGGTCACCTCGCCGTCGAGCGGGGCGTCGACGGCGAAGCCGTGGTTGTGGGCGGTGACCTCGACCTTGCCGGTGGTGCGGTCCATCACCGGCTGGTTGATGCCGCGGTGGCCGTACTTGAGCTTGTAGGTGCCGAAGCCCAGCGCACGTCCCAGCAGCTGGTTGCCGAAGCAGATGCCGAAGAACGGGATCCGGGCTCCGAGCACCTGGCGCAGGACGGCCACCTCGGCGTCGGCGGTGGACGGGTCGCCGGGACCGTTGGAGAATAAGACGCCGTCCGGGCCGTCGTCGCCGACTGCACGGATCTGCTCGAACGTCGAGGTGGCAGGCAGCACGTGGACCTCGATGCCGTGCTGGGCGAGCAGAGTCGGGGTCATCGCCTTGATGCCGAGGTCGAGCGCGGCCACGGTGAAGAGCTTCTCCCCCACCGCTGGCACGACGTACGCCTGCTCGGTCGTCACCTCTGCGGCCAGCGCTGCCCCGGCCATCAGCGGCGCGCGCTGCACGGCCGAGGCAAGCTCGCCCACCGGCACGTCCGCCCGGTCGCCCGAGAAGATGCCGACCCGCATGGCGCCGCGCTCACGCAGGTGGCGGGTCAGGGCGCGGGTGTCGATGCCACTGATCCCGACGACGCCCTGCTCGCGCAGGTCGTCCTCCAAGGACCGCTGGGAGCGCCAGTTGGAGGGGCGCAGCGCGGGGTCGCGCACGACGTAGCCGGCGACCCAGATCCTGCGGGACTCCTCGTCCTCGTCGTTGACGCCGGTGTTGCCGACGTGCGGCGCGGTCATGACCACGACCTGGCGGTGGTAGCTGGGGTCCGTGAGCGTCTCCTGGTACCCCGTCATGCCGGTGGAGAAGACCGCCTCGCCGACCGTCTGGCCGGTGGCCCCGTATGCGTCACCGTGGAAGGCCCGCCCGTCCTCGAGGACGAGGACGGCGGCACCGCGCGGTGCGAGATGGGCGGGACTGGTCATGACGGGGAGCTTCCTTCTGTCGCAGGGGATTCGGTCACCCGAGTCGTGGATCCGTCAGCGTTGTTCGAGTTGTTCGAGTTGTTCGCGTCGTCGCCGTCATCTGCGTCGTCGTCCTCATCTGCGTCGTCGCCCTCATCCGCGTCTTCGAGGGACTCCCCGGTGTGCCACCACAGGGCGGACTCGACCTTCTCGAGGTCGGCCCGGTAGCGCGGCAGGAACCCGGTCTCGTAGAGGTCACCGCCATCGGCCCGCCACTGCAGGACGAGCATGCGGTTGGTGCCGACGAACTTGCCGACCATGCCGCGGTCACGGCGCACCGACACCAGGCGCGGACCGGCGATGAGCACGGTCGACTCGCCCTGGCGCTCGATGCGCACGAGCTCCTCGGGCGCGCCCCGCGTGATGAGGAGCGTGGCCCTGGCCCGGTTTCCCAGCCCCTCGACGGTGACCCGCTCGAGCCGGCTGTGCACGGTAGTCGTGCTGACGTAGGTGCCCTCGACCGACAGCTGGGCCGGGATCGCCCTGGTGGACGGTGTGTCGGAGACGACGCCGCCGCTGGAGCGCTCCCGCTCGGCGGCGATGGCCGCGGAGGCGTGCCGGCGGCCCTTGCGCAGCCACGCGGCATACAGGAGGGCGTAGATGAGCCCGAGCGCGACGAGCAGCACGCCCACGGCCTGGAGCCGGGTCACGTGAGGGCTCCCTTCTCGGCGGTGACGCGCCCACCGAAGACGGTGGCATGGACGGCACCGCGCAGCGTGCGGCCGTGCCACGGGTTGTTGCGTGAGAGGGACAGGCTGGCGCTGCGGTCCACCGTGACCTCGGCGGCCGGGTCGACCAGCGTGAGGTGGGCGGCGTCGCCGACCGAGAGCGTCGACCCGTGCCCGTCCAACCGCGCGATCCGGGCCGGAGTCTGCGACATGACCCGGGCGACGCCTGCCCAGTCGAGCAGCCCCCCGCGGACCATGACGTCGCTGACGACGGACAGGGCGGTCTCGAGGCCGAGCATCCCGAACGCCGCGTCGACGAACGCGTGCTCCTTGTCGTGTCGGGCGTGCGGGGCGTGGTCGGTCGCCACCGCGTCGATGGTGCCGTCGGCCAGCGCCGCACGGAGGGCGTCGACGTCCTCCTGGGGTCGCAGGGGCGGGTTGACCTTGAAGGTCGGGTCGTAGCCGAGCAGCAGGTCGGTGGTCAGCACGAGGTGGTGTGGTGTGACCTCGGCGGTGACGTCGATGCCCTGGGCCTTGGCCCAGCGAATGACCTCGACGGTGCCGGCGGTGGAGACGTGGGCGATGTGCACGCGGGAGCCGGTGTGACGGGCGAGCATGACGTCGCGGGCGACGATCGACTCCTCGGCGATGCCGGGCCAGCCGGGCAACCCGAGACGGCCGGACAGCTCCCCCTCGTGGGCGCAGGCCTGCGGCCCGGCCAGGTGCGGGTCCTGGGCGTGCTGGGACACGACGCCGCCGAACGCGCGGACGTACTCCAGGGCTCGGCGCATGACCCGCGCGTCGTGCAGGCACTTACCGTCGTCGGAGAAGAACGTGGTGCGGGCGCGCGAGCGGTGCATCAGGCCGAGCTCGGCGAGCTCCTCCCCCGCAAGACCCTTGGTGACGGCGCCGACCGGGACGACGTCGACCAGGCCGGTGGCCCGTCCGAGGTCGAGGATCCGCTCGGCGGCCTCGGCCGTGTCGGTGACGGGGTCGGTGTTGGCCATGGCCAGCACGGCGGTGAAGCCACCGACAGCTGCTGCCGCGGCACCGGAGGCGATGGTCTCCGCGTCCTCGCGGCCGGGCTCGCGCAGGTGGGTGTGCAGGTCGACGAGGCCGGGCAGCGCCACGAGGCCGTCGGCATCGAGGACATCCCGGTGGCGGCCCTGGGCACCGCCGAGCCGTCCGACCTCGGTGATCACGCCGTCCTCGACCAGCACGTCCTGGGCTCCGCGGCCGAGCAGGTCGGCCCCGGTGATGAGCAGGCTCGCCATCAGCTGTCCTCTCCCTCGCCGCCGGCGAGCAGGTGGTAGAGCACGCTCATCCGGACCGCGACCCCCGCGCTGACCTGGTCGAGCACCAGCGACGACGCGGCATCGGCAGCGTCGGGTGAGATCTCGAGGCCACGGTTCATCGGGCCGGGGTGGCAGATGACGGCCTTGGGGTTGGCGGCGGTGAGCACGTCCAGGCGCGGGCGGGTCAGGCCGTAGCCGACGGTGTACTCGCGCGGCGTCGGGAAGAACCCGCCACTCATCCGCTCACGCTGCACCCGCAGCATCATCACCGCGTCCACCGTCGGCAGCACCGAGTCGAAGTCGTGCGACAGGGCGAACCCCTCGGCCTGCGCCCACGCACCGATACCGCTCGGCATGAGCGTCGGCGGGGCGACGAGGGTGACGCGGGCGCCGAGCGTCCGCAGCGTGATCAGGTTGGAGCGGACCACCCGCGAGTGGGTGAGGTCACCGACGATGGCGACGTGACGATCCGCGAGGTCCCCCAGGCGCCGCTGCATCGTGTAGGCGTCGAGCAGGGCCTGGGTCGGGTGTTCGTGGGTGCCGTCGCCGGCGTTGATGACGTGCGCGTCGACCCATTGGCTGACCTGTTGGGCCGCGCCGCTCGCAGGGTGGCGCAGGACGAGGGCGTCGACCCCCATGGCGGCGACGGTCAGGACGGTGTCGCGAAGCGACTCCCCCTTGGAGGCCGAGGACCCCTTGCCGCTGATGTTGATGACGTCGGCCGACAACCACTTCCCGGCGATCTCGAACGAGCTGCGGGTGCGCGTCGAGTCCTCGAAGAACAGGTTGACCACGGTGCGGCCGCGCAGGGTGGGGAGCTTCTTGACCTCGCGCTGCTGCACCCCGTGCATCTCGGTGGCCGTGTCGAGGATGGCCCGCACCTGCGCGCGGTCCAGGTCGGCGGAAGAGAGCAGGTGGCGACGGGTACGGCGCGTGCTCGCCTCCCGGGACAGGGTGGGGCTGGCGCTCATCGGGGTCCCCGCGAAGTATCGGAGCGACGAAGGAGCGCAGAACTTCGTGGGGTGATGTTCATCTGGCCACTCCTCCGGCGATGGTGACCTGGTCCTCGATGCCGTCGTGCTCGCTCAGCCGCACGGAGACCCGCTCCACGCTGGACGTGGGCAGGTTCTTGCCGACGTGGTCGGCGCGGATCGGCAGCTCGCGGTGGCCGCGGTCCACGAGCACGGCGAGCCGGACGGCGCGCGGCCGGCCGAGGTCGGACAGCGCGTCGAGGGCGGCGCGCACGGTGCGGCCCGAGTACAGGACGTCGTCGACCAGGACGACGACCTTGTCGTCGATGCCGCCACCGGGGATGTCGGTGTGGCGCGGGCTCCGCGTGGGCTGGCGGCGCAGGTCGTCACGGTGCATCGTCACGTCGAGGGCACCCACCGGGACCGGTCGGCCCTCGACGCTCTCCATGACCGCGGCGAGCCGCTGGGCCAGGACGACCCCGCGGCTCGGGATGCCGAGGACCACCAGGTCGGACCCACCCTTGTTGTGCTCGAGGATCTCGTGGGCCACCCGCCGCAACGCGCGCGAGATGTCGCTGGCCGTGAGCACGGTCCGCGACGGCGAAGGGACGGGCGCTCCGGGAGCCTGCGAGGAGGCGTCGACCGGAGGGGGCACAGCTGAGTCAGGACGCACGGGCGTCAGGACCTCCTTCCCTGCCTCACAGGACAGGTCGTTAAAGGATGTCGATCGCTGGCCACTCTAGCGGCCGTCCGGGGCAGGACGCACACCGGCTCGTCCCGCGGACGACCATCCGTCGCCTCGAGGCCGCCGATGGTCCTCGACGGCCGCCGACCGGCGCCATCCGTGGCCTGCGAGCCACCGCGGTCGTCGCCGGGCTCAGGGCAGGACGCGGACCATGGCGACGCGGGTGCCCTGGCGGGTCAGGCCGACGCGCTCCTCGGACTCGCGCAGCGGCGCCATCCACTCCGGCTCGGGTTGGAGGACGACGAACCCGTGGCGCGCGTAGAACGGTGCGTTCCACACGACGTCGGCGAAGGTGCGCAGGGTGACCTGTGCGAAGCCCTGCTCCGCGGCATACCGACACACCCGGTCGAGCAACGCGGACCCGATGCCACGGCGCGCCCGGTCCGGGCGGACCGCGATCTGCTCGAGGTGGGCCCGACCGTCGAGGTCCAGGACGTGGGCGAACCCCACCACCTCGTCGGTCTCTGCGGCCACGAACAGGAAGCCTGGCTCGTCCACACGTTCCTGGCCGGTCGCGGAACAGCCCCACGTCGAGATGTCCATGACGGCGGCGAAGACCTGGTCCGCGGCATCCTCGATCCCCTGCACCGACGAGAGGTCGGCCGGGCACGCGAGACGGAGGTCGAGTTCCACGGCTCAGGCCAGGGTCGGCTTGACCTCGGCGAGCCGGCCGAGCAGGCCGTTGACGAACTTCGGGGAGTCGTCGGTCGAGAGGCTGGTGGCCAGCTCGACGGCCTCGGAGATGGCCACCCCATCAGGGATGTCGTCGGTGTAGATGACCTCGTAGGCACCCAGGCGCAGGATCGCCCGGTCGACGCTGGGCATGCGCTCGACCGTCCAGCCCTGGGAGTAGGTCGCGAGCAGCTCGTTGATGTCGGTCCAGTGCGACACGACACCCTCGACGAGGTCGGCGGTGTACTGGTTGAGCGGCGCCTCGGTGACGGGCTTGGCCAGCCGATCGGCGAGCAGGTCGCGGGCGTTGAGCCCGCGCTGCTCGGCCTCGAAGAGGATGTCGACCGCGCGCTTGCGTGCCTTGGAACGAGCGCCCACTTAGTTCACGCGGCCGAGGTACGAGCCGTCGCGGGTGTCGACCTTGACCTTGGTGCCCTGCTCGAGGAACAGCGGCACGTTGATCTGTGCGCCGGTCTCCAAGGTCGCCGGCTTGGTGCCACCCGTGGAGCGGTCGCCCTGCAGGCCCGGCTCGGTGTAGGTGATCTCGAGGACGACCGACGTCGGCAGCTCGACGTAGAGGACGGTGCCGTCGTGCGTGGCGACCTGGGCGACCTGGTTCTCCAGGAGGTAGTTCGCGGCGTCGCCGACGGTGGAGTCCGGGATGTGGATCTGGTCATACGTGGACCCGTCCATGAAGACGTAGTCGGTGCCGTCCTTGTAGAGGTACTGCATGTCGCGACGGTCGACGTTGGCGGTCTCGACCTTCAGGCCCGCGTTGAACGTCTTGTCGACGACCTTGCCCGAGAGGACGTGCTTGAGCTTGGTGCGGACGAAGG
>JBDSKZ010000013.1:0-17759 GCA_039916625.1 Pedococcus sp.
AGCATCGTCGCGGTCTACGACTCCGGTGAGGACCGCCTCACCGAGTCCGGCGGCGCATCGGTCCCGGTGCCCTACATCGTCATGGAGTACGTCGAGGGCCAGACGCTGCGCGAGCTGCTCAACGACCGCTCGCGCCTGGGGCCGGCGGAAGCGGCACGCATCACCGAAAGTGTCCTGGACGCGCTCGCCTACAGCCACCGCATGGGCATCGTGCACCGGGACATCAAGCCGGCCAACGTCATGATCACGGCCCACGGCGACATCAAGGTGATGGACTTCGGCATCGCCCGCGCGGTCGCGGACGCCAACGCGACGATGACCCAGACCCAGTCCGTGATCGGCACCGCCCAGTACCTCTCGCCCGAACAGGCCCAGGGACACCACGTCGACGCCCGCTCGGACCTCTACTCCACGGGCTGCCTGCTCTTCGAGCTCCTGACCGGTCGTCCTCCCTTCCAGGCCGACTCACCGGTCGCGATCGCCTACCAGCACGTGGGCCAGCCGCCGCCGCGAGCATCCTCGCTGAACCCCGCGGTCGGTCCGGCGCTGGACGCCGTGATCCTGCACGCCCTGAGCAAGGACCGCGAGGCCCGTTACCAGGACGCCACGGCCTTCCGGGTCGACCTCCAGGCCGCCCGCCTCGACCGGCCCATCAGCGACGCAGCCCGCGGCACGGCCGCGACGGCGCCGGAGGCCACCGTGGCGCTCGGCGCCATCGGGGCTGCCGCCGCCGCGACGACGGTGCTCCCCTCCGGTGCGGGCCCGTCCACTGCCGACCCCCGCGGGGCAGGCGAGGGCAACACCGCGACGCTCCCCGCCATCGGCCACGACCCCGACGACGACCCTCGTCGCCGACGCAGCCTGGCCTACGTCCTGCTGGTGCTCGCGGTCGTCGGCGCTGTCGTCCTGCTCGCGCTGACGGGCAAGTCCTTCCTCGACCGTCCACCGCAGACCCCTGCCCAGGTCTCCATCCCCTCGGTCGTCGACAAACCCGTCGAGACCGCGGAGGCAGAGATCAGGGCGGTCGGCCTGGTGCCCGAGTCGACGCAGGTGGCCAGCACCAAGGAGATCGGCCATGTCGTCGAGCAGAGCCCCGGTGGCGGCGAGATGGCGGCCCGGAGCTCCCGCGTCCAGCTCAGCGTCTCGGCCGGGCCCGACACCGTCGATGTCCCGGAGCTCAGGGACTTCAGCCAGGACGAGGCCCGCGCCGCCCTGGGCAACCTCAACCTGAAGGTGGGGTCGGTCAAGGTGGTGGACGACTCGGGCCTCGACAAGGGGCAGGTCGTCTCGTCGAGCCCCGGCGCAGCGGAGTCCGTGGCCGTGGGCAGCGCCGTGGACCTGACGGTGTCGTCCGGCAAGATCACGACTCCGGACGTCGTGGGCAAGTCACGCAGCGAGGCCGCCCAGATCCTCGGCGACCTCGGCTTCCGCATCAAGACGGAGTACGTGGAGAGCTCGGAGACCGAGGACTCGGTCACCAAGCAGAGCCTGAAGAGTGGCAAGAAGGTCGACGACGGCACGCAGATCGTGATCACGGTCGCCCAACCGCCCCGACCGACCCCGACGACGACCACCCCCACACCGACGACGACCACGACCACGACCACCACGACGGCGCCGCCGACCACCACGACGACCGCGCCGCCGAGTGAGACCGCGACCGCCACGGCGACCCCGCCAGCGCCGGTCCAGACCCCCTGACGCGTCGTCCGTCCCCCGTCAGTGGGCGGCAACCGCCCGGGCCACGCCCTCGGCGTCGCGCACCAAGGGGCTGAGGCCGACTGAACGCTGCACCGCGTCGGTGAGCCCGCAGACCTGCAGCCAGTTGGCGAGGATGCGGTGACCGCCCTGCGTCAGCACGCTCTCGGGATGGAACTGCACGCCGTGCAGGGGCAGGTCACGGTGGCGGACGGCCATGATGATGCCGGACTCGGTGTGCCCGTTGGCGACCAGGGAGTCGGGCAGGGTCGGCGGGTCGATCGTCAGCGAGTGGTAGCGCGTCGCCGTGAACGGACTGCCCAGCCCCTCGAGGACGCCGGAGTCGTCGTGCAGGACCGCTGAGGTCTTGCCGTGCAGCAGCTCCGGTGCTCGCCCTACGGTCGCACCGCAGACGACAGCGAGGGCCTGGTGGCCCAGGCACACGCCGAGCATCGGCTGGACGCGCTCAGCGCACGCCTCGATCATGGCCATCGACACCCCAGCCTGCTCGGGGGTGCCGGGTCCCGGTGAGACCAGGACGCCGTCGAAGTCCGCACCGTCGGCTGTGCTCACGGCGTCGTTGCGCGCCACCTCGCACTCGGCGCCGAGCTGTTGGAGGTAGCCGACGATCGTGAAGACGAAGCTGTCGTAGTTGTCGACGACGAGGATGCGGGTCATCAGGTGGCCTCGGATCGGAGTGCGTGCACGGTGGGCGGACGGATGGCGGACGAGGGCTCGACCGTGTTGTCGTTGAACGGCAGCAGGGGCGCGATGAGCGGGAACAGCCACAGGAAGCAGAACGCCACCACGGCCAGCAGCAGCACCAGCGCCGACAGCACCCGGACCGCAATCGGCCCGGGCAGGGCACGCCAGATCGCCGAGTAGACCACCGCTCAGCGCCCCTTCGGTGCGGCAAGGATGCCGGCGGGCAGGCCCTTGGCGCGGGGGTAGCTCTTCTCGAGCTCGGCGAAGACGACGTACCGCTGGGCCGCGCTGTACTTCGGGTGGCAGGCGGTCATGGTGAACCAGCCCTTCGTCGGCTTCGCGCCGACCTGCTCCGGCACCGCAGCGATGACGTCGACATCGGTGGGCGCGACGATGACGTGCCTCTGGACGGCATACACGAAGAACTCCGTCCTGGTCTCGAGCACCACCTTGTCGCCCTCGCGCAGTCGGTCGATGTCGTGGAAGGGACGCCCGTAGGTCGTGCGGTGGCCGGCGATCGCGAAGTTGCCCACCGCACCCGGCTGCGCCGTCCCCGTGTAGTGGCCGACACCACCCATGAGGATGTCGTGCGTGGTGCCCTCGAGCACCGGGCGTGCGTAGTCCTCTCCCAGGCGGGGGATCCGCACGATGGCGAACGCCTTGCCGAACGGGACGGCGGCCGGGGCCTGGTCGGCTCCGGTCGCGGCGCCCGACCCGCTCCCTGACGCGAAGTCCCGGGTCAGCGAGTGGACCGTCTCGTCCTGGACGCGGTTGGCGGTGACATCGGTCCACCAGAGCTGCCAACCCACGAAGAGCAGCAACAACAGTCCGGCTGTGACGAACAGGTCACCGGTGAGCCCGAGGGCCCAGCGGGTGGCCTTCATCGAGCCGTCCTCGGGGCAGCCGAGGTCATCGCGCGGCCTGGGCGTCCTGCAGGTTGATCGAGCCGGCGAAAGCGGGGAAGGTCGCCTCCTGCTGGCTCTTCACCTCGTAGCCGAGGCCGGCGGCGTCGACCCACTGCAGGTAGATGTCCACCGTCGGACTGGCATCGAGCGCTGCCGTCAGGGTGGTCTGGTCGCCGATCGCGGTGATGACGTAGGGCGGGGAGTACACGCGTCCCTGGAGGATGAGGGTGTTGCCGACGCAGCGGACGGCGCTGGTGGAGATCACCCGCTGGTCCATGAGCATCATCGCCTCGGCCCCGCCCTTCCACAGGGCGTTGACGACGGCCTGGACGTCCTGCTGGTGCACGACGTAGTCGTCCACCGAGAAGCCGTCCGGCAGCGCGTCGGGGACCGACTTGGCGTCGGTCATGCTCACCTGCACCGCAGGACCGGCGACCGGCTCGGTGCCGGCGGCCAGACGCAGCGCGTTCGCGTCGTCGGTCAGCTTGGTGACCCGAAGGTCACCGGGCGCCTGCTGCCCGGCCAGCCGGTCGACCTCTGCCCGCAACGACCCCACCCGCTGGGCGGCGATGGCGTTCTGCCTGGTCTGCTGCCGGATGAGGCCGGGTACGTCACCCCCGGAGGACCGCAGATCGGTTCCCTTGGCGGTGGCGGCACTGAGGGCGAACATGGCTCCCGCACCGAGCGCCACGAGGGGAACGACCGCCGACCACGCCGTGGGCCGGCGCGTCAGCCACGTCAGCCGCTGGTCCGCCATGGCACTACGCTATGCCAAACGTCCCGGCGGCTCGACGCCGTCCGACCTGCGAGGAGAGTTTTCCCGTGCCGGAGTCCAAGGGTCGCGCCAAGCGCACCTACACCCCGCCCAGCAAGCCTGCCAAGGCCAAGGTCGGCAACCCGCAGTGGTTCGTGCCCGTGATGCTGACCCTCATGGTGCTCGGACTGCTGTGGATCGTCGTCTTCTACATCACCAGCCAGCGCTTCCCGATCGAGTCGCTCGGTCGGTGGAACCTCGGGATCGGCTTCGGCCTGATGCTGACCGGCTTCGCGATGACCACCCGTTGGCGCTGAGACGACGCAGGCCGGTCGCCTGACACCACGGCGCGAACAGGAGCGCACCCCGGCCTCGCCGGGGTGCGCTCCTGTCTTCGCCACGACCTGCGCCGGGGTCGGCCGGTGGGGGATACCGACCGGCCCTGGAGTCAGATGCTGGAGTCAGATGCGCGAGTCAGATGCTCGAGGCGGAGGTGTCGAAGATGCCTGACAGGTTGTTGCCGAGCAGGGCGACCGAAGCGATGATGATGATGGCGATGAGGGCGACCATGAGGCCGTACTCGACAGCGGTGGCGCCGCGCTCGGAACGGGCGACACGCTGGATCTTCTGATGGAGCTTGGTCATGGGGTACTCCCTCGACGGAGGATCAGGGCGGAAGTGCCCCGAGACGAGCGTGGCAGGACGCGACCCATCCCACCTCAGCCCGATGAAGGTCGGTGTCCTCCGCCATCCGCAGGAGAGGTCCTCCCGATGGCGGGTTGCCCACACCGGTCGCTGATCGGTCGGCTCTCGGTCGCTGCTCGTCCCATCTCGTTCCCTGCTCGCGGCAGCACCGGTGCCCAGATGGTCCACCGCCAGTTGTCCACAGCTTTCTCCACAGCTGGGGACAGAATGACAGCGGTGTAAGACGGCCCGCCGGGGCCTCAGCCGACCAGGATGATGGTCGCCGAGAAGGCGTACTTCACGACCGCCAGCACCACCAGGACCACGAGCACGGCCACGACGCCGGGCCACTGCCATCGACGATGTTCGCGGGGCGTCGTCAACGAGATGACGCCTGCCAGGGCGGCGCCGGTCAGCAGACCACCGAGGTGGGCCTGCCAGGCGACGTTCGGGACGACGAACCCGATGACCGCGTTGATGGCGATCGTCGCGTACATCCCCGCCGAGGACCGGCCGAGGTGACGGTTGAGGACCAGCAGCGCCCCGAACAACCCGAAGACCGCACCCGAGGCCCCGACCGCCGGCGTCAGCCACATGCTCCGGGTGGCGAAGTCGTTCGTCGGAGGGCTCGACATGAGCAGGTAGGCGACCGAGCCACCGACGGCGCTCAGGAGGTAGACGGCGGCATACCTCGCTGCACCGAGCAGGCGCTCGAGGTACTGCGCACCCACCATCCACAGCGCCAGCATGTTGAACAGGATGTGCGTGATCCCCCCGTGCGCGAAGGCCGAGGTGATGAAGCGCCAGGGCTCGGACTCACCGAGGACCGGCACGAACCAGATCTCGCTCGTCAGCCGCGGCGAAGCGGTCTGGAACACGAAGACGAGCACGCAGATGGCGATGATGACGTAGGACACCATCGGGGTGTCCGTGACCCGCCCCCCGAAGACGGTCGTGGCCGAGCGCATCGACTTGGCCTGGGCGCGCACACAGTCGACGCACTGGACACCGACCGCTGCGGGCCGCTGGCACTCCGGACACACCGGTCGGCTGCAACGCTGGCACCGCACGTACGAGACCCGGTCAGGGTGCCGTGGACAGACGGGAGTGGTCTGTTGCTGCGGGTATGCCGTGGGCTCGCTCATGCGCGGGTCCTGCCTTCGGGGGATCGGGGTCTGACGACGTCAGTCGTTGACGACGACCGACTCGATGACAACGTCCTCGACGGGCTTGTCGTTCGCACCGGTGGCAACGCTGGCGATCTTGTCCACGACCTCACGGCTCGGACCGTCGGCGACCTCACCGAAGATGGTGTGCTTGCCCTGCAGCCAGGAGGTGTCGCCGACGGTGATGAAGAACTGTGAACCGTTGGTGCCCTTGCCCATGCGCTTGCCGGCGTTGGCCATGGCAAGCATGTAGGGCTGGTTGAAGTTCTTGTCGGGGCTGATCTCGTCGTCGAACGTGTAGCCGGGGCCGCCGACGCCCTGGCCGACCGGGCAGCCACCTTGGACCATGAAGCCCGGGATGATGCGGTGGAAGACCAGGCCGTCGTAGAACGGCGTGGGGTTGGTGCGGCCCGCGTCGTCGCGGTAGTCCTGCTCGCCCTTGGCGAGGCCGACGAAGTTCGCGACCGTCTTGGGGGCGTGGTCGGGGAAGAGGGTGACGTTGATGTCGCCGTGGTTGGTCTTGAGGGTGACGTCCATGCCGCTCATCCTTCCACGGAGGCCGTCAGCACGTCGTCCACGGCATACCGTTGGGTTGCCCACCGGCCGAAACAAGGCAGGATGGGTGGGCAGAGGCGCCCCCTTCGGGGAGCCAGACATGTCCGCACCACCAGGGAGGCACAGGTGTTCCGCACCAAGAGCAAGACCGATCAGGCCGCAGACGCAGTGAGCTCCACGACCCACGCTGCGGCGGACTACGCGACCAGCCTTAGGGGACGCGTGGCCCCGGCCGCCGAGGTCGCCAAGGACCGCGCCGGCCAGGCCAAGGACTGGGGCAAGCCGCACGTCGAGGCGGCCCGCGACTGGGCCAAGCCGCACGTGGACCACGGCATCGAGGTCGCCGCCCCGAAGCTGCAGGGTGCCGTCGAGGGCCTGGCCCCCAAGGTCGACACCGCCCGCGACACCATCGTCGACAGCCTGCTGCCGAAGGTCGCCGAGGCCATCGCCGCCGTCGCAGCCGCGTCGGCCGTCGCCAAGAGCACGGCCACCGACGCGGCCGAGGAGGGCGCCGACCGTTCCAAGGGCGCCTTCCGTGTCCTCAAGGGCGACGCTGTCGCCAAGCGCAGTGGGCGCAAGGGCAAGTTCTTCATCGTGCTCGGCGTCCTTGCTGCCGCAGGTGCCGCCTTCGCCGCGTTCCGCAAGGCCGCGCCTCGCGAGGACCCGTGGGCCACGCCCCTCGACGACCCGTACACCGCGCCCACCAGTGGCCGCGCCTCGACCTCCGACAAGGTCTCCCAGCTCGCAGACGCCGCGAAGGAGAAGGCCGGCAACGCTGCCGAGGCGGTCAAGGGCAAGGCCAACGGGGCCAAGGACAAGGCCACCGACGCCGCCACCGACGCGAAGGACAAGGTGACCTCGCAGGGCAAGCACGCCGCCGGTGCCGCCGCAGAAGCCACCGAGGACGCGGCCAAAGCTACCGAGGACGCGGCGGAGGCCGTCGCCGACAAGGCCGACGAGGCCCAGGACAAGGTCGACTGACCACTGCTCCACCGCCCTGTCCGCAGGGTGCACCGTTCGGGGTGCTGCACCGTCGTCTCGACGGGGCGGCACCCCGAGCTTTTTGTGACGGTATGTCGCTGGGCCGGCTCCGTCGCAGGTGCCGGGTAGCGTGGGCGGCATGTGGGACGCACTGGCCGGACCGTTCCTCGCCGCGGCGGGGCTGCTCGTCGTGGCGGGCGTCCCCAAGGTCGTCGACCCGCTGCCGCTGGTCCGGGCCCTGCGCTCCGCAGGTCTTGCCGTGCGTCCCGGCCCGGGTGCCGCCCTCGTCCGCACGTTCGCCGTCACCGAGTTGGCCATCGGCGCGTGGGCCATCGGCGCCCCCGGCCGCGCGAGTGCGGCCCTGGTGGCCGCGGCCTACCTCGTCTTCACCCTGTTCGTGGCGCGCGTGCTGCTGCGCGGCGGCGTCCTCGGGTCGTGCGGCTGCTTCGGCAAGCCCGACACGCCCGCGACCCGCACCCACCTCGCCCTCACGGCCGCTGCCTCACTCGTCGCTGTCGCCCTCGCCATCGACCCGCCGGGCGCGGTCTGGTCCGGTGCCGGCGTTGGTGCGCCCAGTGGCGCGTCCCTGGCCTCCACCGCCGCCCTGGCCGTCCTGGTCGGCGGCCTGTCCTGGATGGTGATGGCCGTCCTCCCGACCACCACGGCCGCCGCCGTCCGCAGCGCCAACCCGACCCGCACGAAGGGCTGACCCATGCTTGCCGTCGTCATCGCCGAAGGGGTCGCCGTCGTCCTGCTCGGCGTCCTCGTCCTCGGGCTCCTGCGCAGCCACGCCCTGATCCTCAAGGCCCTGCACGAGCTCGGTGCCGGCCTCGAGCTGGAGAAGGACGCCGGCACCGGGGTGAGCACCGCCACGACGGGTGGCCGGCCCGGACCCGTGCCGGTGGAGCTCGAGACCGGCGTGATCCCGGCGACCCGTCACGACTCGACGACCGCCCACGACATCGTCGGCACCGACCTCGAGCGCGCGGCGGTCGACGTCGTCGTCACCGGGCCGGGGCAACGGACCCTGCTCGCCTTCCTCACCAGTGGGTGCAGCGTGTGCCAGACCTTCTGGGACGAGTTCCGGCGCGGGGTCGACGTCCCCGGTGCCGGGGACCTCCGGGTCGTCGCCAAGGGTCCGGAGGAGGAGTCGATCCCCAGCCTGCGTTCGCTCGCCGGCGAGCTGCCCGTCGTCCAGTCCACGGCCGCCTGGGTCGACTACGACATCCCCGGCTCTCCCTACTTCGTCTACGTCGAGGCCGGCCGCGTCACCGGCGAGGGCTCTGCGACGACCTGGCCGCAGGTCCGCGACCTGATGGCCCAGGGCGTGGCCGACAGCGAGGAGGCCCGCGGCGCAGCCGGGCGGTCCGGCCCGGGAGCCCTCGTGGGCGAGGGCCTCGGTCGCGGCGAGCGCGACAGCCTGCCGCGGATGGACGGCGAGCTGCGCGCGGCCGGTATCGCGCCGGGTCACCCCAGCCTGTACGCGTCCCCCGACCCCGTCGAGGACGACCACGACCACCAGCACGACCACGCCGGGCACGACCACCAGCACGACCACGCCGGGCACGACCACGAGCACGACGGGCACGAGCACGGGCACGACCACGCCGGGCACGAGCACGCGGCGTCCGGCCGGACCGAGCACTGAGCGGTGTCTGTCGCTGACCTGGCACTGGGGCTGGGGCTGCCCATGGCTGCAGTCGCCGCGGTCCGCGCCACCTGGTCCCCTTGAGGCGAGTCGATGCTATCGAGCATCAGCCCGCTCGGTGAGCGGGCCAGGAACTCCCGCTGGTGGTTGACCACCGCGGCATACCTCGTCGGGTCGGTGGCCGGCGGTCTCGCCCTCGGCGCCCTCGCCGCCCTCCTCGGCTCTGCCGTGCCCGAGGGGGTCCGGGCCTCACCGTGGGTGCTCGGCGCCATCGCGGTGCTGCTGCTCGTGGGCCTGGGCTACGACTCGGCCCCCGGCAGCCGGCTGGTCCCCTCGTGGCGCCGCCAGGTGGACGTCGGTTGGCTCGACGAGTACCGCGGCTGGGTGATGGGGCTGGGCTTCGGCGTCCAGCTCGGGTTCGGCGTCGTCACGATCATCACGAGCGCGACGACGTATGGCGTCGTGCTGCTCGCCGCCCTGTCCGGTGACCTGGGCGTAGGACTGTTGGTCGGCGCAGTGTTCGGGGTGGTGCGTGCGTTGCCGTCCTTGTTCATGGGTCGGGTGCGTGACCGGTCCACGCTGCACGCGGTCTTCGCGAGTGTCGAGCGCGGGGCCAAACCGGCACGAATCCTCGCTAGGGTGGCGCTGGGCGGAGCGGCCGCCGCACTGCTGGTCGCTGCAGTTGGGAGCTGAACGATGTCAGACGCATACGGACTGGCTGCCGACGCGCCTCGGGGATGGCACGTCTCCGTGACCCGGCGCCCCGGGAGCACCGAGCTCGCGCCCACGGCTCGTGGCGTGGCCGAGGAGGACGTCACCAGACCCGTCCTGCACGCCTGCACCCGGGGAATGCCCACCGTGCGGGGAGACTTCGGGACCGGGGTCGTCGACCTGCTCGGTCCTGACGACATCTTCGTGGCCCTCGTCGACTACGGCACCGAGGTCGCCGATCAGGGCCTGTTCGAGAAGCAGGGGATGCCGCGACTGGCGCCCTCGCAGTTCGGGCCCAACCGCCTCCAACGTCCACTGCCGGGCCTGAGCGCGTCACAGCACTTCTTCAGCTCGGGCGGCCGGGCGTTCTGCCTGTTCACCGTGCTCGGCAGCCACGCCCGACGGATGGCGTCGGTGCCCCGGGCGGTCGCGCTCGTCAGCTCGTTGCAGATCACCGACCGGGCCACGCTGGCCCGGCAGGGAGGCCGCCCGTGAGCACCCTCGACGACCTCAACGCCGGGCCGGGCGGCATGGCCGGGTTCGTCAGCGCGTTGTCCAGACGGATGCGCCCCGTGTCTCGGCGCGACCTTTTCGTCGGCGCCGCGGTCGCCGGCTCCGCGCTGGCCACCAGGCCGAAGGACTACGTGCTGCGTCCCCAGCCGGCGTACGCCACCATCTGCGGACCCGGCAACACCGCGAGCAGCGGCTGGACCGTCTTCTGCTGCACGGTCAACAAGGGAGTCAACGCCTGCCCGCCCGGCAGCTTCGCCGCCGGCTGGTGGAAGGCCGCCGACTCCTCGTGGTGCGGCTCCGGCTACCGCTACGTCGTCGACTGCAACGCCTCCTGCTCCAAGTGCACCACCGGCTGCACCGACGGCATCTGTGACAGCAAGTGCTGGAGCTGCTCGTGCGGCACCGGGTCCAGCGCCACGTGCGACCAGCGCCGGGTCTGCTGCAACGCCTTCCGCTACGGCCAGTGCAACACCCAGGTGAAGTGCAGCGGCGGTGTGCACTGTCGGGTCGTGAGCTGCGTGGCGCCCTACAAGTGGGAGGCCTGCACGACCACGTCCCTGCAGGACGACCGCACGAGCGAGCACAGCGCGCCCTGCCTGCCACGGTGGAACGTCCTGCAGGCCAAGTACGACGCGTTGGGTGCCCAACGGTCCTTCCTCAGGGCCTCCCTGGGACCACAGCGCCTCGTGGGCGATGCCAAGAAGGGGCAGTACATCGCCTACCAGGGCGGCTACATCTACTGGAGCTCCACCTCGGGGGCGCGGGCGATGACGTCGTTCGTGCGGTCGGTCTACGCCGCGGAGGGCGGGCCCACCGGGCACCTCGGCTACCCCAACAGCGACAAGATCACAGGACGTCCCGACGCGGGCTGGATCCACCTCTTCGAGAAGGGCGCCATCACCGACAGCGCCTCGACCTCCACCCAGACCGTCTGGGGCGTGCGCTACCCGGTGTGGGTCAAGGAAGGTCGCGAAGGCGGTCGGCTCGGATACCCGACTGCGCCGAAGGTGGACGTGCTCGGCGGCAAGGGCTGGATCCAGACCTTCCAGAAGGGCGCCATCACCGACTCCACCAGCACCTCCACCCAGTCCGTCAGCGGTGTGGTTCACGCGGCCTGGGTGGCCGGCGGCCGCGAGACGGGATGGCTGCACTTCCCCACCGGGGCCCAGGGCACCGCCGACCGCGGGATCTTCCAGGTCTTCCAGGGCGGTGAGGTCTGGGCCCTCGGGACCGGGCCCGGTCGCCGGGTGCTCGGCTCGGTGCGCACCCAGTGGAGGGCCGAGGGTGGGGCAACCGGCCCGTGGGGCTACCCACTGTCCGACACGCGACAGCTTGCCGACGGCCGGCTCACGTGCACGTTCGAGGGCGGCACGATCACGGCCTAGCGGACCATCCGCGACCCGTCGGGCAGCCGTCGGGTCACCATCGCGGTGTCGAGGCGTTCGAGCAGGGCGATCGCGACCCGGCGCGAGGTCGGCAGGGCCGCGGCCACGTCGCCCGGCCGGAACGGCTGGTCGAGCCCGCGCACCGTCTCGGTGGCTCGGTGCACGGCGTCACCCGCGAGCACGAGGCCGCCGACCCTCGTGACCTGCCCGGTCCGCTCCGCGCGAGCGAGCAGGTGCGCGGTGATCCCCCAGTCCTCGAGCTGCGCACGGGTGGGTGGGACGAGCGGCTGCTCAGCCAACCAGGCGACCAGCTTGCCCCGGGGTAGCTCCGGATCGGGGGCCTCCTGGTCCACCGCTACGGGAAGCCGGCTGCGGGACGTCCGGCGGCGGGGCGGGTCGAGCCCGACGACCTCGATACCCGCGCGGACCTCGTGCAGGCCCGGGTCACGCAGGACTCCCCGGTCACCGATGGCCAGCGGTAGCGGCGTCCGCAGTCGAAGCCGGACCCTGCCGTCGGGGAGCACGTGGACGTGGACGGTCACCGCCGCCGTGCCGACGTGCAGGACGAGCTGGCGTGGGAACGGGCGGCCCGTCACGTAGGTCGCCGGCGATGCCGCGGTGATCCCAGGCGTTGCTGCGGTGGTGTCCAGCGGTGCTGCGGTGCTGTCCGGGGGCGCTGCGGTGCTGCCCGGTGAGCGCCTTGGTATGCCTCCGGGCAGCCAGGGTTCGTGGGTGGTCACGTCCACGACCGCTGCCGGGGCAGGGAGCCGGGGGGCCAGCAGTGCATCCCCCCGGGCGACGTCGCCGAGCGAGACCCCCCGAAGGTTCACCGCCACCCTGGCCGGACCGCGCACCTCGTCCACCGCCCGGTCGCTGCTGTGCAGCCCGCGCACCCGCACCCGAGTGCCGCGCAGCAACAGCTCGTCCTCGACGCGCAGCGTCCCTGCAGTCAGGGTGCCGGTGGCAACGGTGCCCACGCCGCGAACGGTGAACGCCCGGTCGAGCCAGAGCCGCACCGGTGTGGCCGGGTCGGCGGCCGCCACGGCGAGGGCGAGCCTGCGCAAAGCGGCCCGCAGCCCCGGCAGCCCTTCGCCGGTGCGACCCGAGACGCGAACGGCCTCCCGCGCCGACAGCCCCAGCGCGGCCAGGCGACCGGTCGCGTCCTGCTGCACCGCCCGGGCAGTCGCGGGCTCGACGAGGTCGCAGCGCGTGACGACGAGCAGCACCTGACGCAGGCCGAGGGCGACAACGGCGCGGGCGTGCTCCTCGGACTGCCGCGCCCACTCCGCATCAGCCGCCACGACGAACATCACCCCGGCGACCGGGCCGAGCCCGGCGAGCATGTTGGCGGCGAACCGCTCGTGCCCCGGCACGTCGACCAAGGACAGGTGGACACCATCGAGGTCGGTCCAGGCATACCCGAGGTCGATGGTCAGGCCCCGCTCGCGTTCCTGGGCCAAGCGGTCGGGCTCGGTGCCGGTGAGCAGCCGCACCAGCGTGGACTTGCCGTGGTCGACGTGACCGGCGGTGGCGACGACCGCCATCTACGTGGACGGCGCTGTCGCCACAGGGCCACCCGGGGCACGGCGTCCACCGCGGCCACCCAGTGCATCCAGTGCATCCAGGGCATCCAGGGCATCCAGGGCATCGCGGCCACGCGGGGCGCCGGCGAGCCGGATCGCCTCGGCCACCTCCGCGTCCCGGTCGGTGGCGATGCACCGCAGGTCGACCAGGCAGCGCCCTCGGTCCAGCCGAGCGAGCACGGGGCGTTGGAGACCACGCAGCGCAGCGGCATACGCCTCGGGGAGGGTGAGCGCCCAACCGGGGAGGGGCTGTCCTGGTGCGCCGCCGCCGCCGACGACGCCGTCCGCGGCCACGACCTCGACGACATGTCCGGGGTGGGAGCCCGCCACGGTGGGCGCAACCGACTTCGCGAGCCGCTCGGTTCGCGAACGCAGCGCACCGGGATCGGCCTCGAGGGCGTCGCTGACCGGCGGGCGCGGTCCGCGCAGGGTGGCCTCGAGACCGGCGAGCGTCGTCTTGTCCGCCCGCAGGGCCCGTGCGAGGGGGTGGCGACGCAGCCGCTCGACGACCTCGGCCGAGCCGAGGACGAGTCCGGCCTGCGGACCACCGAGCAGCTTGTCACCGCTGCAGGTGACGACCGAGGCACCGGCGGCCAGCGACGTGGTGGCGTCGGGTTCGTCGGGGAGCAGCGGGTGGGGGCGGAGCAGGCCGCTGCCGATGTCGTGCACCACCGGCACCCCCAGTGGCACCCCCAGACCCGCGAGCTCGCGCACCCCCACAGAGGCGGTGAACCCCTCGAGCCGGAAGTTGCTGGGGTGCACGACCAGGATGCAGCCGGTGTCCGGGCCGAGCGCGCGTTCGTAGTCGGCGAGGGTCGTGCGGTTCGTGGTGCCCACCTCGCGCAGTCGGGCACCGGTGCTCTCGATGAGGTCGGGCAGGCGGAACCCGTCCCCGATCTCCACCATCTGGCCGCGGCTCACGACGACCTCACGCCCCGCGGCGAGCGCGGTGGTCGCCAGCACCAGCGCGGCTGCACCGTTGTTGACCACGAGGGCGCCCTGCGCCAGCGGCACGGCATCGAGGAGGGCGGCCAGGGTGCCGCGTCCCCGTTTCGAGCGGGCGCCGGTGGCCAGGTCGAGCTCGACGTCGACCGTGCCCGACGCTGCCACGACCGCCTCGACCGCGGCGGCCGACAGTGGCGCGCGACCGAGGTTGGTGTGGACCACGACCCCGGTGGCGTTGAGCACCGGCGTGAGGGTGGTCGCCCGGCTGGGTAGGGTCGCCAGGACCGTGCCGACGACCTCGTCGGGACGGAGGGCGCCGCGGCGCACCCGATCCTGTGCCCCGGTCACGGCGGCGCGGACTGCGGCGCGGCCGATCCGCGAGACTGCCTGTGCCACAGCAGGATCCGCGAGCACGGAGTCGGTGCGGGGAACGAGGCGACGCACGTCGTCCGGGTGCGGCTGCGGCATACGGGCTCCTGTCGTGGCGGAGGCGGACGGGAATCGAACCCGCCAAGCCGAGCTGCTCGGCTTCACCGGTTTTGAAGACCGGGAGGGCCACCAGGCACCTGTACGCCTCCGCTGGCGAGGCTAGCGTAGGGACGGTGAGCATCCAGGAGACGTCGGTCCGGCTGACCCAGTACGCCGCCGGGGGCGGGTGCGCGTGCAAGATCCCGCCGGGGGAGCTCGAGGAGGTCGTCCGTGGGCTGGTGGGGAGTGTGCCCGAGGGTGACGGCGACGGGGACCTGCTCGTGGGGCTCGATGACGGCGACGACGCGGCGGTGCTGCGGATCGACAGCGGTACGGCGGTGATGAGCACGGCTGACTTCTTCACCCCGGTGGTCGACGACGCCTACGACTTCGGGCGCATCGTCGCAGCCAACGCGCTCTCCGACGTCTACGCCATGGGCGGCCGGCCGGTCCTGGCCGTCAACCTCGTGGGCTGGCCGCGCTCGGTGCTGTCGCTGGCACTGTTGCGCGAGGTGCTGCGTGGCGGACTGGACGTGGCGAGCTCAGCGGGTTGTGCGGTGGCCGGGGGGCACAGCATCGACGACCCCGAGCCCAAGTACGGGATGGCCGTCACCGGACTGGCCGACCCGAACCTGTTGCTGCGCAACGATGCCGCGGTCGCCGGCCAGCCGATCAGCCTGACCAAGCCGATCGGGGTCGGGGTGCTCAACAACCACCACAGGTCGACGGGTCAGGTGTTCCCCCAGGCGGTGGCGTCGATGGTGGCGCTCAACGACGTGTCCTCGGCCGCCGCGGTTGCGGGTGGGGCCCGGGCGGCGACGGACGTGACGGGGTTCGGGTTGCTGGGCCACCTGTGGAAGCTGCTGCGCGCCTCGGGAGTGGGTGCGGTGCTCGAGGCATCGGCCGTCCCCGTCCTCGACGGGGCGTGGGAGTCGCTGCGTCAGGGGTACGTCAGTGGGGGGACGCGGCGCAACCTGGACTGGGTGCGCCCGCACCTGGACACAGGCGTCTCCGAGGAGGTGCTGCTCATGCTCGCCGACGCCCAGACCAGTGGCGGCCTGCTGGTGGTCGGTGAGGTGCCCGGCGCTCCGGTGATCGGCCACACCGTCGCCGGCCCTGCTCGCCTGCGCATCGCTTGACGCGGCATACCTCGTGCGCGACCCCACTCTGCCGCCCGCCCCTGCTTGTCGGCACCCAGCCGCCCTCGGTAGCTCTTGGTCGCTCTTGCGACTTCGCGCACCTCAGGCCGACCAGGCGTGCTTGACAGGTGCGCGTCGTCACCCCACGGTGCGCGAGGCCTTGTCGTGCCGGAGTTGTCGGCGCACGCTGTGGTGATGAGGACCTTCGACGTCGACGCGCGGGACCGCCATGGCCGACTGAGCTCGTGCACGCTCCCCGCCGACAACGCGGGTGAGGCGATCGCCCGGGTGCGTTCGATGGGTCCCGGAGACGGCACGGACGTGGTGGCGTATGCCGTCTACCGCCACCGGCGGGTCCGTGGCCGTCGACTGATCGGCTTGTTCGTCGGGCCTGGCGCCGACGGCGGTCCGTCGGGAGTGCGTGAGCCGAGGAGGCCGCTGCCCAACCCGCCCAGCCTGCGCGCGCACGCCATACCTCCGACGCACTGAGGAACCGCTCTCGTCGGGCGGGCCCCTCCAAGGCCTGGCACGAAGACCGTCAGACGCAGGAGGGCGGCTCTCGTCCGGGAGGCGGACCCGGAGCCTGTACGCGCCGCAGTACGGTGTCCGCACCCCGCACGAACGCCCTCGACGTGTCCGGAGACCGCCATGCCCCGCTACGCGCACACCCTCTCCGTCAGTGCCCCTCCATCGGTGGTCTTCGCGATCGTCGACGACCTCGCCCTGACTCCGCAGTGGCTGACGCGATGCACCGGGATCGACAAGCTCGACAGCGGCCCCAACGACATCGGGACGCGCCTGAAGTACCACTACCAGGACGGCCGCCGGACCGGCTCGATGGACGGCGAGGTCATCGCCCGGGAGCCCGATCGGCACTTCGCGATGAAGTTCACCGACAAGATCATGGACGTCACCGTGGACTTCGTTGCCGTCTCCGACGGGGTGGGGACGACGCTCACGCACTCGATCGACATCGGGACAAAGGCCTTCGGCAAGGTGTTCACGCCGCTGATCCGGCGCAACCTGCCCAAGCAGACCATGGACGCCATGACCAGGCTCAAGACGATGGCCGAGGCCCGCGCCAGCCGTTGACCTGCACCCACGCGCCCGCCACCTCCGGGCTGCACCTCGTCCCAGCACTTCGTGGCCATGCTGGTCCCGAGGCAGTTCACAGCGAAGGGTTCATGAAGATCACCAGCCAGATGACCTCCAGCGGTGCCCCGGCAGCCACGCTGGGCCTACGGGACTGCGCGGGTTAGGCAGCCGTGCCGGAGGATGCGCGTTGGCGGGTGTGGGTTGCTCGGGTCGCCGTGGTGGTGGCGGGAGTCGTCGTGGCGGTCGCCTTGATGAAGCTGTGGACGTTCGCCAACACCGACGATCCTGATGTCATCGAGAACTCCGTCATCACCCGGACCGTCGGAGTCGCCTGCGCGACGATGCGTGACTCGGTGGCCTCCGCAGCGCTGCCCACCTCCGCCCCGCGCAACCAGCGGGTCGGCGCCGTGAACGCCCAGAACGACGCGGTCGTCGACATGCTCACGAAGGTGCGTTCGCTGGGCCCGACCCTGCTCGACGCGGACCAGCCGACCTCACAGTGGATCGAGGACTGGGAGCGGCTGGTCACGGCACGGGATGCCTACGCGCGGTCGCTCGCGGCGGGCAAGCCCAAGCCGCTGGCGTTGCCGGTGGTCGACGGCCGACCACTGCTCGACCGCCTCAACAACGTCGGCGTCAACTGTCGCGTCCCCCTGGCCCTCCTTGCGCCGTAGTGCTCGGGGCCGTCCCTCTCGCTCGAGTCTTTGAGCGGGACACCCGGTCATAGCCTGGTCATCCGCTCAAAGACTCGCGCCTCCTGGTCGGTGCGCCAACGACGAAGGCCCGCTCCGTGGCATACCCAGGGCGGGCCTTGATCGTGCTGA
>JBDSKZ010000014.1:0-4502 GCA_039916625.1 Pedococcus sp.
TCCGAGACCACGATGTAGGAGCTCGTGACCTCCTCGACGTAGCCCACGTGGCCGTTGGCCGGCGCGTAGTGGCTGCCGTAGTTCCACTGCGCGATCGAGCCGGTCGCCGCCTTCCGGTCGACGCGGACCCCGCGGTTGCGGGCGCTCGTCGCCCAGCTCCCGCCGCTGCCCATGGCGCCCTGCGGCTTCACGCCGTTCTTCATCAACCGGTAGGCCGCGTAGTTGACGCAGTTGTTGCCCGTTGCGTTCACCGGATAGCCCCACACCGACTTGCCGGCGTAGCCAGAGAACGAGATGCAGGCGATCGAGTCGGCCTTGCACTCCCTCGAGAGGGTGGCGGCTCCCGCCTGGGGGGAGCCGGCCGCGAGACCGGTCACGGCCAGGAGGGCGGCAGCGCCGACGCGGGCGAGGTGGGGGAACAGTCGAGGACGCAGCATGGCTTCCTGGGGGTGGGGGACAGGACAGCGCCAGGAGACGCGCGCTGCCCGAGCCACAGCGGGTGTCCGGACAACCTGTTCAGGGTGGACGGCTGCTGTCCGGTTTGTCAGGCAGATCCGTTAAGTCCAACCGTGTAGTTCACCGGTCGCCTCGGTGGGCACGAGCGCCTTGCCCAGGAAGTCGGCCAGTCGGTGCGCTGCCGCGCCCACCGCCACGCGCCCGGCCTCGTCGACGCTGCGGGCGAGCCGGACGTCGACCTCGACTGCTTCGCCCTTGACCGCGCGCGTCCAGATCCCGACCTTCCTCTGGTCGAGGACGACCTCGGCCCAGAAGGGGTCAGGGTGCTTGGCATACGGGTGGTCCGGGGCGGCAGGGAAGCCCGTCGTCCGATAGCTCAGCACCACCTCGTCATAGGTGGGAAACAGGTATGCCGCCGGCGCCCCCGAGCTGCGCCTCGACACGACTGTGGGATCGAACCAGTGGGGTGTCCCGTCGACGTCGACCTGCTCGAGGACGTCGCCGAGGTCGGCCAGCGCGGTCCTGGTGCCCGCGACGGTGAGCGAGGACCACCGGGTGAAGTCCTTGACGTTCGCCGGGCCGTGCCCGGCGAAGAACCTGCGCACGAGCTCGCGGTGCGCCTCGTCCGGGTCGAGGACCGGGCCCATGGCCGCGATGGGAGGGACGACCTCGTCGACCAGGGCGTAGGAGTGGTGAACCCCTTTGACCGGCCCGGAGCAGACCAGTCCCTGGAGCTCGGCGACCATCAGGAGGTGGCCGAGCTGTTCGCCAGGTCTGACGGGAGAGCCTCGCTCGCCGAACGTCTCGCCGATCTCCTGCCTGGTGAGGAAGTGTCTGCCCTGCAACAGTTCTGAGAGCAGTGCGAAACCGTCGTCGACCCGTTGCGGCTCGTCCAGACCGAGCTGGCGGTGCCGTCCGGCCATCGACGCCAGCACCCGGGGCGAGGTCAACGAGAGGATCCAACGCAGGTCCTCCCTCGCCACGAAGTGCCAGGTGGGTCGCAGGATGTGGGTGCGCACGAACGTGCCGGCGTCGAGCTCGCCGCGCACCGCGACATACGTGCTGCGGCGCGTCCTCAGTCCGAGCGAGAAGAAGGCGTGGTCGCGCTCCTGGCTCTGGACGCAGGTGAGCAGGCGCACCGCTTCGGTGGCGCTGGGCAGCGGCGCCGACGCGAGGCGCTGCGTGGCGAGGCGCTGGGACAGGACGCGCGCGATGTCCATGCCTGCATCCTCTCGGACGGGACCGACAACAAGGTGAGCGCGGGGGTATGGACCAGCTCACGACCATCGACATCACTGCCCGGGTCAGGCGCTCCTGAGGTCGCGGCGCATGACCAGGCGGGGCATCCTGCTGGCGACCGCACCAGTCGTGCCGACGACCTCGAACCCGGCCTTCTCGAACATGCCGCGCGTCCCGACGAACGCCATCGTCAGGTCCATCCGTCCCTCGGGGTCCACGGGGTGGGCCTCGACCGCGGGCGCACCCTGGGCAGCGGCATACGCGACCGCACCCTCGAGCAGCTCGTGGGTGACGCCGCGTCTGCGGTAGCCCGAGCGCACCACGACGCAGATGATGCTCCAGACCGGCAGGTCGTCGACGGGTCTGATCAGCTTGGAGGCCACCAGGCGCGGGAGCTGCGACCTCGGGCTGATGCTGCACCAGCCCACGGGCGTGCCGTCGAGGTAGGTGACGACCCCCGGCGGGTGCTCGCGCTCGCAGAGGGTGCGCATGGCTTGCTCCCGACTGCCGCCTCCGAGCTCCTGGATCTGCTTGGCCTGCAGTCGGTGTGACAGGCACCAGCAGTGGGTGTCGCGCCGGTTCGGGTTGATGACGTCGGCGAAGTCCTCGAAACGGTCGGGCGTGACCGGGTGCGTCTGCCACCGCTCGTCGGTCCCGGAGGTCGTGGCAGCCATGACTGCACCCAACCACCACCCACCGACACGCGTGTCCTCCCGCGCAGGACGGCCTCAGCGGGCCAGGTAGCCGCCATCGATGGGGTAGTAGGTGCCGGTGGCGAACGACGCGCCGTCGCTGGCGAGCCAGGCCACCAGCTCGGCGACCTCCTCGGGCTCACCGATCCGCTGCAGCGCGTGCTGGGTCCCGAGGAAGTCCAGCGTCGCCTGGTCGAGGTTCTTGTCGAGCAGGGGAGTGCGGATGAACCCCGGACCGACGGCGTTGATGCGGATCTTGTCCGCCGCGTGCTCCCACGCAGCGGCCTGGGTCATGCCGACGACTCCGTGCTTGGCCGCGGTGTACGCGCTCGCGGTGGCGAACCCGACCGCGCCCAGGATCGAGGCCATGTTGACGATGGAGCCCCCGCGGCCACCGGCTTTCATGGCACGGATCGCCGCGCGCTGGGTGTAGAAGACGCCGTCCAGGTTGATGCCGATGACCTGGTGCCATGCCTCGTCGGTGTAGTCGCCGCTGGTCAGGGCCTCGCCACCGATGCCGGCGTTGCAGACGGCGATGTCGACGTGGCCGAGGTGCTCGACGACCTGCTCCATGGCGGTATCGACGGCGCCCGAGTCGCTGACGTCGACGACCACGCCGTGCGCGCGGCACTCGAACGCGTCGAGCTCCTTGAGTGCGACGTCGATCGCCCCCTGGTCGAGGTCCCAGACCGAGATGTCGGCGCCGGAGCGGGCGAGCGTGTGGGCGCAGGCGCGGCCGATGCCGGACGCGCCGCCGGTGATGACGGCGACCTTGCCGCCGAGTCCGTAGTGGTTCATCTCTTCCTGCCTTCGTGGTGGCCCTGCGTGGTCCTTCCACTGTCGCTCGGCGCTCGTGGCGCGGGTAGGGTCCAAGGGCCCGGCGCCGCACCGCCGCAGGTCAACGGTGGTACGGAACAGGAGATGTGATGCTCGAAGCAGGCTTCTGGGGGTTCGTCGGCGGGGTCTCGCTGCTCATCGGGGCAGCGGCAGGCATCTGGCTGCCGACATCCAAGCGGTTCATCGGCTGGGTCATGGCGATCGGCTCGGGTGTTCTCGTGAGCGCCCTGACGTTCGAGCTCGCCGGTCAGGCGTATGAGAAGGCCGGAGGTTTCGCCACGGTCCTGGGCCTGCTCGGTGGCTCGGTCGTGTTCTTCCTCGGCGACTGGTGGATCGACAGCCGCGGAGGACACCGGCGCAAGAGCCCCAACGGACCCCAGGCAGGCGCGGCTGGGTCCGCGCTCGCGCTCGGAGCCCTGCTCGACGGCATACCGGAGTCCGCGGCGATCGGGGTGAGCACGATCGGCGGGGGTGGCGTGGGCGTCGCCGTGGTGGCTGCCGTGTTCTTGTCCAACATCCCCGAGGGCCTGTCCTCCTCGGCCGGTATGCGGTCCGCTGGCCGCAGCGCGAAGTCGATCATGGTGCTGTGGCTGGGCGTCACCGCGGCGGCGACCGTCGCGGCCGCGCTGGGGCGGGTCCTGCTCGACGGCGCCGACCCCTCGGTGGTGGCGACGATCCAGGCGTTCGCGGCCGGGGCGATCCTGACGATGCTCGCGGACACCATGGTCCCGGAGGCCGTGGAGCACGCCGGACGGCTCGTGGGGCTGCTCACCGTAGTGGGCTTCGCTGCGGCGTTCCTGCTCTCCATGGCCTGAGCCGGCCCGCAGCGGGGTCGGAACCGTCACGCCCACCAGATGTGGGGATGTCGGCGCGTCCAGACCCCGCATCTGGGTGTCACTGACGCCACAGGAGTCCCACCAGCACCACTTCGGGCGTGTCGGCCAGAACCTGCGCGAGGCCCTGACCTGCACCGATGCACACTGCGCTACGAAGTTTGAAGGAGTTTTCGGCAGCCGCTTGCGTCCTGGCACCGAGCGAGGCAGACTATCCCTACATCTAGTGGTTACACGGCTGTAGTTCGTCCACATGTAGTGCACAGGGCGAGGCTGGTTCTCCACACGTTGTCCCCAGATCGTCCACAGTTCTGTCCACAGACACTGTCCCGGGACCAGCCCAGACACCGTTCGGGAGGAGCGCCGTCATGCACTGTCCGTTCTGCCGGCACACCGACTCGCGGGTCATGGACTCGCGCACGACCGACGACGGCAGCTCGATCCG
>JBDSKZ010000015.1:0-33580 GCA_039916625.1 Pedococcus sp.
CACCCCCGAACAGGTTGCCGGGTACCTGGCGAAGTACGCCACCAAGTCAGCAACCGACACCACCACCAAGAACACCACCCACCTGCGCCGCCTACACACCACCGCCGGGCGCCTCGCCTGCCGGGCCAGCGCCGGCTCCGCCGCTCTAGGTATCGACGACCCAGAAGGGCCGTACGCGCTGCTCGGCAAGTGGTCCGCGTCGCTCGGGTTCCGTGGGCACTTCGCTACCAAGTCCCGACGCTACTCGCTCACCCTCGGCGCCCTCCGCCGAGCACGGCAGCGCGCCCAGGCCCGCATCGCCGAAGCCAACCGCACCGGACAACACCTAGACCTGCGCCAGCTCGAGACCGAGCTCCTCGCCGACGACCAGGAGGACACCACCCTCGTCATCGGACACTGGGCCTACGCCGGAACCGGCTGGGCCAACGAGGGCGAAACCGCCCTCGCCGTCGCAGCCGCCGCACGAGCCCGCGAGTACGCCCAAGAGCGGGCACAGCAGAAGCGCACAGCAGCGGCCCAGATCGGCCGGAAGGATCGAGCAACCGAGAGCAGGTGAGTGTGATGCAGGAAGTGCCCCAAGCGGAAGCGCGCAAGTTCGAGGGCCTGCCCGTCCTGATGACGACGGCCGAGGTGGCCAAGGCGTTGAAGGTCGACCCATCGACGCTTTGCCGTTGGCGTGCAGCCGGCAGTGGGCCGAGGGTGACCTGGCTCAGTCGCGGGACTCCCCGCTACCAGAGTCAGCACGTGCAGGCGTGGATAGAACGGGCAGCGTCATGACAATCAGGAAGGAGCCGTCGGGCAAGTTCCGCGCGGTTCTCAAGATCGGCCGTACCTACGTCGCCGGACGCACCTTCGACACCAGGCGAGACGCGCAGGCATGGCTCGCCCGGGAGCGGGCAGCCCTCGCTGGTGGGGTTGACCCACGAGCCGGACGTGCAACGGTGAAGTCGCTGCTGCCCGTCTGGCTCGAGGAGCGCAAGCACTCGGTCTCAGCCAAGACCTACGTTGCCGACGCCGCCCTCGTCCGACTGGTGCCAGCCTCGCTCACAGCTCTGTCGGTGAACGCCGTCACGGATCGAGAGGTGACGGGCGCACTGATCTTCCTGGTGAGTGATGGTTTGGCTGAGTCGTCCGTTCGCCGGTTCAGGGCGTCGCTCTCGTCGTTCTTCGCCTGGGCGGTGCGGGAGCGAATGATTTTGACCAACCCGGTGCTGCGGACGAGGGTCCCTCGTTCTGACCAGCCCCGGACCGAGATGTTCCCCTTCGGCGAGGACGACCTGGAACAGCTCTACGCCCAGGCCGCGTTGCGTGATCAGCGCCTTGCGGATCTGCTGCTGATGGCGGCCTGGACGGGGCTGCGCTGGTCGGAGCTGCGCGCCATACGGGTGCGGGACTTCGTCGAGGTGCCCATGCCGACTCTGGTGGTCCAGCGGGCGGAGCCCGAGGGAGTTGCGACCAAGTCCACGAAGTCCGGCCGCTCTCGACGCGTGCCGGTGGCGGATCGAGTCCTGCCGTTGGTCCGGGCGATGGCGGAGGGAAGAGTCGCCGACGCTCCCCTATTCGTCACGTCCTCGGGCCACCGCCTGCACGCCTCCGCATTCAAGCGGTCCCTCGGCTGGTCGACGCTGGCGCAGGGACGACGCATCCACGACCTACGTCACACGGCGGCCTGCCTGTGGCTGGCTCGCGGCGTCGATCCGGGGACCGTCTAGGCGTGGATGGGGCACGCCTCGATCGCCACGACGAACCTCTACCTGCACCACCTTGGGACGCCAGCTGACCGGGCTGGATTGGCGCGCTTGAACGACCGGGGGCACGCCGGGGGCACACGAAAGGGGCAGGTGGCGGAATGACAAACGCAAAACCCCGCCTGACGATCAGCGTTTCTGCTGGTCAGACGGGGTTCTGTGGGGGTGGAGCTGCGGGGATTCGAACCCCGGGCCTTCTCATTGCGAACGAGACGCGCTACCAACTGCGCCACAGCCCCTTGATGCGGACGAAACGATAACACCAGCAGGACCCCGCGCGGAAAACGACGCCCCTTGATGCCGCCGCGGCCGCCAGCATGCCGCCAGGTCCGCTGCGTCAGCCCACCTGGGCCCGCATCACCGTGTCGCCGGTGTCGGCCAGCCGGATCTCGACCGACTCGATCTGGTCGACCGACCACGAGGTCACCCCGCTCGGGTGCATGACGCGTCCCGATCGAGCAGTCCAGTCCTTGACCTGCATGTCACGACCGTCACGACCCACGACCCAGATCGCGTACCGGATCCCGGGGTAGCCCCCGTCCCCGGCGCGGGAACCCGTCCCCTTCGAAGGAGTCGGACCCGAGCCGCTCACGGTGCCCGTCGCCGCGCCTGTCGCCCCAGCTCCCGCCGGGGACGTGGTCGAGGTGGCGGGCGCATACTGGCACTCCACCCGCAGCTCGGTCCCCTGACCTGTCGGGACGACGTCCACGACCGCCGTCATGGGCGAGGCGCTCACCGCAGCAAACGCCAGCCGACTCGTGCCCAGTGCCAGGGTTGACGAGGGGCCGTTACCGGGCACGGCGTCCTGGGACTGCGACACGGCATAGCCACCGACACCTCCGATGAGGAGGGCGGCAGCCGCTGCTGCCATGGGGGCCAGCCACCGTCGCGGCACCGGACCGATCTCGAGCAGCGGCGGCATGAGGGAGGCAGGGTGTTCAGGGACGGCGAGGGGGTCAGCGAACGGTCCGTCGACCCCGTCGACCGAGCCGGCGTCGGACTCCACCGCGATCGCCTCGGCCGGGCTCAGCTGACCAAGGAGACCGGGGAGGCCAGCGAGCTCTGCGACGGCGGCCCGGCACGGGTCGCACCCCGCGAGGTGCTCCTCGTACTGCGCCCGATCGGCTCCCACAAGTGCGCCGAGGACGTAGGCGGCGTCCCACTGGACGTACTGGTCGTTGTCGTTCACGCCCGGGTCACCCCCTTCTCCTGCAGGGCCAGCCGCAGGCTCCGGAGGCCGTAGTGGAGTCGCGACTTCACCGTCCCCTTGGGGATCCGCAGCTCAGCAGCGATCTCTGCCACCGTCCTTCCTTCGTAGTAGGCCGCAGCGACCACCCTGCGGTGGTCCGGCGACAGGGAGCCGAGGGCATCGGCGATGAGCCAGCGGTCGAGCACCTCGCCGGTCCGGTCGGCGACGAACGGGTTGACCCAGTCGAGCCCGGCGACCTCGTGACGGTTCGCGGCGCTGCGCCAGCGGTCGACGACGAGGTTGCGGACGACGGTGAACAGCCAGGCCCTGGCCTGCGCCTCGCTGCGCCCCCCGAGCTGGGGGTCCCGCCAGGCGCGCAGGAGGGACTCCTGGACCAGGTCCTCGGCGACCTGGGGGTCACGGGTCAGCCGCAGGGCGAAACGCCACAGCTCCGGGGCATGCCGGTCGTGCAGTCCCTGGAGGGCTGCTTGCCGCTGACCAGCCTCCACTGCCACTCCTTGGTCGACCGCTGTTGAGATCTCGGATCCTCTCGCTCCTACCCCGTCGCCGTAAAGGACGAAAGACGTACTCCCACGGTTCACTGGTGACGGTGCCGGTCGCCCGCAGGTCGCCCGCCGGTCGTTCGGTGAACACCGGGCCCGGTCATCTCGTCACCACTACATGGACCTCTGCTCTCCCAGGGCCGCCGCCGTGGCGACGTCCCTGCTCGCGGTCACGGCGCTGGCAGGCTGTGGCTCGTCGAACGCGAACACCCCTGCCAGTGCCACGAGCTCGTCCTCGAGCTCTGCTTCCACCAGCTCATCCCCGTCAGCAGCGGGCGCTGACCTGGGTGTCGCCAAGACCTCGGTCGGTCAGGTCGTGGTCAACGGTTCGCAGATGACGGTGTACGTCTTCACGAAGGACAAGCCCGGCTCGGACAGCAGCAGCTGCACCGGCGAGTGCCTCGTGGCCTGGCCGCCGCTGACCACCACCGCCGAGACCCCCACCGTCGAGGGCGTGACCGGCACCGTGGGGACCATCACCCAACAGGACGGCTCGAAGCAGGTCACCCTCAACGGCAGCCCGCTCTACCTGTTCGCCAAGGACACCAAACCGGGCGATGTCAACGGGCAAGGGGTTGGCAAGGTCTGGTACGTCGTCGACCCGGCTGGTGCCATGCAGACCGGCACCAGCGGCGGGTACTGAGGCAGCCGTGGAGATCAACGGTCTGCCGGCCCACGCCCTGCTCGTCCACCTCGTCGTGGTCCTGCTCCCGCTCACCGCCCTGGCCGCGACGGCGGTGAGCGTCTGGCCCGCGGCCCAGCGGAAGCTGACCTTCCTCGTCCCGCTCGGCGCGGCGGTGTGCCTGGCGGCCGTTCCCGTGACGACCCGGGCCGGCACAGACCTTGCGAGTCGGCTCGGCGATCCGGCGTTCCTCGACCACCACCGGTCGCTCGGCTCGATGGTGCTGCCCTGGGCCGCAGCCCTGGCCGTCACCACGGTGGGTCAGTGGCTGTTGCTGCGCCGTGACCACCCGGGCCGCAGGCTGCGCATCGTGGTGGGCGCGCTCGTCGTCGCCAGCGCCGTCGGCACCACGGTGATCGTCGCCCTGACCGGAGACGCCGGCGCCCAGGCCGTATGGGGCAACCGCTAGCCGCGGGCGAACGCAGCCTTCAGGGGGGTCAGGCGCCTGCGACGCGGCGGACCGGCTCCTGCTCGTACCGTGCGTACTCGGTGTCGGCGTCCCCGACGAGGTCCGCCGAGGCGGGGGCCGGACGAGTCGCGCGGGACTTCATCGTGTAGGTGGGGCGGGGCACCGGCACCGGGTCCCAGGTCAAGGGGATGTCGTCCTCGTCCACGATGGGACGAGTGACCGACCTTGCCGGGGTAGCGCTCGCAGCCGCCGCAGCGATCTCCGCCGCTGCGATCTCCGCCAAACCCGCCGCCGCAGGGGTCACGCGAACAGGAGCCGCCAGGCCCTGCTCGACCTCCTGCAGGTCGTAGAGCTCGCCGCGAGCGCGCACAGTGACCGGCTCGCCCTCCTCGGAGGTGGACGCCAGGGTCTGCTGCGCCGAGGGAGCGGAATGCTCGCGCTGGTCAGCGGCGCGTGGTGCCGGACGGGATGCGCCGCGCCGGGCGGTCTGCTCGGCCGCTACTGCCTGCCGGAGCCAGACGAAGGCTCCGGCGGCGACGGCGAGCGGGGCAAGGACGCCGGCCCACGGGAGGACGCCGAACACTGCCAGCGGCACAGCGACGACGAAGGCGGCCAGCGCGGCCACGAGCGTCAGGCCGCGAACGGCGCGAGCCGGGCGGTCCCGCGGGGCGGACTCGACGTCCCAGCTGTGGCCGTCGTCCTCGGGCTCGAACGTGCTGCCCCAGCCGCCCGCGTGGTCGGAGTGGTCGGAGTGGTCGGAGCCAGCAACAGAGCCGGCCCCCGGGGTGACGGCACCAGCGGGGGTCATCGTGAAGGTCGCGGTCTCTGCGCGCTTGACGAGCACCTGGGCGCGCACGGCGCGGGCCGGGCTCACGGCATACGAAGGGCGCGCGGCAGTCGAAAGGTCCGTGGCGGGCAGCGGGGAGCGACGCTCGAGGACCCGCATGGTCTCGGAGAACCGGTCGACCGACTGGGCGGTTGCGAGGTGCTCGCGACGGCGCACCCAGTACTGCACGAAGTAGGCAGCCCAGACGGCGATGATGACGAGGAAGATGAGACTGCTGGGCTGCACGAACACGACGTTATGTCCCGTGCGTGGGACCCTCGGGGACGTGGGGCGGTGTGTCGCCAATGTGACTGGTGTGATTGGTGTGCAAACGCTCCACGAGTGTGCTTCCGCCGAGGTCCTCGCGGGTGAGCGCGAAGGTCCGGTGGTCGCGCCACCGTCCGTCGATGTGCAGGTAGGCCGCACGCACACCTTCGTCGCGAAGGCCCAGCTTGCGTACGACCGCAAGGCTGTTGGTGTTCTCTGGACGGATGTTGACCTCGAGCCGGTGCAGGCCCATCGGCCCGAAGGCGTGGTCCCCGGCAAGGGCCATGGCCAGCGGCACGATGCCCCGTCCGGCCAGGCCCTGGTCGATCCAGTAGCCCGCCGAGGCTGACAGCAGCGAACCCCACGACATGCCGAACAACACCACCTGGCCGACGATCCGGCCGTCGGTGCGGATCGTGAACGGCATCATCCGCCCGGCCCGGCCCTCCCGGTTGTAGTGCCGTACGAGACCGTTGAACGACACCGCGCGCGGGTCGTCCTCGGGGGCGGTGGCCTCCCATGGACCGAGCCACTCGCGGTTCACCGAGCGCACCCTCATCCAGTCCCTGCGGTCGCGGCGTCGGAGCGGGTCGAGCAGCACGTCCTGGCCGGCCGCGGTCCGGCCGCGCAGCTCGACGGGCCAGGAAGCCATCAGCCGTGCCACGGTGGCATCAGTGGTCGCCGCCCCGGATCTGTGAGAGGGCGTGCCGCAGCACGGGTTCCAGCACGGCGAGGCCGTCCTTGACCCCACCGGTGGATCCGGGCAGGTTGACGACCAGGGTGGACCCGGCGATCCCCGCGAGCCCGCGCGACAGCATCGCCGTGGGGACACCGGCCCCCACGCCCGCGGCGCGGATCGCCTCGGCGATGCCGCCCACCTCACGGTCGAGCAGCGGGCGAGTGGCTTCGGGGGTGCCGTCCGTGGGCGACAGACCGGTGCCGCCGGTGGTGATGACGAGGTCGGGCTCCGCCGAGATCGCGGCCTCGAGGGCTTCGCGCACGGGGGGTCCGTCGGGCACGACCGTCGGGTCGCCGACGTCGAAGCCCCACTCGCGCAAGGCGGTCACGACCAGCGGCCCGCCCCGGTCGGGGTAGACCCCGCCCGCCGCCCTGGTCGAGCAGGTGATGACGACCGCTCGCGGCGAGCTCGGCACGCCGGCGGTCGCCTGCGTAGGGTCGCTGCCCGTGCCGGTGTGCTCGCTCACTGCTCCTCCACCCAGTCGCCTGACCGGCCACCGGACTTGGCCGTGACCCGGATGTCGGTGATCCGGGCGTGCTTGTCGACCGCCTTGACCATGTCGATCAGCGCCAGGGCGGCGATCGAGACCGCAGTGAGGGCCTCCATCTCGATGCCGGTGCGGTCGGCGGTCCGGACCGTCGCCCGGATGTCGACCCCGTCGTCGGCGACGTCGAGGTCGACCACCACGCCGTGCACCGCGACGGGGTGCGCCAGCGGGATCAGCTCCGGAGTGCGCTTGACGGCCTGGATGCCGGCGATGCGGGCGACGGCGAGCGCATCGCCCTTGGGCACATTGCCGTCCCGGAGGGCACCGATCGCATTGCGGGACAGAAGGACCCGACCGGCAGCGCTGGCCTCGCGAGCCGTGATCTCCTTGGCGGAGACATCGACCATGTGGGCCGACCCGTCGTCGCGGACGTGCGTCAGTCGCTCACTCACTGACCCTCCCGCCCAAGAAGGGGTAGGCACTCGAGGTCGTCACCCTCGTTGACCTGGGTGACGTCGGCCGGGATGACCGCGAGCGCGTCGGCGGCGGCGAGGGCACCGAGCATGTGCGAGCCCTGGCCACCGGCCAGACGGGCGCGGTCGCCGTCGAGGACGACGCGCAGGAACTCCATCTTCCCCGGGACCGACCCGAACGGCTCGGCCGCGACCGCGGACACGTAGCCCGGCGGGAACGACGGCTCGGGTCGACCAGCCATCGCACGCAGGGCGGGGGCGACGAACACGTGGAAGGACACCAGCGCACTGACCGGGTTGCCTGGCAGGGTGAAGACCGGCACCTGCTCGTCGCCGAGCACCCCGAACCCCTGCGGCATCCCCGGACGCATCGCCACCTTGTCGAACTGCACCGTCCCCACGCGGGACAGCACCTCCTTCACCGTGTCGAACGCGCCCATCGAGACGCCGCCGGTGGTGATGATCGCGTCAGCGCGCACGAGCTGGCCCTCGAGGGTGTCCATCAGGGTGCGGGCGTCGTCGGCCACGCCTCCGACGCGGTAGGGCGTGGCCCCCACCGAGGTCACGGCGGCGGTGAGCATGAGCGAGTTGGAGTCGACGATCTGGCCGAACCCCGGTGACCGGCCCACCTCGATGAGCTCGTCACCCGTCGAGACCACGACGACGCGGGGCCTTGGGACCACCCGCACCCGCGCGACGCCCGCCGCGGCCAGCAGGGCGATCTGGCCGGGCCCGAGCAGGGCGCCTCGGCGCAGGATGACCATGCCCTCCTCGACGTCCTCACCGATCTCGCGCACGTGCTGGCCGACCACGGAGGCGACCCGGATCGCGACCTTGACGACCCCGCCGTCGGTCTTCTCGACCGCCACCACCGCGTCCGCACCCCTCGGCATGGGGGCGCCGGTCATGATGCGCATCGTCTGGCCCTGGGCCAGGGACAGCGCGTTGGTGTTGCCGGCCGCGATGTCGTTCACGACGGGCAGGACGACCGGGTGCTCGGCACTGGCCCCGACCACGTCGGCGGCGTGCACGGCATACCCGTCCATCGCCGAGTTCCTGAAGCCGGGCAGGGAGCCGCGCGCCGTCATGTCCTCGGCGAGGACGCACCCCTGGGCGTCGAGCACACCCTGCTCGAAGGGCCTGATGACCTCCACGGTCTCCAGGATCCGGCGCAGGTGCTGCTCGACGGAGATCACTGGGAGGCGGCCTTCGCGTCACGACGGCCGGCGGCGAACTCGTCGAGCCAGCCGCCGAAGTCCGAACCGAGCTCGGCGTGGTCGACGCCGAGGCGCACCACAGCCTTGAGGTAGTCCAGCCGGTCGCCGGTGTCGTAGCGACGGCCACGGAAGACCACGCCGTGCACCCCACCACCGGGCTCGGTCGACGCAGCGAGCGTCTGCAGCGCGTCGGTCAGCTGGATCTCGCCACCACGACCCGGCGGGGTCTGCTCGAGGACGCCGAACACCGACGGGTCCAGGATGTAGCGGCCGATGACGGCCAGGTTGCTGGGAGCCTCGGAGGGGTCCGGCTTCTCGACGAGGCCGGTGATGCGCATGACGTCACCCTCGACCTTCTCCACCGCGGCGCAGCCGTAGAGGTGCACGGACTCCGGCGGCACCTCGAGGAGGGCGACGACGCTGCCACCCTTCTCCTCACGGACCCGCAGCATCTCCTCCAGCAGGTGGTCCCGGGCGTCGATCAGGTCGTCGCCGAGCAGGACCGCGAACGCGTTGTCGCCGACGTGCTCCTTCGCGACGTGGACCGCGTGGCCCAGACCCTTGGGCTGCCCCTGCCGCACGAAGTGCACCTTCATCGCCGCCGACTCGCGGACCCGCTCCAGCCGGAAGGTGTCGCCCTTGGCCTCGAGGGCCTGCTCGAGCTCCCACTGGTGGTCGAAGTGGTCCTCCAGCGCGTTCTTGTTGCGCCCGGTGATGATCAGGACGTCGTCCAGCCCGGCGCGCACCGACTCCTCGACGACGTACTGGATGGCGGGCTTGTCCACGACCGGGAGCATCTCCTTCGGCGTGGCCTTGGTGGCCGGCAGGAAGCGGGTCCCGAGTCCAGCTGCGGGGATCACGGCCTTGGTGACAGGTCGGGCGGGCTGGCTGCTCATGAGTGCCACCCTATTCGGCTCGCCCCCTCGCGGCTCGGCCACCGGTGCAGGCACGATGGTGCCCGTGCCCTCCTCCGCCTCCTCCCCCACCTCAGAGCCCGATGCCGACCCCCATGCCGAGTCCGACGCCGAGTCCGACGGCGGGTATGTCACCTGGCCTGCGTCCGCCGACAAGGTCACCCTCCGTGGCTGGTTGCGGCAGCTGCGGCGTGACCGTGTGCCCGGTCGCGACCCGGCCGCCGATGCGCGGGCCGTGGCCCTCTCCGCCCTGGAGGCGGCCCGGGAGGCCGGGGTCGGGCGCGGGGACTGGGTCGCTGCCTACGAGTCGAAGCCGACCGAACCACCCACGCAGGCGCTGGTCGCAGCATTCCTGTCCCGCGGGGTCCGCGTGATGCTGCCGGTCACCCTCGCGAGCTGGGACCTCGACTGGCGAGAGGCTGACGGCGACGGGGCCGGCGGCGAGACGCTCGGGCTCGAGGCAGTGGCGAGGGCCTCGGTCGTGTTCGTCCCTGCACAGGGCGTCGACGCGCACGGCACCCGGATCGGCCAGGGCAAGGGCTGCTACGACCGCTCGCTCCCTCGCACGACTGCGTTGCTCGTCGCCGTGGTGCACCCGTGGGAGGTCCTCGCTCACGACCTCCCGCACGAGCCGCACGACCGCCCCGTCGACGCAGTCATCGCCGCAGGGCTCGGTCTGCGACGACTGCCCCCTGGCCTGCCGGGGACTGCGGGCTGACCGTGGTCAGGCGCGGACGGCACGGCGTATGCGGCGACCGAGGACCTCGGTGCCGACGCTGAGGGCGAACGACGTCAGGAGCAGCATCGACACGACCGGGAACCTGAAGACCGCGAGGTTCTCCGCGAACAGCCGCCCGAGCCCCGCGGCACCGACGACTCCGACGACGGCGGTGTCGCGGACGCAGATCTCGAAGCGGTACAGCGTGTAGGTCATCAGATGGTGCATGGAGGGGGGCAGCACGGCGACCACCGCGGCGGTCGACGGTCGCAGTCCGGCGGCCCGCAGCGCATCCCGGGGGCGGATGTCGACGCTCTCCCAGGCCTCGGAGACCAGCCGACCGAGGATCCCGGCCGTGTAGAGGCCCAGGGCCACCGCCCCGGGCAGGATGCCGGGGAACAGGACGACGAGCGCGAGCACGGCCCACACCGTCGGAGGGATGGATCGCAGCAGGAGGAGCAGGCCTCGCGCGGCAAACCTGCCCAGCAGCCGGGGTGCGCGCCACCAGCCCGGCAGCTCCGCCGCATAGGGGACCGGACGGAACCTGGATGCCGCAGGACCGAGCAGCAAGGTGATGGCGACGGCAAGGGCCATCGCCAGGACGGCCATGGCGACCGTGTCGAGAACCGCCCCCGCCAGCGCCGAGACCCCTCCCTGGGGCAGGGCCGGGGGCAGCATCTCGGCGACGAGGCCCACGGTCAGCTCACGCGTCCTGGCCGACACCAGCCCGGACCACGAGACACCGGAGGCGAACCACGCGAAGCCGACCCCCACCACGGCGACCAGCGTGGACCACCTGGCCCACCACGAATGGTTTCGTCCCACGGTCGCCGCGCTGCCACCCGACCAGTCCGAGCACGACACCACGGCGAGGTCCCCGCGCACCCGGGAGCTCCACCAGTCGATCACGGCGGACAGGAGCAGCACCGCTCCCACCAGCGTCCAGACCTCGTCCCAGTTCCGCGATCGCAGGCTGACGACCAGCTCCTGCCCCAGACCACCCACCCCGACGACACCGAGCACGACAGCGGACCGCACGGCGCACTCGAAGCGGTAGAAGGAGTACGACAGCAGCAGTGGGGTCGCCTGCGGGAACAGCCCGTAGGCGAGCGCCGGCAGTGACCTGGCCCCGCTTGCTCGCAGTGCCTCGACCGGGTGTCGTGGGACGCCGTCGAGGATCTCGGCGAAGACCTTGGCCGTCTGCGCCCCGAACGGGATCGCGATCGCCAGGACGGCGACCAGTGGGTCCAGGCCGAGGACGCTGACGAGCAGCAGCGCCCAGATCAGCTCGTGGATGGACCGCGCTGCGACGAGCAGGCCCCGCAGCCCCAGCCGCGCCGCCCGCAGGACCGGCCCGGCACGGTGTCGCTCGGCGGCTTCGCTCAGCACGAATCCTCCAAGGACCCCGACGACCAGGGCGCCGGCGGTGCCCAGCGCGGCATACGTCACCGTGACCAGGCAGGCGTCGCCCACCAGCCGGAGGAAGTCGGGAGACGTGGCCGGGTGGGTTGCCGCAGACAGGAGCGCGCCGAGCAGCGGCAGTCCCCCGGTGTTGACGATGGCTCCCTCGGGGGTCAGGGCGCGGGACAGGGCCCAGCCGACCGGCCCGACCACTGCGAGCGCCGCCACCAGCCGGCGCAGGCTCACGGCCCTCGCGGCGACCCGGGGCGGCTGTCCCGTCGCGGACCGGCCGTCAGTCGGGCGCGAGGTCTGGAGGTCGATGCTCATGTCAGGGCGTAGAGGTCGTCGATCGCCGAGTCCTCCAGCTCCTGCGCCGGGCGGTCGAGCACGACCCTGCCCTCCTGCAGACCGATGATGCGGGTGCAGTACCGGCGGGCCAGCTCGGGCTGGTGCAGGCTCACGAGCAGGGTGCCCCGTGGTGTGGCGGCCCGCAACAGCTCCAGCACCTCAGCGGCTCGCGACGGGTCGAGGCTGGAGACCGGCTCGTCGGCCAGGACGAGGTCGGGCTCCTGGACCAGCAGCCGCGCGATGGCGACCCGCTGCCGCTCACCCCCCGAGAGCCGTTCGGTACGTTCGTGGACCGCCCAGCCCAGACCCACCCGTTCGAGGGCAGTGGTGACCACGGGGTCGGCCCGCGGCAGGACCAGCGCAGCCAGCGAACGCGCCACGCTCCAGTGGCCCAGCCGGCCTGCGTTGACGTTGTGGAGCACCCGCACCTGGTCGACGAGGTCCAGGCGCTGGCTGATCGTGCCGATCCGCCGGTTCACGCCCCGCAGGGTCGCCGGGGGCAAGGCCGACAGTTCGCTCCCGAACACCTCGACGGTGCCGCTCGTGGGGCGCAGCGAGCCGTTGAGCAGGGCCAGCAGGGTGCTCTTGCCGGCCCCGCTGGGGCCGAGCAGGCCGACCCGCTCCCCGGCATGCACGCTCAGGTCGATCCCTTGCAGGGCGGTGCGCTGACCGAAGCGTCGGTCGACCCCGCGTAGCCGCACGACCGGCTCCGCCTCGCTCATGCGAGCAGCCCCAGCTCCTTGGCGGTCGACTCGATCTGGTCGTAGTTCGCGTTCGCGGTGGGGATGAACGACGTGGCACCGAAGAGATCGAGGACCTCGGCGTCCTTGGGTGAGTCCGCCTCGAGGGCCAGCAGGGCGTCGGTGATCTTCTTCGTCGTGCCGGACCCGTGCCGCGCATCGAGGTCGGGGCGGGCCAGCCAGTGGTAGTCCGCGTAGCCGGGGGTCCGCCACAGGACGACGACCTTGGAGAGGTCGACCTTGCCGGCCTTCTTGGTGGACGTCCAGACCTGCTCGTTCACCGCGCCGGTCTCGAAGCTCCCCGAGGCGACCGCCTCGATGGTCGCGTCGTGCGAGCCCGAGAAGCCCGGCTGGCCCCTGAGCTCGGACAGTGCCAGACCTGACTGCGTGATGAAGTACTCCGGCATCAGCCGGCCCGAGGTCGACGTCTCGCTGCCGAAGGTGAGGGAGTGCCCGGCCAGGGCCTTCAGCCCCGCCACGTCGGTGAAGGCAGCGATCCCTGCCGCGGTGTTGGCGATGAAGAGGCTGTGGAAGTCGGCGTCGATGTCGCGCTGGGCGATGGCCCGCGCGCCGGGCACCCTGGACCGGGCCTGGACTCCGGTGAGCCCTCCCATCCACGACAGCTCGATGTCGCCCACCTCGAAGGCGCGCACGACAGCGGCGTAGTCGGTGACAGGCCGGTAGGTGACCTCCAGCCCCGTTGCCTCTGCGATCAGCTTCGCGAGGGCGGGATACAGCCGGTTCAGCTTCTCGGGGTCCTGGTCGGGGATGGCGGAGATGACCAACGGCCCGCTCCCTGCTGCCGCTCCGGACGTCGACGCGCCCGGGGCTGTGGAGTCCTTCGACGTGCCGCAGGCAGCCAGCAGCGCGAGGCCACCAGAGCCGAGCAGCATGCTGCGGCGGGAAAGGCCGGTCACTGGGCACTCCTGGAGGTGCTCGAGCGGGAGGTGGCCGAGCGGGAGGTGGCCGAGCTGATGGGAGTGTCGTCGCGGGCTCGGGTGGCTGCGACCACGGCCATGGCCAACAGCAGCGCGGCCGAAGTCGCACCACCGCCGAGCAAGGGGTCCGTGAAACCGATCTGCGCGTGCAGTGACAGCGCGCCAACCACGGCCAGCCCGGCTGCGACCCACGCCGCGACCACGCCGAGCCGGTCCGCCAAGAGCAGCAGGACGCCGACCACCGCGAGCAGGAGGCCTCCGAGCAGGTTGTAGTTCCCCAGGCCGACCTCCCAGCTGGAGAGCGCGATCGCTGGTCCGCTCGCAGCCAACGGGTCGCCCAGGGACGCAACGGCAGCGACCAGTCCGACGACCACGGCCACGCCCCCGAAGACGCGGTAGAGCAGTCTGCCCCGCGCCACACCGTGACGGACGCCTTCGACGGCGAGGTGGCGCCCGGAAGAGGAGAGCAGCAGTGACAGGTGGCCGCCGAGCATGAGCAGGTAGGACCAGGGCCACTCCCCGGGCGCGAAGGCCACCGAGAGCGCGATGGCCGACGACTGGGCGATCCCCAGGACCGCGGCGAGGCGGATCCACGTACCGGTGAGCAGCAGGACCGCGAGCACCGTCTCCGCCACCAGCACCCCCCAGCCGAACACGGCGAGGTTCGGGAGGACGACCTTCTCGACCACGAAGGAGTACGGCGGGATCACCGGGTGGCTCACGGCATACGAGGTGAACTTGAACAGCCCGCTGTTGGACTGCTCACCGAAGTCCGGGGGGCGCTTCCAGCTGACGTTCCACAGCCAGAGGAAGCCAAGCAGGATGCGTAGCACCGTGGCGCCCACGGCCTGGTGGCGTGGGACGTCCTCGGTGGCAGGCGAGAGGAGCCAGCCAAGCACGCGGTGGCCTCGGTCGACCAGGGATCCGGAGTCGTGGTCACGCACAGCGAAACACCTCTCGTCCTGCTCGAGTGGCCGCGTCGTGGACCGCCAGCGTGTCCCGCACGACGCCGAAGACCTCGGACAGCGGCAGGGGGCTGTCGGCGATCCGCAGGTGGGGGTTGGTGACGGCCACCGGGTGCCACCAGGCCCCGTCCGAGGTGATGGTCGGCTCGGGCTCGAGGTTGTCGATGGAGACGTGCACCCCGGTCTCGGCGAAGCCCTCTTGGGCGACCGGGCGGATGAGCCGGTCCTCCTGCGCGATTCCCTCCGCGTCGAGCCGGGCGTGCAGGGCACGCACCCCCACCGGGTCCTCGTCGTAGAGGGTCGCGGCCACCTTCACCCGGAACCCCAGCGCCCTGGCCTCGCCGATGCCCTTGAGCGCCTTGGACCACGACCCGGCCCCTCGCTGTCGGTCGTGCACCTCGGCGGTCGCAGAGTCCAGGCTCACCTGCAGGAGCACGGAGCGGTCCATCTCCTCCAGCGTCTGGCGTCGCGTCCCGCGGGCGAACACCATCGCGTTGGTGAGGATGACGCGGTCGAGCCCCTCTGCGGCTGCCACGAGCTCACCGAGCTCGGGGTGCATGAAGGGTTCGCCGCCGGTGAGGAGCAGCTCCCTGCCCCCGAGGTCGCGGAACTCTGCGAAGGCCTCGCGGGCGACAGCGGGGAGCAACCGGCGGGCCTCTGCCTTGGGTGAGGACTGCGCACAGCAGTACGAGCAGGCCAGGTTGCAGTCGAAGTTCGTGTAGGCCCAGAGTCGCTGCCCCACCGGGGTGCGGTCGCCCATGCTGAACATCGTGTCGACCTGGGCACTGACCACCTTGCGCACCGCGAACCACCAGGGTCCGGCCTCCCCCTCGGCGTGCTCGGCCGCGATGTCGTGGCCGACGAGCTCGGCCCAGATGGGCAGGTCGACGAGCACTGAGGGCTCGGCGCTGCGGATGCCGAGGAGGTCGCCGTGCTCGAGCCTGCGCATGGCTCGGGTGATGAGCAGGAGCAGACCGCTGCCGCAGTCCATGTCACCGCCGTCGACCACGCGAGCGAGGTCGCCCCACGACTTGGGCACGAGCTCAGGGTTGGGCATGCTTCGACGGTAACCGCCTGTGCACCGGGACAGAGCAGACTGTGCTTACGGACTTATTACGGGCAGGCTGCGGCACGGTACGGCGGTCAGGGGAAAGGTTACGGTCGAGGCGTGACGACGCCTCAGGACGGACTGACCAGACCCGGCGGCGCAGGGGAGCGCAGAGACTTCTGGGAAGGAGTCCACGACTCCAAGGACGTCGACGGCGTCTCCTGGTGGCAGTCCGTGCCCGAGCTCTCCCTCGGGCTCGTCGACTCGACCGCCGTGGGCCGGGAAGAGCCGATCATCGACGTCGGTGCCGGGTGGTCGACGCTCGTGGACCACCTCCTCGAGCGCGGCTACAGAGACCTCACGGCCATCGACCTGTCCGCGACCGCCCTGCGCACCGTGCGCGACCGACTCGGCGCGGACGGTGACGACGTCACGCTGACCGTCGCCGATGTCCTCGACTTCCGACCCGGCCGGCAGTTCTCGCTCTGGCACGACCGCGCGGTCTTCCACTTCCTCACCGAGGAGGACGAGCGGCAGGACTACCTCGCCTCGGTGGAGCGCTGCCTGGCCCCCGGTGGCTGGCTCGTCGTGGCGACCTTCGGCCCGGACGGTCCCACGACCTGCAGCGGCCTGCCCATCGTTCGCTACACCCATACCGAGCTCGCCGCCGAGTTCCCCGGCTACGAGGTCGTCGCGACCAGCGGTGAGGACCACGTCACGCCCTGGGGCAGCACGCAACAGTTCACCGCGGTCCTCCTGCGGCGGGCCGCAGGGTAGGCGGGCCGCAGGGTAGGCGGCGGGCCGCGACCTGGGCGGGCCGCAGGGTAGGCGGCGGGCCGCGACCTAGTTGTTCGTGCCGGTGGGCAGGAGCACGAGCTCGTCCCCACCGGCGGCGTCGACGGCCTTGCGCGTGAACGGCCAGTCGTAGAGCTTGTTGTCGGCCCACGCCTTCGACTGGTCGTTGTAGTGGTCGGCGAACGCGTGCCCGCTGTTGCCGGTCTGGTTGACCCACCGCGAGCGGTCGAGGTTCGAGAAGTCGAGCACCATCCGCATCGACGGCGCCCAGTCGACCTTGAACGCCTTGGAACGGTTGGCGCCGTCCAGGCCCTGGCTGGCGTTCCAACCGTTGGCGTTGACGATGGCCGACCCGCCGGGCAGCTCGATCGGACCGCGGTTGAACAGCGAGCGGACCACGCCGGGGACATCCTCCCCACCGAGCACGGGGTGCTCGAGGGTCAAGGTGTGCAGCTGACCCCACTGCCAGTCGGCAGGGTCCTTGCCGAGCTCGCGGGTGAGGTCGAGCCGGGCGTTGACCAGGGCCTTGCGCAGGATCTCGGACTGACCCTCGGCCACCCCGGCAGTGCGCTTGTCGTCCCACCACGCAGAACGCGGCTTGCCCAGGAGCTGGGTCATCGCCTGCATCCACTGGCCGCCACCATCGGCGCGCAGGTCCTTGGGCAGCTCGTCGTTGAAGGTCAGGTCGAGCAGGCTGGACCAGACAGCGTTGTAGTAGGCCGAGGCCGCGCCGGCGTCGCTGGCCCCCACGGGGCTGGTGTAGTCCCAGTCGCGCAACAGGTCCTGGGCCTGCTTGGTGAAGTCGTCACCACCGAGGTCGACCTTGAGCAGCGCCTTGACGAGGATCGGCGCGAACTGGCTCCGGGTGTCGCCCTGGATCTTCGACATCGCCGCGGGGGTGACCTTGGTGTCCTTCTCCAGCAGCGTGCGGATGCGCTGGCTGCGGAAGCCGTAGTCCCACTCGGTGGTGAGGAACGGGGACCCGCTCTGGGTGACAGCCTGGTTCGCAGCGACGATGAAGCCTTCGGGCGGGTTGTACGTCCAAGGCATCTGCTCGAAGGGCACCTTGCCCTTCCAGTCCCAGGAGGAGACCCAGCCGGGACGGATCCAGAAGCCGGGGGCGCTCTCCATGTAACGGCTACGGCTCGGTATGGAGCCGGGAGCCTGGTAGCCGATGTTGCCTGCTGTGTCGGCGTAGAGAAGGTTCTGCGCGGGGACGCTGAAGTCCTTGGCCGCCGCGCGGAACTGCTCGAAGTTCTGGGCCGTGTTGAGACCGAAGATCGCGTCAGCGGTCTGGTTGACCTCGATGCCGGTCCACTGGAGAGCGACCTCGTAGCTGCCGGGGCTGGTGCGGCTGTTGACGGGCGGACTGTCGCCGGCTTGGGCAACCGTCTCGATGGCATCGGACAGGATCGGTCCGTGGACGGTGCTGCGGACCGTGATGGTCTGAGAGCCTCCGCCGCCGATCTTGATCGTCTCGGTGCGCAGGGTCAGCGGTGCCTGCTTGCCGTCGCGCAGGTAGGTCTTGCCGCGCACCTGCTCGAGGAAGAAGTCGCTGACATCGGGCCCGAGGTTGGTGAAGCCCCAGCCGATCGACTGGTTGTGGCCGATGACGATGCCGGGCTGCCCGGCGAACGAGTAGCCGGCCACGTCGAACGGGCAGCTGCTGGTGACCGACCGACAGTGCAGTCCGACCTGGTACCAGATGCTGGGGATGCTCACGCCGAGGTGCGGGTCGTTGGCGAGCAGCGGCTTGCCGGTACTGGTGCGCGCGCCGCCGACCACCCACGAGTTGGAGCCGATGCCGTCGCCGCGGCCCATGGTGACGGGGACCGCGGCCAGCGCCTTGGACACAGCGGCATACGCCTGCTGCACGGCCGCGCTGCTCCCGGCGGCGAGCTCGGGGTCACGCACCTTGGTCGTCTGGGGCGTCTTGGCGTCGTGGGTCGCGGCGAAGGGGACGGCGGAGCTGGCGGAGCTGCTGCCGGCGTTCGACGTGGTGGACGTCCAGTCCTTGCCCGACAGGATCGGCTTGTTGGTGTCGTAGGGGTAGGGCGGGTAGAGCTCGCTGATCTGACCGAGCGACATGGAGCCCGCGAGACGGGCCCGCATGAGCTCGTCGCTGTAGTCGCCCCTCAGGTCCCAGGCCATCGCCTTGAGCCAGGCCAGGGAGTCGGCGGGGACCCAGTCCTCGACGCGGTAGTCGGGGACCTGCTGGCCCAGCACGACGTACTCCAGCGACATCTTCGAGGGCGAGCCCTGCTGGTGGATGTAGGCGTTGACGCCATCGGCGTAGGCCTGCAGGTAGCGGCGCGTCTCGGGTTTGAGCGTCGGCAGCTCGGCCTCGGCGACCCGGCGCCAGCCGAGCGTGCGGATCACGCGGTCGGTCTCGAGGCCGCCCTCGCCCACCAGCTCGGACAGCCGACCCGAGGTGATGTGGCGACGCAGGTCCATCTCGAAGAACCGGTCCTGGGCGTGCACGAAGCCCTGGGCTCGGAACAGGTCGTCGGAGCTGTCGGCGTAGATCTGCGGAATGCCCTGGTCGTTGCGGACGACGTCGACCTTGCCCTGCAGACCGGGGACCTCGACCTCGCCCTCGGTGACGGGGAACGGACGCCGCACCCACGTGACCGCGAGGACCGCGACGATACCGAGGACGACGACCAGCAGTGCCGCCACGGCGATGGCTATGCGGCGGGCAAGAATGACGCGGGACACCCTGCGAGACTATCCGCACCGCTGACCGGGAAAGGACGTGACGGGCCGTGCACGCTGGACTCCCCGGACTCGCCCTCGGACGGCTGCCGGGCGTGGTGTCCGGTGTGGCGTCCGAGTCAGGCCGCTCGGTGGGGTTCACCCTCAGCGACCTGACCCCGGCCCTCCTCGTCGGTTCGCTCGTCCTGCTCGTCTGCGTCGCGGCGGTGCGGCTGTCGGTCAAGTCGGGACTTCCCTCGCTGCTGATCTACCTCGGCATCGGCCTGGCCCTCGGTGAGGGCGGGTTCGGCATCAAGTTCGACTCCAACGAGCTCACCCAGGTCCTGGGGTACGCCGCCCTCATCCTCATCCTGTCCGAGGGCGGCCTGAGCACCCGGTGGGAGGGCATCAGGCCATCGGTCGGGCCCGCCGCGGTGCTGTCGACCGTCGGGGTCATCGTGTCGGTCCTCGTCGTGGCCCTCGCCGTGCGGTTCGTGCTGCACTTCGACTGGGACACCGCCCTGCTCATCGGCGCCATCCTGTCCTCCACCGACGCAGCCGCCGTGTTCTCCGTGCTGCGCCGGGTGCCGCTCCCCCGCCGTATCACGGGGATGCTCGAGGCCGAGTCCGGCTTCAACGACGCCCCCGTGGTGATCCTCGTCCTTGCCCTGGCCACTCGCAGCGCCAACCCGGCCGAGGCCGAGGGCTGGTCCATGCTGGTCGTCAAGGCCGTGGTCGAGCTCGGTGTCGGCTCCGCGATCGGGCTGGCGGTCGGGTGGCTGGGTGGTCAGTTCATGCGCCGCTCCGCCTCAGGTTCCTCGGGCCTGTTCAGCATCGGCGTGGTCGCCCTGACCGTCCTCGCGTATGCCGCTGCGGCCAGCGTGCACGCGAGCGGGTTCATCGCCTGCTACCTGGCGGCCCTCGTGCTGGGCAACCTGCGGCTGCCGCACGGGCCGGCTGTCCTCGGGCTCTCGACCGCCCTGGGTTGGCTGGCGCAGATCGGGCTGTTCGTCCTGCTCGGGCTGCTCGCCTCCCCCAGCAAGATGGGCGACCAGCTGCTGCCGGCCATCGTCATCGGCCTGGTGCTCCTGCTCGTCGCCCGGCCGCTGTCGGTCATCATGTCGGTGACTGCCTTCCGGCTCGGGTGGCGCGACCAGGTCTTCCTCTCCTGGGCCGGGCTCCGCGGCGCCGTACCCGTCGTGCTCGCCACCGTCCCCCTCACCGTCGGGGCCAAGAACGTCGACTGGATCTTCGAGCTGGTCTTCGTGCTCGTCGTCATCTTCACCATCGTCCAGGCTCCCACGCTGCCCTGGGTCGCCCAACGGCTCGGCATCGTCGAGGACCACACCACCCTCGACCTCGCGGTGGAAGCCACCCCCTTGGAGGAGATGGGCGCGGAGATGCTGCAGGTCACGGTCGGGCCGGCGTCCAAGCTGCACGGTGTCGAGATCTTCGAGCTGCGCCTGCCCCGGGGCGCCAACGTCACGCTCGTGGTGCGCGACGAGCGGGGGTTCGTGCCCGAGGTCAACACCGCGGTCCGCCACGGTGACCAGCTGCTCATCGTCACCACGGCAGAGTCTCGGGCCAAGGCTGAGAAGCGGGTGCGTGACGTGAGCCAGAACGGTCGCCTCGCCGGTTGGGCCACCGGCAGTCCCCGGTCCCGCGGCCGTGGAGGCACCCGGGGTGACCGGCCCCCCGGGCGGGGCGATGGCCGCCTCGAGAGGCTGAGCGCGCCCTCCACACGCGTGGCCGCGTTCGCCGCCACGGGTCGAGCACTCGTCCAGCGCCTCGGCGAGCGACTCGGCCAGCAGCCCGGCGGGAAGAAATAGGGTCCTCGCGGCCTTATAGTTGGCAGTCGACCCCTCACAGTGCCAGCCTCGCGCCGGTCCACGAGGGTCAGCAGCACCGCGGCACCCGGCCGCACCACCGAGCCGCGCCGCGGCCGCCACACCTTGGAGGAACCTGTGCCGACGTACTCCTACGCCTGCACCGAGTGCGACCACCGCTTCGACACGGTGCAGTCGTTCAGCGACGACTCGCTCACCGTGTGCCCGGATTGTCAGGGCCGCCTGCGCAAGGTGTTCAGCGCGGTGGGTGTCGTGTTCAAGGGCGGCGGTTTCTACCGCACCGACTCCCGCAGCGGTTCCTCCGCCTCGGTGCCGGCGAGCAAGGGCGAAGCGGGTTCGAACGGCTCCAGCGACTCCTCCTCGTCGAGCTCGGACTCAAGCTCTGACTCGAGCTCCGGCTCGAACTCGTCCAGCTCCTCGTCCAGCTCTTCGTCGTCCTCCTCGGGCACGTCGGGCTCGTCCGACAGCTCCAAGAACAGCTCGTCGCGCTCCCCCTCCAAGGTCGCCGACGGCTCGGCCGCCTGACCCAAAAACGCCCCCGACGCCCGTCCCTGTCCACAGGGGCGGGCGTCGTCGTGCCGGCGTCCACAGCCACCACTCACCCGGAGGCGACCGTTCACGCCGCTGCGTAGTCTGGCCACCATGACCTCAGAGCAGCCCCGCGCAGACCTCGGACTCATCGGTGGCTCCGGGTTCTACGAGTTCTTCGACGAGGCCGAGCGGGTCAAGGTCACCACACCGTTCGGTGATCCGAGCGACGACCTCGTCATCGGTGACGTCGATGGTCGCCGGGTGGCGTTCATCGCCCGCCACGGACAGGGACACCGCTTCCAACCCCATCGGGTCAACTACCGGGCGAACCTCTGGGCCCTGCGGTCGGTCGGCGTCCGGCAGGTGCTCGCCCCCTGCGCGGTCGGTTCGCTCAGACCCGAGCTCGGGCCGGGCACCGTAGTCGTGCCCGACCAGGTGGTCGACCGCACGTGGGGCCGGGCGCACACCGTATTCGACGCGCAGGGTCCGGTCGTGCACGTCGGGTTCGCCGACCCCTACTGCCCCCGGGGGCGGCAGGTCGCTGTCGACGCCGCCCGCGGCGCCGAGCTCGACGTGGCCGGCTCGGGGACGCTCGTGGTGATCAACGGTCCGCGGTTCTCCTCCAAGGCAGAGTCGGCCTGGCACCAACAGGCTGGGTGGACCGTGGTCGGGATGACCGGGATGCCTGAGGCGTCCATCGCCCGCGAGCTGGCCATGTGCTTCACGACGGTCGCCCTGGTCACGGACCACGATGCCGGGGTCGACGGCGGCGAGGCGGTCACCCACCAGGAGGTACTGGCGGTGTTCGGTCGCAATGTCGAGCGCCTCAAGGCCGTCCTGCGCTCCGCGCTCGCTGCCCTGCCCGAGGCCGAGGCGGACGAGACCGCAGGCTGTTCGTGCCGACGCGCCCTGGACGGGATCACCCTGCCCTTCGCCCTGCCGGGCTGAGCACGCGAGATGGACATGGCCGTAGGACGACGGCTCGCCGACTGGCTGGTCGGGCCGGGGCGCCGTCGACAGTGGCGGCGGCGGATGCTGCGCCGCACCGTTGCTGCTGCCTGTGCCGTGGCGGCCGTCCTTGGGACCATCGCGGTCGCTCGGGCTCCCCGAGGTGGTGAGCTGACCCCGGTCGTGGTCGCCGCCCGCCCCTTGGCTGTCGGGCAGGTCCCCACTCCCGACGCCTTGCGCGTCCTGCTGTTCCCGAAGGAGCTTGCGCCCGACGGTGCCGCCACCACGCTCACCCAGGTGGTCGGCCGCCCCCTGACAGCGGCCCTCAACCGTGGCGAGCCGGTCACCACGGCCCGCACCCGACCCTCGAGCCTGCTCACCGGGCAACCAGTCGACCTGCTCGCCTTCCACGTCACCATCGCCGACGCCCGGTCGGTGTCGATGGTGCGTCCCGGCGACCACATCGACCTCGTCGGGCCCGGTGGGATCGTGGCCCGCAGCGCACCCGTGCTCTCGGTCGACCCGGTGTTCACCACCGACTTCGGGGCGGTGCTCAACGGACCGGGATCCTCCAGCGGCTACGACCTCGACGGCGCTGGCCTGACGGTGGCGGTCGACCAGCCTACGGTCCTCGGCCTGTCCGCCACGGCGCAGGATGCGATGGGTCGCCCCCAGCTCTCCCTCGTCCTGCGCTCGCGCTGACGCCCCTGCAGCAGACCGAACATGCACAGCCTGCTGTCACTGAGCACTGCCGACGACTCCGAGTCGGAGACAGACGAGGGGCACACGTATCGCTAGCGTGGCCCCCACTGCTCCACTCATCAAAGGAAAGGTCTGGGTCCATGAAGGGCTTCAAGGACTTCGTCATGCGCGGCAACCTCGTCGAGCTCGCGGTCGCGTTCATCATCGCCACGGCCTTCGCCGCCGTGGTCACCACCTTCACCAAGATCATCATCGAGCTCGTCACCAAACTTGGTGGCGCCAAGAACTTCGACGACTTCCAGCCCGGGGGACTGCAGACGGTGGGGCCGTTCCTCACTGCACTGTTCGCGTTCCTGCTGATGGCCTTCGTCGTCTACTTCTTCGTCGTGAAGCCGTACGAGCTGGCCAAGGAACGCTTCGCGCGGGCCGACGAGGTCGACGACGCCCCGGATGAGAGCGTCCTCGTGCTGCGCGAGATCCGGGACCTGCTCAACCGTCCGATCTGAGCCGGCGACGCCCTGCGTGGCCGGAGCTGACCGAGGTCAGTCGGTGCCCCAGTGCGGCGGACGCTGGTCGAACAACCATCGGTCGTGGGCCGAGAGGTCCTGACGTTCGCCCCAACCGGCGTCGGTGTCGTCCTTGGTCTGCTCCGGCTCTGGCGGGCTGGGCTCGGCCTGCGTGGGCTTCGAGGTGGCCCGACGTCCCCGGACCCGGCGCTTGCGAGCGCCCTCGTCCGGCTTCGGTGTGAACTCCTGCGACGACGTCTCCAGCCCGTCGAAGGTCAGCTGGGCCTCCGGTGCCGAGTCCTGGACCGGCGGCGCCGCGACAGCGACGTCCTCGGCGACTGGCTCCTGCTCGGGCACGGCCTGGACCGGCTCGCTCGGAACGGGCAGCGCAACGACCGGGGGGACGAGGACCGCAAGGGCAACAGCTTGCGGGGCTGCGGCTCGGGCGGCCCGATCCTGCGCGGCGCGGCGGGACGCCGCGCGCTGGACCGCTGCGTGCACGCGCGACACATCGCGGGCCGGGTCGCGGAACAGGTCGGTGGTCCATACGCGCAGGTGCTCCCACCCGAGCCGGCCGAGCTGCTCGCCGCGCAAGCGGTCCCGGTCCCGGCTGCTGTGCATCGCGGCATACGCGGGGCCGTCGGTCTCGACGGCGACGAGCACGTGCCCAGGACGCTCGGGGTCCTCGACAGCGAGGTCGACCGGGTGCCCCGCACCGCCGAACGCCTCGTGCACCACGAGCCCGGACTCGCGCAGCCGTCGGGCGAACTCGGCCCGCACCAATCCGCCGAGCGGAGCGGCCGCAGCCGGCGTGCTCAGGTCCGGCGTTGAATCCATGGCGGCATCGGCGGCTGCGGCATCGGCGGCTGCGGGATCGGCAACCGAGTGGGGCAGCGTCCCGTCGGCGGCATACGCGAGGTAGTCGCGCAGCATCACCGCACCGCGTGCCCTCAGCCTCGTGGGGTCGAGGTCGGAGGCGAGCAGCGAGGACACCACGGTCATCCGGCGACGGGCTCGCGTGATGGCGACGTTGAGGCGGCGCTCGCCACCTTCGAGGTTGAGCGGCCCGAACCGGTGCAGGACCCGGCCGTGCGGCGTCTTGCCATAGCCGACGGACAGGATGATGGCGTCCCGCTCGTCGCCCTGGACGCGTTCGAGGTTCTTGACGAAGAAGCGCTCGCGCCGGTCCTCGTCGAAGAAGCTGCCGAGGCCATCGGTCTCGAGCAGTGCCCTGCGGAGCGCGTCGTCGAGCCGGGTGGCGTGCTTGGTGCCGAGGGCGATGACGCCGAGGGACTCCTGCGGTCGGGTGCGGGCGTGCTCGAGCACCAGCTCGACCACGCGGTGGACCTCGGCCTCGGTCGACTCGATGGCCTCCTCGCCGGGCGCGACGACCCCGGACCCTTCGACGGACTCGAGCCGCACGACGGCGTCGGTGCCCGTGCCGGGGAACGTCACGAGCGAGCCGTCGTACATCTCGCGGTTGGCGAAGGCGACCAGACGCTCGTCGAGCGAGCGGTAGTGCCACGACAGGCGACGGGTCGGCAAGGCAGCCGTGAGCACGTCGAGTACCGACTCGAACCCCTCCGTCAGCGTCTCGGAGTCCGGGACCAGGTCCTCGTCGACGGCCGAGGTGAAGAAGTTCGTGGGCGGGAGCTGCCGCTCGTCGCCGGCAACGACGACCTGGTGGGCCCGCGAGATCGCCGAGATGGCCTGGGCGGGCGGGATCTGCGACGCCTCGTCGAAGATCACCACGTCGAACCAGCGGCCCGGGGGCAGCACTGACGCGACGACGAGCGGGCTCATCGCCCACGCGGGCTTGGCTGCGGTGAGGACCTCTCCGGCCTTGGGCAGCAGCTCGCGCAGCGGGCGGTGGCGGCGGGACTTGCCTGCCTCGGCGCGGACGAGCGCCTCCTGGTCGGGGTGGTCGGCGAGGACCTCGCGCAGCTTGCGGGCGGCACCGGCGCGGACCCGGTCGGCGCTGGCCGCCAGGTGCGCGTGGTCTGCCGCGACGAACTCCGCGGCGACCCGCTGGAGCTGCGCTCCGTCGTGGGCGCCGTATCGGGAGTCGCGCACGACGAGGTCCTCGGACAACGAGGTCCACCACACGAAGTCGAGCTCGGCCGACACGTCGTCGGGCTCGACCCCGCGACGGGCGAGGTCGTCCACGAACGGCCCCATCCCGGCGGCCCGCAGCGCGTCGAGGGCGCCCAGGACGCGCGGAACCACGGTCAGGCGCTCAGGGCGGGCGGCGAGGTCGGCCATCCGCTTTTGCAGCTCGGGCAGCGGGGTGCCCATGAGGTCACCGCCGGCGGTGGTGGTGCTGAGGCGCTCACCGAGCCAGCCCAGGTCCTCGGCGAGGGACTCGTAGGCGGACCGGGCCCGGTCGAGGTCGAGCGGGAGCTCGGGGCGGCCACCGGCGCCGGCCATCGCCTGCCAAGAGGTGCGCTGCTGCGCGGCGTCAACGAGGGCGCTGTGCAGGTCGGCCGGCGGCGGGCCGGGACGCAGCAGGGAGCGGGCCTGGCGACGCAGCCGGTAGCGGGAGTACCAGCCGAGCTCGACACCGTTGCTGGTGCGGTAGGCCTTGGAGCCGGTCGCGGCCACGAGGTCGCCGAGCGGGATGTCGAACACCTCGGGGCGGAACACCTCGAGGGTGTCGCGAACCCGGCCGACCGAGTCGAGGATGACACCCCAGTCGCCGACGCGTTCGGCGCGGGGGAGGCTGACCTCTGCGAACACCTCGACCATGGTCTGCTCCACGTCCTGGAGCTGGCCCTCGGCGAGGCAGCTGGTGATCTCGCGAGCGCGGAGCGCCTCCTCGGAGGTGGGGATCCGCGCGCCGAACCACGGGTCGGAGCCCTCCTCGGTCGACCAGGCGCCGAGCGAGGCGGCCTCGGTGAGCTGTCGGCCGAGCTCCTGAACACGCCGGCGGTCCAGGCCGGCGAGCTGCGCCCCGCGCACCCGGACCCGTGAGGTCGGGGAGTGCCGGGCCGCGCCGAGCGTGGCGATGGCCTCCTGCGCCTGGTATGCGGAGACGCCCCAGGGCTCACGGGCCTCGTGCAGGGCCTTGGAGTGGGCGACGAGGGTGGCGCGACGGTCGACGAGGTCGCGCTCGATCTCGGCGGTCTCGGGCTCGGTGGTCGTGGTGCCACGTTCGAGGGCGTTGCCGAACTCGCGCGCGAGGCGTCGCTTGTTGCTGGCTCCGTCGTAGGCGTCGAGCACGAGGTCGGACAGGCCCACGTCGTCGAGGCGGCTGAGCACGGCGTCGATGGCCGCGCGCTTCTCGGCGACGAACAGCACCCGCTTGCCCTCCCCCGCCAGGCTGGCGATGAGGTTGGCGATGGTCTGGGACTTCCCGGTGCCGGGTGGGCCCTTGATGACGAGGTGGGCGCCCGAGCGGACCGCGTCGATGGCGGCCTGCTGGGTCGAGTCGGCGTCGAGGATGAGCAGCTCGTGGGACGGGTCGGCGTCCGCGGGGAACTCCGGCACGTGCGTGCGCACCGCACGCAGTGCACCGGGGTCACCCGCGAGGGCGGCGACGACGTCGTGGTCGGCGAGCGAAGTCCCTTGCGCCGCGAGGTCGGCCACCATCGGGAGCTTGGCGTAGGAGAAGGTGCCGACGACCAGTCGCGGGGTGATGGCGAAGTCCGGGATCCCCTTGCAGAGCTGCTTGAGACGCTCGTAGACGGGGTAGGGGTCGAAGGTGCTGCCCGAGGTGGCCAGGTCCTCGAGCGCGTCGGTGTCGAAGTCGATGCCCTGTTCGGAGCGCAGGTAGTGCTCGAGGACGGGGTTGAACTCGACGTCGCTGCCCAGGTCGAGGTCGAAGTCCTCACGGGCGGCGCCGGTCGGCTTGAGGACGCACGAGCGCAGCAGCACCGGAGCAGCTGGGGGACGGGCTGCCCCGCGGACGGACCACGTCGCCATACCGATGGCGATGAACCCCGCGGCAATGCCCCGCTCCTCGGAGAGCTCCACGGTCTTGGACCGGATGGTGCGGGCGCGCCGTCGCGCCTCGTCGAGGGCGGCAGGCTCGCGGACCAGGTCCGAGAGGCGGGTGGGGCGGCCGGCGAGGAGCATGGCGAGGCCGCCGGGGTGGGTGGTGGTGAGGTCGAGGGTGCCGGTGGGGAGGTCGCGGTACCAGAGGAGCGTGTTGCGGCCGCCGAGGTCGACCAGATGGCGCTGCCAGGTCTTCACGGCCGCGGCGACGCGGTCACCACGAGGGTCGGGGTCGGCAGCCGGGGCGGCGGGGGTCTCGTCGGTCGGCTGGGTCACCCGTGCAGGCTAACGAACCCGGCTGTCGGCCGGGTCCACGGTCGACGGCGTGTGGTCGCCCGCCGAGGCCGGGCCATCGATGGGATCGTCCACGGAGCCGTCCACGGGACTGCGGGTGGGGGCGTCCCTGGGTCCGTCCACGGGCTGGTCCGGGCCACGCAGGAGGGCGGCAGCGACCCCGATGAGGACGGCGACCACGGCGGCACCGAAGCCGAGCGCGGCATACCCGATCTGGCCGACGACGACCCCGGCGACCGCGCCTCCGCCGCCGGCCGCGAGGCCCATCGCGAGGTCGGAGGCGCCCTGGGCGCCCGCGCGTTCGGCGACCGGCACCGCGCTGGAGATCAGGGTGGAGCCGCTGACCAGGGTGCAGGACCAGCCGGCCCCGAGCAGGAACAACCCGAGGGCCAGCCCCGGCGACCAGCCGGTGGGCGCCTGGGCGGCGAGCAGCGTCGCGGCGAGGAGGACGACCGCGCCGATGCCGACCACCGGCCGTCCACCGAACCGGTCGACAGCCATGCCGACGATCGGCGACAGGGCGTACATGCCGAGGATGTGGATGCTGATGACGAACCCGATGACGCGCAACGTGGAGCCGCCGTGGTGCATGTGCAGCGGAGTCATCACCATGACGCTGACCATGACCATGTGCCCGAGGGACAGCGCGACCAGCCCGAGGAGCGCTGCCGGCCGCGTCCTGATCACCCGTATGCCGCGCACGACCGACCCGTGCGGACGTTCCACCTCCTCGTGAGGTGCGGCCTCCTGGGCCCGTTGGCGTGCGAGCAGCAAGGGGTCGGGTCGCAGCCGCACGGCGAGCAGTACTGCGGCGAGGGCGAACCCGACGAGGGAGAAGACGAAGGCGCCGGTCAGCAGCGGCAGGTGCAGGGCGGTGGCGGTGTCCGCCGCGAGCCCGACGAGGTTCGGGCCGAGGACTGCGCCGATGGTCGTCGCCCAGACGACGATGCTCAGGTCCCGGCCCCGGTGGGTCTCGACGGCGAGGTCGGCGGCGGCATACCGGGCTTGGCTGTTGGCGGTGGTCGCGCCACCGAAGAGCACGCTGGCCACGAGCAGGAGCGGGAAGTTGCGCACCACCCCGGCCACGATGAGCAGGACTGCGCCGAGGATCCCCAGGGCGTAGCCCATCACCAGGCCGGGACGGCGGCCGCGCTGAGCCATCAGGCGGGCCATCGGGACGGCGATGAGCGCCCCGCCGAGGACCTGGAAGGTGCCCCCGAGGCCGGCGAACTCGGCCGAGCCGCTGACGTCCTCGGCGAGCAGCGACCCCACCGCCACACCGCTGGCGACGCCGACCCCACCCAGCATCTGCGAGCCGACGAGGGTGCTGATGGTGCGGCGCTGGACTCGGTGGTCGGGCATGGGTTCTGGCATGGGGTCGGGCATGGGTTCTGGCGGGTCGGCCGGTGTCGTGGGGGTGGGGTGTCTCACCCCGGCAGGCTAACGCTCGGGGTCAGCTGAGGTCCCTCAGCGGCATGGCTGCGGTGTTGATGCAGCCGGCCGGCTTGCCCAGCCGGTAGAGCCCGCCGCGGTCACCGGAGGCCATGCCGTTGGGGGATGCGCTGGAGATCATGGGGTACATCTGCTGGGTGCTGGTCGTGACGTGGGCGAGGCCGAACGCGTGACCGAGCTCGTGGAGCAGCAGGTTGGTCCGACGCGCACCCGTGCCGAAGCCCGGCTTGGTCTGGGCGAGCATCTGCGGGGTGTCGATGACGACGAACCCGCGCAGCGCCGCCGTGGTGTAGGTGGTCTTGCCGCTGACGGTGCGCGAGACCCAGGCAGCATAGAGTCCGCCCTCGCCGAGGACCGAGCCGCTGAGGCCGTAGTTGGTCTTGCTGGGGGTCGTGTAGGCAATGACGAGCTCGGCCGTCTGCTTCGCCATGGAGCCGACCTGCGGCACCTCTGTCGTGGATCCCTTGTAGGAGAAGGTCATCCCCGTGTAGCTCGCGATGCGGCTGACTGCGGTCCTGGTCTCGGCGAGCACCGTCGCCCGCTGTGCCGTGGGCACGGCGGCGAGGTTCGCCTTCCACGTCACGGCGGCCTGGCAGCCGTTCCAGCGCAACGGGACCTTCACGCCGTTGGGCAGGGTCAGGTAGTTGAACTTGTAGGTCGCCGTGGCGCCGGTCGCGGCCTGAGGGGTGGCAGCGGTGACCGCGGCGGCCAGGCCCAGCGGGGCAACGACGGCGGCGAGAGCAGCAAGTGGTTTGCGCATACGGGGTCCTTCGACGAGGTCGAGCGCTCCGGGGGGTGAGTCGCTCTGCTGCGCAACGCTAGGTGGGCCAGCGGGCCAGGTCAGGCAGTAGGTGAAGGTCGGCCCGTTCGGCTGAGGACGGTGCCGTCGCGCCCCGGGCCGCCGCGGGCACCGGTAGGTCAGGCGCGGGCACCGGTGCTGGTGCTGGTGCTGGTGCTACCGGACCACCATGACCGGGCAGGCCGCTTCGTGGATCACGGTGTGGCTCACCGACCCGAGGAGCAGGCCCACGAAGCCACCTCGTCCCCGGCTGCCCACGACCAACAACCCGGCGTGGATCCCGCTGAGCGCCAGGACGTGCCCGGCCTCCCCGAAGAGGACCTCGGTCTCGACCTCGAGGTCGGGGTGGAGGGCGAGGGCACGGTCACGGGCAGCATCCAGGATCGGCAGGGCCCGCTCGCGTATGGCGTGGGTGTGCTCCGTGCCGGCAGCCGAGTCCTCGACGTAGGCCCAGCCCTCGGGCGAACGGAGCCGACCCACGGTCACGATGTGCAGCGACGCGTTGGCGGACGCGGCCACCTCCGCTGCATGCTCCAACGCGCGCTGCGACGCATCACTGTCATCGACCCCTACGACCACCGGGTGCACGGGGTCGGGATGCACGTTCATCCCGCCTCGGACGACGACCACCGGACACTTCGCGTGGGCAGCGACGGTGTATGACGCTGAGCCGAGCAGACCTGCGGCCACCCGCCCTCGGCCACGCGAGCCGATGACGACGAGCTCGACATCCCTGGAGGCGATCACCAGCTCAGCCGCCGGGGAGCCGATGACGACGGCACTGTTCACGAGCGACGGCTCGGCGACCATCTCCGCCCGCCGCACGCCCCGGTCGAGCACCGCCTGCGCGTCCTCCCGGATCTCGGTCGGAAGCGCATCAGCAGAGAAGATGGGGTCGATGGGCACGGAGGCCATCTCGACGCAGTAGACGACGGAGAGCGCTATGTGTCGACGGCTCGATGCCGCCGCAGCCCAGTCGAGGGCGACCTCTGCGCCGGGTGACCCGTCGAAGGCCACGAGGATTCCCCGACCGATCGTGCCGTACCCACCAGTCATGACTTCCTCCTGTTTCGAGGACCCGGTTGGCACTTACGTGCGGGGTGCGCAGGGGTGCACGGGCCAACCGGGTCGCTCCCATGGTCGGACGGCGCCGTCGTATCCGTCAGGGCCCAAGGTCCCCCTCTGGCACCTTCGGTCGGAAGTCGCTGGGAACGGCTCCACGCTGAACGGGCCTGCTGGACGATCACTGCGACCGAGTTCACCCTGGGCTGCGACGTGCCGTGTCGCCACCCACACTGCCCAAGGACGGCCATGACGCCCACGACGCTGCGGCGATCCCTGCTGTTGGTCGTCGGCGTCCTCCTAGCCGCGTCAATGGTCTCCACGGGTGCCTCAGCCACTGAGCCTGCGAGTATCGCGGGCCTTCCGGCTGTGGTCTACGACGCGCATCGCGGAGGTGGGTTGGAGGTCCGGGAGAACTCGTTGTCCGGGCTGACGCGCATGCTGGGCTCCGGAGCCATACAGGTCCTCGACCTCGACACGCAGGAGCTCGGCGACGGAACGGTGGTGCTCATGCACGACACCACTCTGGAGCGCACGACGGATGCGGTCGGCACCGTGCGCTCCCGCACTGCCGCGACCTGGCCGGCGATCCGGCTGGACACCGGTTCCTGGCTGCGACCCGCGCCGGCACCCGAGCCGGGCCCGACGCTCGCTGCGGCGTTGGACCGGCTCGGCGGGAAGGTCGTGCTGACCATCGAGGCCAAGTCCCCGGCGTCGGTCACGAGCATCGCGGAGATGGTCCGACGACGTGGGCTGGTGGGGTCGGTGTTCGTCAACACCAACGACCCCGAGGTGGCCAGGACCATCCACGGCCTCGGGCTGCACAGCCACCTGTGGCGTTCGGCCGGCCAGATGCGCACCGACGACCCGACTCGCTGGTCGGGGTTCGTCGACCTGCTCGACATCGACATTCTCGCAGCGGATGCCTTGATCACCAGAGCTGTGAGGTCCGGGGTCCCCCGGGTCTGGGCGCACACGCTCGTCACCCGGCCGCAGCGCGACCGGGCCCTGCAGCTCGGCGTCACGGGGATCATCACCGACGACCCGCTCTACCTTCTGGGGCGGACGTCGACCTACCCCTCCTCCCCCACCGAGCTCGCCGCCACGACGGTCCCGTCGAGCGTGCAGGCGGGCGACCGGACCACGGTCAGGCTTCGGGTTGGCGCCACCTCGAGCGGCGTCATCCCGGGCGCCGCACTGGGGGTGAGCGGCGTCGTGCGAGGTATGGCGCGGAGCCTCGCGTCGGGGTCGACGCCCGTGGACGTCACTGCGAGCCGCACGACGCCGGGTACCTACTCCTACCAGGCCTCCGTGCCTGCCGGCAGCAGCGCCGACGGACGCACCTGGCCCGCCGCGACGTGGACGGGCCGACTGGTGGTCGCGCCGGAGGACCTCGCCGTCACCCCCAGCATCGCGTCGGGGTCGTCGCGCGCCGTGCGCATCAAGGTCATCACCCGCGACTCAGCCGCGACCTACTACCCCGGGCCGCGCAAGGAGATCGGCTCTGCTCGCACCGTCCTCGGCCTTCGCCACGCGCGGGTGACGACGGAGGTGTTCAAGGGGACGACGACATCGGGCCACCCGCTCGCCAGCATCACGAGGGCGGCGGTGGACACGGGGGTCCCGGACAACGGCGACGGGTCGGTGAGCTTCGCGTTCACCGCACCGGCGGCCGGTCGGTACACGGTCGTCGTGCGCCAGAGCGGCGGCTGGTACACCCGCACCTCGGCCACCCTCGCGGTCAACGTCCGCTAGTCCGGCCGACAACACCCGCGTCTCGAGTCGCGGAGAGTGCTGGTCGCTCCACTACGTTGACGCCCGGCGCCGATCCGGCAGGTCGGCGCGCACCAAGACCTGGGGGTGACCACCGCGAGGATCCGCCGCACCGCGACGGCCGCCGAGGAGTCGAAGTACGACTACTGCTACTGCCACTGCTACTACTACGGCGTCCTCGCGTACGACCGGGTTGTCGCTGTGGCAGGCGTTCTGATGACCGCTTCTTCAGCTGACGCGCTCAACCCCTTGTGGAGGGGGCGGGGTGCGCGCCTCCCCGAGGACGCCCGGTCACAGACAGACCCGTCGGTCGGCTAACCTTCCTGTGGCACGGCTTCGACTGCTACAGGTCCCATCAGACCTGTAGGAAGCGGTTCAGCCAAAGCCCCGCCCTCGTAGCTCAGGGGATAGAGCACCGCTCTCCTAAAGCGGGTGTCGGCAGTTCGAATCTGCCCGAGGGCACCACCACGTTTTCGCAGGTCAGGGACTCTTTTCAGGCCTCGCCGTCGCCT
>JBDSKZ010000016.1:0-5134 GCA_039916625.1 Pedococcus sp.
AGTCGTCACGGGCTCGGTCATCGACTGGGACCAGAACATCCAGGGATGTCACGACTGATGCGTATCGGACTCATCGGCCTCGGCCGGATCGGCGCCTTCCACGCCGACACCCTCGCTGCCCTCGACCACGTCGACGAGCTGGTCGTCACCGACCCGGTGGCTGCCGCAGTCGAGGCGGTCACCGCTCGGATCGGCAGGGCCACGCGCACCGACTCCCCCATGACGCTGCTCGACGCCGGCGTCGACGGCGTCGTCATCGCTGCCGCCACTGCCGCCCATGCCGAGCTGCTCCTCGCCTGCGTGGACCGAGGCATCCCGACGTTCTGCGAGAAGCCGATCGCCGGGTCCGCGGCGCAGGCCGTGGCCGTGCGTGACCGCGTCGTCGGCTCCGACGTCCCGGTCCAGATCGGCTACCCCCGCCGGTTCGACCCGGCGTTCGTGGCAGCTCGCGACGCCGTGCGCGCGGGTCAGCTCGGACGCGTCCACACCGTCCGCTCGACGACGTTGGACCCCGCCCCGCCGCCGGCGGCGTACCTCGCCGGCTCGGGGGGAATCTTCCGTGACTGCTCGGTCCACGACTTCGACGCTGTCCGCTGGGTCACCGGGCGCGAGGCCGTCGAGGTGTACGCCGTCGGCTCGGTCGACCCCGACGCCGCCGCGGACCTCTACGCCGACAACGGTGACTGGTCGACCGTGTCTGTGCTCGTCACCCTCGACGACGGCACGATCGGGGTCGTGTCGAACACCCGCACCAACGCCCGCGGTTATGACGTGCGCCTCGAGGTGCACGGTGTGCGCGACGCCGTCGCGGCCGGACTCGACGAAGGCCTGCCGCTGCGGTCGACGCAGCCGGGGGCCACCTGGCCGGCAGGGCCCCCGCACACGTTCTTCATGGACCGCCTCGCGGAAGCCTTCCGTCGCGAGCTCGCGACGTTCTGCGAGGTCGCCGCAGGCAGGACCCTGTCGCCGTGCACCATCGAGGACGCCATGGGGACGGCCTGGGTCGCCGAGGCCGCTACCCTCTCGGCCACCGAGCGACGACCGGTGCGGATCGAGGAGGTCGCCCGCTAGGCACAGCAGTCGACCACGCTGTCGAGCAGGGACCACGCCGCCCGTGGTTCGCCCCAGGCGGCGTGTTCTCTACTCTCGACTGGCGGGCGCGGTCGTCCGCCGCGCGATGAGCGACGGCGCGAGACGGGTCTCCGGCGCCCCGGGCACTTCCCCGTCGAGCTGTCCGCACAGGTGTGCAGCCGCCCGGGTGCCCAGCTCCTGCAGGGGCTGCGCCACCGTGGTCAGGCCGATCGGCCGGATGCCGGCCAGGCGGGTGCCGTCATAGCCCACGATGGAGACGTCCTCCGGCACGGACAGTCCACGGTCGACCACCGCTGCCATCGCCCCCATCGCCGCGAGGTCGTTGACCACGAAGAGGGCCGTCGGTCGCTCCGCAAGGTCGAGCGCCTCTGACGCCCCGCGATAGCCCCCGTCCTCGGTGAACGACCCCGCCACGACGACCGCAGTCCTCCCCAAACCGTGCCGGTGCATCGCCTCGCGGTAGCCGCGACGCCGGTCCCGGGCCACCGCATTCGACCCACCGGCGACGAAGGCGATCCGTTCGTGGCCGAGCGAGACGAGGTGGTCGACCGCCAGCCCCGCGCCCAGGACGTCGTCGTTGCTCATCGACGCCAGGTGGGCGATGCCGTGGTGCTCGCTGCCGATGACCACGGCAGGGCAGTCGGCGGTGAACGCTCGGTCCGCGCCGTCGGGCAGGCGGTGCCCCACGGCGATGATCCCCTCTACCCGGAACTCGAGGAGCTTCTCGAGCTCGGCCCGCTCTGCCGCTGCATCCTCGCCACCGACGACCACGATGGTCCGGTAGTCACGTCGCCTCGCCTCGGCCTGCACCGCATCGAGCACGTCGGCGGTCATGGGGTTGTGCAGGTCGAGGACGAACACGCCGATGGTGCGCGTGCGGCGCGCGCCCAGCGCGTGGGCAGCGGCGTTGCGCCGGTAGCCCAGCTCCTCGGCTGCGGCGAGGATCGCCTCGCGCGTCTCCGGCGCGACCCGTGGGGCGTTCTGCAGGGCCAGGGACACCAAGGACTTGGAGACACCGGCTCGCGCGGCGACATCGCGGATCGTGGGACGGGCCACCTGCCCCGCCTGCCGGGTCTGCGCGGTCCCCCTGCCCACCATCACACGCCGCGACGTTGGGTCGCCACACCCGCCTCGTTCACGGTCCGCGCCTCGCGCACCGTCTCGAGCTCGCTGACCTCGGGTACGCCCACCTGCCAGAACAGCCCGCCCTCGGTCCAGTCGGACTCGCGCACGTCGACGACGATGACGCTGGTGCGGTCGTGGCTGCGCGCGGCGTCCACCGCCGCCTCGAGCTCGGCGATCGAGCCCGCCCTCGTGGCGTGGGCACCCAATGAGGCCGCGTGTGCGACGAAGTCGACCCTGGCGTCCGAGCCGGGACCGGTCGAGTCACGGAGCATGTTGTTGTAGGAGTTGCCCCCCTGGTTCTTCTGGAGTCGCTCGATCACCGCGAACCCGCCGTTGTCACAGACGATGACGACCATCTTCTTGCCCGAGAGGACCGAGGAGTAGATCTCGCTGTTGAGCATGAGGTAGGAGCCGTCGCCGACGAGCGCGAACACCTCGCCCCCGTCCTTCTCGCGGGCGAAGGCCGCCCCCCATGCCCCAGCGATCTCGTATCCCATGCAGGAGAAGCCGTACTCGCAGTCGAAGCTCGCCACCGACCTGCTCAGCCAGTTGACGTTGACCTCGCCAGGGAGGCCGCCGGCCGCTGCGACGACATAGTCCTCGGCCCGTGCCCGACGGTGCACCGCACCGACGATCTGCGCGTAGCTGAGCGGGAGCCCACCGTCGTCGGCGACCCGACCGGCGACGAACTCCAGGAACCGGTGCTGCAGCGCCGTGCCGTGGTCCGTCCACTGCTGGGGCGCGGTCCAGTCGCCGAGCAGCGCCGACAGCTCCACCAGGCTCTCGCGGGCATCGCCCACCACCGCGGTCGCGAGGTGCTTGGTGGCATCGAAGCGCGCCGTGTTGAGCGCCACGATCCGGGCGCGGTCGTCGAAGAGGGTCCATGAGCCGGTGACGAAGTCGTTGAGCCGGGTCCCCACGGCGAGGACCACGTCTGCGGCCGCGCACGCCTCGTTGGGTTCGGCGGCCCCGGTGACCCCGACCGGGCCGGCATACCGCGGGTGGTCGGCGACCAGGGAGGACTTGCCGGCCACGGTCTCCACCACCGGGATGCCGTGTCGCTGCGCGAAGTCCGCGAGCTCGGCCTCGGCTAGTGAGTAGTGGACCCCACCACCGGCGATCAGCACAGGGCGTTCGGCGGCACGCAAGGCAGCCGCAGCCGCCGCGAGCTCCTCACGGTCGGCCCGGGGGCGGGGCACCCGGTGGACGACCGGCTCGAAGAAACCCTCCGGGTAGTCGTAGGCGGTCGCCGCCACGTCCTGGGGCAGCCCGAGGAAGACCGGGCCGCAGTCGGCGGGGTCCAGCAGCGTGCGAGTCACCTGCGGCAGCGAGGTGAGGAGCTGGGCGGGGTGGGTGATCCGGTCCCAGTAGCGGACCACTGGCCGGAAGCTGTCGTTGACGGTCGTCGTGGGGTCGCCGAAGTGCTCCACCTGCTGGAGCACCGGGTCCGGCAGGCGGGAGGTGAAAGCGTCTCCGGAGATGAACAGCGCCGGGAGCCGGTTGGCCATGGCGACACCGGCAGCGGTGACCATGTTGGTCGCCCCGGGCCCGATCGAGCTCGTGCAGACCATGACCTGGCGCCGCCGGGTCGCCTTGCCGAAGGCCACCGCAGCCAGGCCCATGCCCTCCTCGGTCTGGCCACGCCACACGGGGATCTCGTCGCGGTGCTGCTCGAGGGCATGGCCCAGGCTCGTCACGTTGCCGTGGCCGAAGATGGCGAACACGCCGGGATACAGCGGAACCTCGCGGCCGTCGACCTCCGTGCGCTGGGCGACGAGGTAGCGCACGAGCGCTTCTGCGGTGGTGATGCGCACGGTGGTCATCGGGTGCTCTCCTTCAGGTCCTGGACGGTCTGCCAGCCGCGGCTCTGCCACGAGTCGATGAGGGCCTGCTGGACGCCCACCACGTCCACCGCCTCGGAGAACCCGGGGCTGAACCGGCTTCCCGTGGCCAGCGCCTCGAGGAAGGCGTGGTCCTGGATCGTGATGAGGTCCTCGAAGCCGATGCTGTTGGCCTGCCCGGGCACGAACGCACCGTGGAACGGGAACCGCTCACCGCCGAAGATCGTGGTGTATCCGGAGTTCGGGGAGTCCGTGACGGCGTAGTACTGGAGCTCGTTGATCTGCTCGTGGTTCCAGGCCAGCGAGCCCTTGGTGCCGTAGACCTCGAAGGCGTTCTGGCTCTCCGGTCCGACGACGGTGCGACTGGCCTCGAAGGTCCCCGTGGCCCCACCCTCGAAGCGGCACAGCATCGAGGCGAAGTCCTCGTTCTCGACCGCGCCCGTCGGGTCCTCCGGGCTGCCGACGCCGTAGTGGCTGGCCGCCCCGGTCGGGATCGGCCTGCGGGGGATCGTCGTGTTGGCCATCCCCACCACCTCGACGACGGGACCGACGAGGAACTGAGCCATGGCGACCGAGTGGCTGAGGATGTCACTGGTGACTCCGTAGCCCGCCTGCTCCATGAAGAAGCGCCAGGTGAGCAGACCCATGGGGTCGCTGCCGTACATCGACAGGAACCGGCCGCGGTAGTGGGTGATCTCGCCGAGCGCGCCGCTGGCGATGAGGTCCCGGGCGTGCAGCACCAGGGGTGACCACAGGTAGCAGTAGCCCACACCGGTGGCCACCCCGGCCGCGGTCGCGTGGCTGAGGGCAGCCACCGCATGCTCCGGCTTGCCGCCGATCGGCTTCTCGCTGAAGACGGCCTTCCCGGCCGCGGCCGCCGCCTCGATCATCGGCAGGTGCATCATGTTGGGCGCAGTCACCCACACCGCGTCGACGTCCGGGGCGGTGACGGCCTCACGCCAGTCCGCCACTGCGCGCTCGAACCCGAAGTCCTCCACGGCCTGGCGTCGACGGTCCTCCACGGGGTCGGCGCACACGACGAGGCGCGGGTCGTAGGAGCGGTCCGGGAAGTGCCC
>JBDSKZ010000017.1:0-27165 GCA_039916625.1 Pedococcus sp.
AGCGGCCTGACCTCGTCCTGGTTGACCGGGCCCGTCGACTTCGGGGCCTGGGGCTCGCGGGGCTTCGGCTGGTCCTTGGCGGCCGCGGCCTCCTTGTCCTCGGGCTTGTCGGCGACGGCCGGGTCGGTGCGCGCGTCGGACTTGTCGGTGCTCGTCGACTGGGCGTTCCCGGAGTCGGTGGCCGTGGGGTCCTTGAGGGCAGGCGCCTTCACAGGCGCGCTCGCCGCGGGGGCGGCGGGGGCCGCGCTCGAAGCGGCAGCCTTCACGGGCGCCTGCACGGCCGGCTTCGTCGCGGCCGGCGCCGTGGCGGACGACGCTGCCGCAGTGCCGCCGTTGGTCGTGCCGTTGGACGGCGCGGACCCGTTGCCTCCGCCACCGTCCGAGGGGGTGTAGTCCTCGAAGAACGACCACCACGCCTTGTCGACGGAGTCCTTGTCGTTCTGGTACTGCTCGTAGAGCTCGTCCACGAGCCACTCGTTCGGCCCGAAGGCCGCCATGGGATCACTGGACGGGGACTGGTCGGGCACGGCGAATACGCCTCTTTCGTAGCGTCGACAATGACGGGCAATGGGTGAACCCAGCCTATCCCCGACAGCGTGCTCAGCGGCAGGCGGGTGAGCCGGTTTTGGACGCGATGGCGTCCACCCGGGCCACCCCTTCCCACCTGCGGGTATGCCGAGGGGCCGGCTTCCCGACGGAAAACCGGCCCCACGACCGCGGCTCGGAGCGGGGACTAGCTGATGTCGCTCCGGATGGTCCGCCACGAACCGACGCCGGCGAGCACCGCTGCATACGCAGCGAGGACGAGGGCGCCTCCCCACCAGGCCAGCGGTTGGGTGGCGTTGTCCCCGCCCTGCGACACCCCGTTGACCATGGCTTGGGTCGCAGCGCTGGGCAGGTACTGGACGATGTGCTCGCGACCGAACTCCCAGAAGCTGAGCCCGAAGCCCGCCAGCGGCTCGATGATCCACGCGACGCCGATGGCGATGAGCAGTGCCGCGACCTGGTTGGGGATGAGGATGCCCGCCCCGAGGCCGATCAGGGCCCAGAGGCCCAGCACCAGCAGGCTCAGGGCCAGGGTGCGGAAGACCCCGGAGGTGGGGAACGGCTCGAAGCCCTTGGCGCTGAGGATGATCGCCCCGGCGATGACCGAACCAACCAGGGAGATGATCCCGTAGATGGCGCCGATGCCGAGGAGGGCGATCACCTTGGCGCCCATGACGCGCCCCCGCTTGGGCACGCTGAGGAACGTGCTCGTGATCGTCTTGTGGCGGTACTCCGACCCGATCTGCATGACGCCGATGGTCAGCGTGAGCAGGTAGCCGATGCTGAGCCCGCTCGTGTAGACGCTGTTGGCGATCTGCTCGGCGGTGCCCGTCGGTGCGCCCTGGGAGCCCTCGGTGAAGGCGTCGCTCGTGTAGAGGAAGCCGAAGGCGACCGCGAGTCCGGCGCCGGCCAGGAACATGGCGATCGCCATGCCCCACCAGAGTCGGGTCGTGAAGAACTTGAGGAACTCGGCGCGGACTGCGGCGGTCATGAGTGCGTTCCTTCCGCGACGGTGACAACTTCTTGCTCGGGGGGCGTCCCTGCGGGCGTCGCGCTACCGAGGTTGCGGTTGGTGCCCTCGGTCAGCTCGAAGAACAGGTCCTCGAGGTCTGTCGTGGCCACCTTGAGCTCGTAGACCGGCAGGCCGGCCCGCAGGGCGACGTCACCGACGAGGCGCAGGTCGGAGGTGTCGACGAGGAGCGCCCCGTCCTGCTCGGTGCTGGTGAGGTCGGCCACGCGCAGGGCGCCTGCGAGGGCGTTCGCGTCCGTGGTCCGGACGATCGCCCCACCGTTGCCGTGCAGGTCGGCCATGGTGCCCTGCTTGACCAGGCGCCCGTTGGAGATGATCACGACGTCGTCGACGGTCTGCTCGACCTCCTGGAGCATGTGGCTGGAGATCAGGACCGTCTTGCCCTCGCCGGACAGGTGGCGCAGGAACCCGCGCAACCAGCGGATGCCCTCGGGGTCCAGGCCGTTGGCCGGCTCGTCCAGGATGAGCACCTGCGGGTCGCCGAGCATGGCCGCGGCGAGGCCGAGCCGCTGCCGCATACCCATCGAGTAGCCACCGGCGCGCTTGCGGGCGGCCGCAGGGATGCCGACGAGCTCGAGCATCTCGTCGACGCGGGCCCCGCCGACCCCCATCGTGTCGCCGAGGACACGCAGGTGGTCCCGGCCGGATCGGCCGGGATGGAAGTTCGTGGCCTCCAGGGCCGAGCCGACGGTCGACATGGGCGACGGGATGTCGCGGTAGACCTGCCCGCCGATCGTCGCCGACCCGCTGGTCGGCGCGATGAGGCCGAGCAGCATGCGCAGGGTCGTGGTCTTGCCGGCACCGTTCGGGCCGAGGAAGCCGGTGATCCGGCCGGGCTCGACGCTGAAGGACAGGTCGTCGACGGCCGTGAAGCCGCCGAATCGCTTCGTGAGGTCACGAACCTCGATGCGGGCGCCCTCTCGTGGCGTCGCTGGTGGTCTGGTGGTCTGGGTCGTCGTCATCGTTCCCCCGGTCTCGTGGACATGGCGCCATCCTCCCAACTCACGCCGGAGGAGGGTCAACGGGGTTTGGCCTCGGCGCGTCGCCGGAATCGGCTGGACGGCGCCGCGACCCTAGGATGGCCGCACTATGACCGAATGGTTACTGGTCCTTGCGGGCGTGGCACTGACGATCGGGACCGCTGTCTTCGTGGCCACCGAGTTCTCCCTCGTCGCCCTGGACCGCCCCACCGTCCAGAAGGCCATCGACAACGGTGACACCGCTGCCGAACCCGTGCTGGCGTCGCTGCGTCGGCTCTCGACCCAGCTGTCTGCGGCCCAGGTGGGCATCACCCTGACGACGCTGATCCTGGGTTTCATCGCGACGCCGTCGATCGGCCGCCTGCTGGAGACCCCGCTCGGTGCCGCCGGGCTGTCGGGCTCGACGCTGGACTCGGCCGCTGCCGTCCTCGCGCTCGTCATCGCCACGCTCTTCTCGATGGTGTTCGGCGAGCTGCTGCCGCAGTTCCTCGGCATCTCGGCACCGCTGGCCACCGCCAAGGTGGTGGCCAGGCCGGTCCGGATGTTCGCGATGGTCTCGCGCCCGCTGATCGTCGTGCTCAACGGCTCGGCCAACCTGTTCCTGCGCGCCCTCGGCATCACCCCGCAGGAGGAGCTGTCCGGCGCACGGACCCCCCAGGAGCTCACCTCCCTCGTCCGTCGCTCCGCCGAGGCCGGCACCCTCGACGAGGGCACGGCTCGCCTGGTGGCCCGGTCGCTCGGGTTCGGCGAACAGACCGCTGCCGACGTGATGAGCCCCCGGGCCAGGTCCACCTCCATCGAACGCACCGCCACCGCTGACGACGTCGTGCGCTTCGCTCGGCGCACCGGCCACTCCCGCTTCCCGGTGACCGGCGAGGACTGGGACGACATCGACGGTGTCGTTCACGTCAAGCGCGCCATCGCCGTGCCCCACGAGCGTCGCGCCGACGTCCCTGTGTCGGCCCTGATGGTGCCCCCGCTGCTCGTCCCCGAGACGATCCGACTCGACCCGCTCCTGCTCATGCTCCGCGAGCACGGCCTCCAGCTCGCGATCGTCGTCGACGAGTACGGCGGCACAGCAGGCATCGTCACCCTCGAGGACGTCGTGGAGGAGATCGTCGGCGAGGTCTCCGACGAGCACGACGTGTTCCGCACCACCGGGCGCGAGCTCACCGACGGGTCCTGGACGGTGCCCGGGCTGTGGCGGCCGGACGAGGTGCGCGACCGGCTCGGCGCAGAGGTGCCTGACGGTCCGGCCTACGAGACCACCGGCGGGTTCGTGATGGCCGAGCTCGGTCGGATCCCCGTGGTGGGCGACCGCCTCGACATCCCCGGCTGGGAGATCACCGTGCTCGCGATGGACGGGATGCGGGCCGACCGCCTCCGGTTCCGCGCCGACGACCCCGCGGCCGTGCTGCAGGGCGTTCCCGGTACGGCCGGCGTGGCGAACGGTGCGGTCTCCGGCGGCGCCGACGGCACGGGCGCCGCACCCGACCGCGTGCCAGGCCCTCGTCGCCCCGTTGCACCGCGGCACACGGAGGGGTCCAAGTGAGCGCCGGCGCCGTCTGGGTGACGGTCCTGCTGCTCCTGCTCAACGCCTTCTTCGTGGGAGCCGAGTTCGCGGCCATGGCCGCCCGACGATCCACGCTCGAACCACTCGCCGCAGCCGGGTCGCGCCGCGCCCAGACGTGCCTGGACGCCCTGGAGCAGATGGGTTCGTTGCTGGCGTGCGCCCAGCTCGGCATCACCGTCTGCTCGGTCCTGCTCGGTGCCGTCTCCGAGGCGGCGCTGCACCACGCCCTCGAACCCGTCGTCGAGCACCTGGGCCTGCCGACCGGGGTGGCCGACGGTGCCGCGCTGGCGCTCGCGCTCCTGATCGTCGTCTACCTGCACGTCGTCGTCGGGGAGATGATCCCCAAGAACCTCGCGCTCGCGGGCCCGGAGCGCTCCGCTCTCGTCCTCGTGCCGGCGCTGCTGTTCATCACCCGGGTCCTGCGCCCCGTCATCTCGGTGATGGAGCGGCTCGCCAAGTCCTTGGTGCGGTTGTTCGGGGTCGAGCCCAAGGACGAGATCGCCTCGACGTTCACCGTCGAGGAGGTCGAGCACATCCTCGCCGAGAGCCACCACGAGGGACTGATCGAGGAGGGCCAGCACGGGCTGGTCGGTGCGGCGCTGGAGTTCAGCGACAAGGACGCCGTCGACGTCGCCGTCGCGCTCGGTGACCTCGTGACCCTGCCGCTGACCGCCACCCCGGACGACGTCGAGCGACTGGTCGCCAAGCGCGGTTTCTCGCGCTACCCCATGGTCGACGTGGACGGTGGTCTCGCCGGCTACCTCCACCTCAAGGACGTCCTCTACGCCGATGACACCGAGCGGTCGATCGCCGTCCCGGTCAAGCGGGTGCGCAAGCTCGCGACGGTGCAGGCCGCCGACGAGGTCGAGGAGGTGCTGCGCACGATGCAGCGCACCGGGGCCCACCTGGCCCGCGTCGTCGACACCGACGGCGTCGACATCGGTGTCGTCTTCCTCGAGGACGTCATCGAGGAGCTCGTCGGCGAGGTCGCCGACGCCTCCCAGCGCTGAGCGCGCTCGCCCGGAGGGAGGGGCGCTGTCACGAGCCACCCCAAGGCGTCGGGCGACCCCAGGGCCCGGCCACCGCAAGGCGTCAGGGCACCAAAAAGGCCGAGCGCGTCGCACTCGGCCGATTGGTGCCCCCGGCAGGATTCGAACCTGCGCCACCGCCTCCGGAGGGCGGTGCTCTATCCCCTGAGCTACGGGGGCCGAACCACGCCCCGTCAAAGGCGCGCCCGGTGAGGGTAGCAGCCTAGGGTGGCCCTCATGGAACGCGGGGGACTGGTCATGGTGTGCGACGACACCGAGCCGATCCGTCGGCTCATCCGCCTCAACCTCGAGCTCGAGGGGTATGACGTCGAGGAGCTCACCGACGGCGGCCAGCTGCTCGCGCGGCTGGCTGAGCGCGCAGGCCGGGGCGAGAGCCTCCCCGGGGTGATCACCCTCGACGCCCACATGGTGCCGCGCGACGGATGGTGGACCATCAGCGCGATCCGGGGCGACCCGAGGTTCGAGCAGATCCCGGTGCTCATGGTCACCGCGTCGGTGCAGCAGCACGACCGAACCCAGGCCACGGCGTCGGGGCTCGACGCGTTCGTCGCCAAGCCGTTCGACCCGGAGTACCTCATCACCCTCGTCGACGGCTACATGGCCGAGGGCAGGGCCCACACCCCAGCGCCCTGAACCAGGCGTGCGGGAGCCAGCCCTAGACTTGCCGCGTGACTCCCGAACAGCTCTCTGCTGCCATCCGCACCGCCCTCACCGACGCCGTCGCCGCAGGCGCCCTCGCCGTGGACGTGCCTGCGGAGGTTCGCGTGGAGCGACCGAGGAACCGTGACCACGGCGACTGGTCCACCAACATCGCCCTGCAGCTGGCCAAGCTCGCCGGTATGCCGCCGCGCGAGGTCGCGACCCTGCTCGCCGACCGCCTCGGTGAGGTCTCCGGAGTCAAGGCCGTGGACATCGCGGGGCCGGGGTTCCTCAACATCACCCTGGACGCTGCCTCCGCCGGTGAGCTCGCCCGCAGCATCGTCGAGTCGGGAACGGCCTATGGGCGCAACGACTCCGAGGCCGGGCACGTCATCAACCTCGAGTTCATCTCGGCCAACCCGACCGGCCCTCTGCACCTCGGGCACACGCGGTGGGCTGCCCTCGGTGACGCCGTGTCGCGCCTTCTCGAGGCGTCCGGTGCCACCGTGACGACCGAGTACTACATCAACGACGCCGGTGCCCAGATGGACAAGTTCGCCGCATCGGTGCTCGCGCGCGCCAAGGGTCAGCCGACTCCCGAGGGCGGCTACCCCGGCGCCTACATCGACGACCTGGCTGCCCAGGTGCTCGTGGCCCGGCCTGACCTCCTCGAGCTGTCCGACGACGAGGCGTTGGCTGCGGCCAGGGTGGTCGCCTACCCCGCGCAGCTGCAGGACATCCAGGACACGCTCGCCGACTTCGGCGTCGAGTTCGACGTGTGGTTCTCCGAGGCCGCGCTGCACGCCTCGGGGGCGGTGGAGCAGGCGGTGGAACGCCTACGCGCTCAGGGTCACGTCTTCGACCAGGACGGTGCGGTGTGGCTGCGGACCTCGGACTTCGGTGACGACAAGGACCGGGTGCTGGTGCGCGCGAACGGCGAGCCAACCTACTTCGCCGCGGATGCCGCGTACTACCTGAGCAAGAAGGACCGGGGGTTCGACGAGAAGATCTACCTGCTCGGTGCCGACCACCACGGCTACATCAACCGGCTCAAGGCGATCGCAGCCTGCGCAGGGGACGACAAGGAGCACAACATCGAGGTGCAGATCGGTCAGCTGGTCAACCTCGGAGGCGCCAAGCTGTCCAAGCGGGCCGGCAACATCATCGAGCTGCGCGACCTCATCAACTGGATCGGCACCGACGCGATCCGCTACTCCCTGTCCCGCTACCCGGCCGACAGCCCGCTGTCGCTCGATGGTGAGGAGCTGCGCAAGCAGACCAACGACAACCCGGTCTTCTACGTGCAGTACGCCCACGCTCGGACCTCCAACGTCGCCAAGCTGGCGGGTGAGGACGGGGTCGACCGGGCCGACGGGTTCGACCCGTCGCTGCTGAGCGACCCGACCGAGGCCGCCCTGTTGGCCATCCTCGGCGACTTCCCGCGCGTCGTGGCCAGGGCCGCGCACCTGCGCGAGCCGCACCGGGTCGCGCGATACCTCGAGGACCTCGCCGGCCACTTCCACAAGTGGTACGACACCTGTCGGGTGCGGCCGATGACGGCCGAGGAGGCGGTCACCGACCTGCACCGCAGCCGGTTGTGGCTGGGCGACGCGACGCGCCAGGTGCTGGCAAACGGCCTGGGGCTGCTCGGAGTCTCGGCACCCGAACGGATGTGACCCCACCGCTGACAGCCGTGTGACGCTGGTTCTCCACCGGCTCGAACGGTTGGCACGCGGACGCAGCAGGGAGAGGGAGGACGACGATGCGCGCTCACGAGGCTGGTGCCCTCCACGCCGAGGGGTACGGCGGGCCGCCGCACTGGTTGCCCACCCCGGGCGATGTCAACGAGCTGATGCCGCAGCTGTGGCCGCAGACGGTGGCTCGCGATGCCGAGGGCCGGTTGACCGTGGGGGGGCTCGACGTCGTGAGCATCGCGCGCGAGTTCGGCACCGCGGCCTACGTGCTCGACGAGGAAGACTTCCGCTCACGGGCGCGGGCGTTCCGTGACGAGTTCGCTGCGCCGTTCGCCGACCTCGGTGGGGTCGACGTCTACTACGCCGGTAAGGCGTTCCTGTGCACCGAGGTCGCCCGCTGGGTGGCGCAGGAGGGGCTCTGTCTCGACGTCTGCTCCGGTGGCGAGCTCGCGGTCGCGCAGCGTGCGGAGTTCCCGGCCCGGCGGATCGGCTTGCACGGCAACAACAAGTCGCTCTCCGAGATCCGCCAGGCGCTCGGGTACGGTGTCGGCCGGATCGTCGTGGACTCCTTCGAGGAGATCGAGCGGGTGGCGGCCGTCGCGGCCGAGATGGGGGTCCGGGCGCCGGTCATGGTGCGCGTGACCGTGGGCGTCGAGGCGCACACCCACGAGTTCATCGCCACCGCCCATGAGGACCAGAAGTTCGGGTTCTCCCTGGCCGGAGGTCGCGCAGCGCAGGCTGTCGCGCGCATCCTCGAGCACGTCGACACCCTGCACCTGCTGGGCCTGCACTCCCACATCGGCAGCCAGATCTTCGACACCTCCGGGTTCGAGGTCTCGGCGCGCCGGCTCATCGGCCTGCACGCCGAGGTCGCCCGGGTCCACGGGGTGCACATGCCCGAGCTCGACCTCGGTGGCGGCTACGGCATCGCCTACACCTCCGAGCACGCGCCGCTGCACCCGCGGGAGCTCGGTGAGCAGATGGCCGATCTTGTCGGCCGTGAGCTCAAGAAGGTGGGCGACGGCACGGGCACCCCTTCCCCGAAGATCTCCATCGAGCCCGGCCGCGCCATCGCCGGGCCGAGCACCTTCACGCTCTACGAGGTCGGGACCGTCAAGGACGTCGAGCTCGGCGAGGGGCGCAAGCGCACCTATGTCTCCGTCGACGGCGGCATGAGCGACAACATCCGCACGGCCCTGTATGACGCGGACTACTCCTGCACGTTGGCCAGCCGGCGCTCCGAGGCAGGCCCGCGCCTCGCCCGGGTGGTCGGCAGGCACTGCGAGAGCGGCGACATCATCGTCATGGACGAGTACCTCCCCGACGACATCGCTGCCGGAGACCTCGTGGCGGTGCCTGGGACGGGCGCGTACTGCCGCAGCATGGCCAGCCAGTACAACCACACGCCCCGTCCGCCGGTCGTGGCGGTGCGCGACGGGCAGGCACGCGTGGTCGTGCGGCGCGAGACCGTGGAGGATCTGCTGGCGCTCGATGTGGGCTGAGAAGATCTCGCCCGGCTGCCGGTCATTGCGCGAGAACGTCCGGATGACGGAACAATGAGCGTCCACAACGTGGTCGCGGCACCATGGCCGGACCGCAACCAAGCCCCTCGGGGCGCTGAGGAGCATGTCGTGAGTGACAGCCAGAAGGTGACGGCAGGGGAGCCCCTGCGGGTCGCCCTGCTCGGGTGTGGCGTGGTCGGTTCGTCCGTGGCCCGCCTGCTCACCGAGCACGCCGACGACCTGGCCGCCCGGGTGGGCCGGCCGCTGGAGCTCGTGGGGATCGCGGTGCGCCGTGCCGGACGCGACCGCTCCGACCTGCCCGTCGACCCGGCCCTGTTCACCACCGACGCCGACTCCCTGGTCACCCGCGCCGACATCGTCGTCGAGGTCATCGGGGGTATCGAGCCGGCTCGGGGCCTCATCGAGAAGGCGATGGCAAACGGCGCGTCCGTCGTCTCCGCCAACAAGGCGTTGCTTGCCGAGGCCGGTCCCAGCCTCTACGCCGCAGCGGCTGAGCACGGGGTGGACCTCTACTACGAGGCCGCGGTGGCGGGCGCCATACCCATCCTGCGCCCCATCCGTGAGTCCCTGGCCGGCGACGACGTGCGCAAGGTGCTCGGCATCGTCAACGGCACCACCAACTACGTCCTCGACAAGATGGACACCACCGGTCAGGGCTTCGCCGAGGCGGTCGAGCAGGCGCAGGCGCTGGGCTATGCAGAGGCCGACCCGACGGCCGATGTCGAGGGCTTCGACGCTGCTGCGAAGGCTGCGATCCTCGCCTCGCTCGCGTTCCACACCCGGGTGTCGAGCGACCAGGTCTACCGCGAGGGGATCACCGAGGTGAGCGCCGGCGATGTGGAGGCCGCGCGCGAGATGGACTGTGTCGTCAAGCTCCTCGCGATCTGCGAGCGCACTGAGGTGGCCGACGAGCATGGGGTCATGACTCCTGGCGTCAGCGTCCGCGTCCACCCGGCGATGATCCCCAGGTCGCACCCGCTCGGTGGTGTGCGAGAGGCGTTCAACGCCGTGTTCGTCGAGGCGGACGCCGCCGGCCAGCTGATGTTCTACGGCAAGGGTGCCGGTGGCGACCCCACCGCCAGCGCCGTCCTCGGCGATGTCGTCGCCGTGGCCCGGCACCGGGTCGGGGGCGGCCGCGGGCCGGGGGAGTCGGCCTATGCCGACCTGCCTGTCCTTGGCATGGGTCAGGCCTTGACGAGGTACCACATCAGCCTCGCCGTGGCCGACCGTCCTGGTGTCCTTGCCCAGGTGGCCACGGCCTTCGCCGAGCACGACGTGTCGATCGAGACGGTGCGCCAGAAGGTCGTCGTCGACCCGGACGGAGGCGAGACCCGGGCCAGCCTGGTCGTCGTGACGCACACCGCGCTCGATGCAGCGCTGTCCGCGACGGTCGAGGCGCTCGCCGCCCTCGACACCGTGTACGAGGTCACCTCCGTGATGAGGGTGGAGGGAGCCTGATGGCCAGTCTGTGGAAGGGCGTCATCCGTGAGTACGCCGACCGCCTGCCGACCCTGTCCGGCGCGCCGGTCGTCACGCTGCAGGAGGGTGGGACGCCGCTGATTCCCGCTGAGCACCTGTCCTCGCTCACGGGGGCCGACGTCTTCGTCAAGTACGAAGGTCTCAACCCGACCGGGTCGTTCAAGGACCGCGGCATGACCGCTGCGATCTCCGTGGCCGCCCGCAACGGTGCCAAGGCGGTGATCTGTGCGTCCACCGGCAACACCAGTGCCAGCGCCGCCGCCTATGCGACCAAGGCCGGTATGACGTGTGCGGTCCTCGTCCCGGACGGCAAGATCGCGATGGGCAAGCTCAGCCAGGCCATCGCGCACGGCGCGACCCTGCTCCAGGTCGACGGGAACTTCGACGACTGCCTGACCCTGGCCCGCAAGCTCGCCGAGGCCTACCCCGTCGAGCTGGTGAACTCGGTCAACCCGGCCCGTATCGAGGGCCAGAAGACCGCGTCGTTCGAGGTCGTGGATGCGCTTGGTGACGCCCCTGACATCCACTGCCTCCCGGTCGGCAACGCCGGCAACATCACGGCCTACTGGAGGGGTTACCGCGAGTACCACCGGGGATCCGAGGTCCCCGGCCCGGCGACGAAGCTGCCGCAGATGTGGGGCTTCCAGGCCGCAGGTGCCGCGCCGATCGTCCTGGGCCACCCGGTCGACGAGCCCGACACCATCGCCACGGCGATCCGGATCGGCAACCCCGCCTCGTGGAAGCAGGCCGAGCAGGCCCGCGACGACTCCGGCGGCCGCATCGAGTCGGTCACCGACGAGCAGATCCTCCATGCCCACCGCGTGCTGTCGGCGCAGGAGGGCATCTTCGTCGAGCCTGGCTCTGCCGCGTCGGTCGCCGGCCTGCTCCAGGCAGCCGAGGCGGGTCACGTGCCGGCCGGCGCCACCATCGTGTGCACCGTCACCGGTCACGGCCTCAAGGACCCGCAGTGGGCCCTGCGGAACGCTGACGGTTCTGACATCACCCCGACGCGGGTGTCGGTGGACGCCTTCACCGCAGCCCGGGCCCTGGGGTTGGACGGCTGATGGGCGCCGCCCTGACGCCCGGGGCGGCAGTCGAGGTGCGAGTGCCGGCGAGCAGCGCCAACCTCGGCCCCGGCTTCGACTCCGTGGGCCTGGCCCTCGGGCTCTGGGACACCTGTGTGGCGACCGTCACCGACGCACCCGGTCTGCGCATCGAGGTCGAGGGGGAGGGAGCCGCGGACGTGCCGCGCGACGCCACCCACCTGGTGCACCGCTCGATGCTGCGCGCCTGGGCAGACCTGGCCGTCGACGTGCCGGCAGGGTTGCACCTCCACTGCCACAACGCGGTGCCCCATGGTCGTGGGCTCGGCTCGTCCGCCACGGCAATCGTGACGGGAATCGTTGCAGCACAGGGTCTGCACGAAGTATCGCGCGGCGTCCACGACGAGGTCGACCTCTCCTTCGCGAACACCTTGGCGGCCCGGCTCGAGGGCCATCCGGACAACTCGTCGGCGTCGGTCTATGGCGGCCTGACGCTGTCGTGGTCGGACGGCGACGACGACGGGACCCACACGGTGCGGCTGTCGCTGCACCCCGATGTGAGGGTCCGCGTGCTGGTGCCCTCGAACCAGCTGTCGACCGCCAGGGCCAGGTCGGTGCTGCCGACGCACGTGCGGCACGGTGATGCCGCCCTCAACTCGGCTCGGTCTGCGCTGCTGGTGCAGGCGCTCACGGCCCACCCGGAGCACCTGCTCGCGGGGACGAGGGAGTGGTTGCACCAGGAAGCGAGACGTGACTCGTTCGGGGGGTCCCTGGAGCTCGTCGACCGCCTTCGGGCTGCGGGCCATGCCGCCGTGATCTCCGGTGCGGGCCCGTCGGTGCTCGTGCTGTCGACGCAGGACAGTGCGCCCGCTGTCGCTGCTCTGGTCGACCGGGCGTGGCAGGTCCTCGACCCCGGGGTGCCGGCCGTGGGAGCGCAGGTCAGGACGCTGACGGGCTAGGCGACAATCTGGACACGGTGCACTTCCCGTCAGGGCATCGGTGTTACATTGAGCGCGCACTCGCCGCCGATGCCGCCACCCGCGGAACACCAGTGAGTTGCACCCTCCACATGACAGCAGCCCTCGCTGCCTCGGCCTCACCGTGCTGCATGTGGCTCCACCGGTCGGCCTCTGCCGACCCACGCACCGGCTCGGGATCTGAACCCGGCCGCATACGAGGGGGAAGGATCCTTCGTGACAGACACCACCACTCTCGACACTGCGTCCTCGCAGGACGAGAAGCCGCGACGTTCCGGCGCACTGAGCACCATGAAGGTGGCTGAGCTCCAGGGTCTCGCCGCGAGCATGGGCATCTCCGGGACCGCCAAGATGCGCAAGGGCGACCTCGTCGCCGCCATCAAGGACCGCCAGTCCGGGGGGTCAGCGCCGCGTCGTGACGCCGGGGCCGAGCGCCCAGGGACCGACGCCGCCGCGCCGGCCAGCGCGAACGCCACCGTGGCCAGCCACTCCCCGCGGGCCGAGCCCTCACAGGCCGAGCCCTCGCAGGGCCAGCCCTCGCAGGGCCAGCCCTCGCAGGCAGAGCCCTCGCAGGGTGGCTCGCCGCAGGGTGACTCGCCCCGCTCGGGGGCGGAGCAGGCCCGCGCCAAACGCCAGCAGGCCCGCGCCGAGCGCTCCGCACGGGCCGCCGAGCGTCGGGCCGAGCGCCCGCAGGACGAGCCGCAGATGCAGGCACACACGCAGGCACAGACGCAGGCTGGCCGGGGGGAGACCCAGCAGGCGCAGGAGCGCGACGACCGCGCCAGCGCCGAGCAGGCCAACCGCCGTCAGGACCGCAGCGATCGCGCCGACGAGACCGACCGCCAGCCGAACCGCGACGAGCGCCAGCCGAACCGCGACGATCGCGTCGATCGGGGTGAACGTCCTGAGCGCAGCGACCGGCAGCAGCAGCGCACCGATCGGGCTGAGCGTCAGAACGACCGGGACGGACGGCAGCAGGGGGACCGCCAGAACGACAGGGTCGACCGCGACGAGCGGGACGAACGTCCGAATGACCGCAGCCAGAACCAAGCCCATCAGCCTCAGGGCCAGCAGAACCGGCGTCAGGGCAACCAGGACCAGCAGCACCAAGGTCAGCAGAACCAAGGACAGCAGAACCAGGAGCAGGGCAACCAGGACCAGGGCAACCAGGACCAGGGTGGTTACGGCGACGACGACGGCGAGGGCCGCGGTCGTCGTCGCAACCGCAACCGCAGTCGCAACCGTGACAAGCGTGGTCGCACCGGTCGCGAGTACGGGGCCGATGACGAGTTCGAGCCCCAGGTGGCCGAGGACGACGTCCTGATCCCCGTGGCGGGGATCCTCGACGTCCTGGAGAACTACGCCTTCGTGCGCACGTCGGGCTACCTGCCGGGTTCCAACGACGTCTACGTCCCGCTGGGCACCGTCAAGAAGAACGGTATGCGCAAGGGCGATGCCGTCACCGGTGCGGTGAAGGCGCAGACCGATGAGCAGCAGCAGCACCAGCGCCAGAAGTTCAACGCACTGGTCCGCCTGGACACGGTGAACGGCATGACGCCCGACGAGGCCCGCAAGCGAGTCGAGTTCGGCAAGCTCACGCCGCTCTACCCCCAGGAGCGCCTGCGCCTCGAGACCGAGCCGAACCTGCTCACGACCCGCATCATCGACCTCGTCGCCCCGATCGGCAAGGGCCAGCGTGGCCTCATCGTGGCCCCGGCCAAGGCCGGCAAGACGATGGTCATGCAGGCCATCGCCAACGCGATCACGACGAACAACCCCGAGTGCCATCTCATGGTCGTCCTCGTTGACGAGCGCCCCGAGGAGGTCACCGACATGCAGCGCGCAGTGAAGGGCGAGGTCATCTCCTCGACCTTCGACCGCCCTGCCGAGGACCACACCACGGTGGCCGAGCTGGCCATCGAACGGGCCAAGCGCCTCGTCGAGATGGGTCACGACGTCGTCGTGCTGCTCGACTCCATCACCAAGCTGGGGCGGGCCTACAACCTCGCCGCACCACCGAGCGGTCGCATCCTCTCCGGCGGTGTCGACAGCGCCGCCCTCTACCCGCCGAAGAAGTTCTTCGGTGCTGCCCGCAACATCGAGGACGGGGGGTCGCTGACCATCCTCGCCACCGCGCTGGTGGAGACCGGGTCGCGGATGGACGAGGTCATCTTCGAGGAGTTCAAGGGCACCGGGAACATGGAGCTCAAGCTCGACCGCGGCCTGGCCAACCGTCGCATCTTCCCTGCGGTCGACATCAACAACTCGGGCACCCGCAAGGAAGAGATCCTCCTGTCCGGCGAGGAGCTCAAGATCATGTGGAAGCTGCGTCGGGTGCTCGCTGCGCTCGACCAGCAGCAGGGGATCGAGCTGCTCATCGACCGGGTCAAGAAGACCAAGAGCAACGTCGAGTTCCTCATGCAGGTCCAGCAGAACTCCTCGCTCAAGCCGCAGGACGACGAGAACAGCTGACACGAGCAACCAGCCCGAACAGGGCGAACAGCGAGGGAGCCCGGCGCCGCACAGGTGTCGGGCTCCGTCGTGAGGCGGCTTGGGCGGCCGGCCGGGTCGACTGGGTTCACGGCGTCCCCGGAGGCCCTTTTCACCGCTCGAAGGAGGCTGGGGTGGGCCGTTCGGTTCTATTTGCCGAGGAAGAGCCGCGGATGCGCTCGGACACAGGCCGTTGCCGACCGCACGCCATACCTTGGGTGCAATGCCTCGTGGTGATGCAGGAACGACGAAAGGACTAGCCGTGGCAATGCCCGATGGGGCCCGCGTGCTCATTGCGGACGACGACCCGGACATCCGCGACCTCGTGGAGTTCAAGCTCACGCAGTCCGGCTACGCCGTCGAGGCCGTGGGCGACGGACTGGCTGCCTGGGAGTCCTTCCAGGCACAGCGCCCAGCACTGGTCATCCTCGACGTGATGATGCCCGGACTGTCCGGCATCGACGTCCTGCGCAAGATCCGCGACAGCGAGAACGGCGCCGTGCCGGTCCTGCTGCTGAGCGCGAAGTCGCGTGACAGCGACGTCGACACCGGCTTCGCCGTCGGCGCCGACGACTACGTGATCAAGCCGTTCAGCCCGCGGGAGCTCCTGCACCGGGTGAACGGCATGCTCGCCCGAGCCCGGTGACGACCAGGCAGCTCCTCCTGGGCATCGAGTTCCTGGTCCTGCTGGCCTGCCTGGCTCTCGCGCTCAGCGTCATCGTGTCGAAGGTGCGCCGCCTCGGCCGCGAGAACCGCACCGCGATCGCCCTCGCACCGCTTCGTGGGGCCCTCATCGAGCTTGCTGCCGGAGAGCCCGATGGTCTCCCGGTCCTGCGCAGTGCCCGGGGCAAGGCCGCGGACGCGGTCGACGATGCGGCTGTGCGCCTGCTCGCCAAGGTGCGCGGTGAGCCAGCGGGCCAGCTCGTGGCGGTGCTGGAGGAGCACGGCGCCCTCGACCGGGCCAAGGCTGATGCCTCGCACCGTTCCCCGGTTCGGCGCGCCCATGCGGTACAGCTGCTGGGTCTCGCCCACGTCGCCGACAGCACTGCCCTGATCTCCGAGGCTCTCGAGGACGAAGCGGCAGAGGTGCGCGCCAGTGCTGCGTATGCCGCGGCCTACCTTGCCGATCCATGGCTCGCCGCGCCGTTGCTGCGTTCTGTGGGGGATGGCGGAGGAATCCCTGCCGGTCTTGCGGCCGACGCCTTGCTCGAGATGGGCGTCGAGATCGCTCCCGTGCTGCGCGCCGCGATGCGCAACCCGGCCCCTCGCACGCGCATGGTCGCGGCGCACGTCGCAGGCGCTGGCACCTTCGTCCAGGCCCTGCCCGAGCTGCGCGAGCTGATCGGCTCCGATACCGACCTCACGGTGCGCATCGAGGCTGCGGAGTCGCTCGGGCTCATCGGCCGCGAGTCCGAGGTCGAGCTGCTGACTCGTCACACCGCGGTCGGCGTGGCGACCGACCTGCGTCGTACCTGTGCTCGTGCGCTCGGCCGCATCGGCGCTCCGTCCGCCCTCCCCACGCTGGTGGGGCTGCTCGACGACTCCGACACCCGCTTGGCGGAGCTGGCTGCGCAAGCCCTCGTCCAGCTCGGAACGCCCGGCGTCGACACCCTCGTGGCGCGGCGCGCAGAGCCAGCGGTCGGCACCGCCCTGGTCCTCGCGGGGTTGAAGGCGGGACGGCTGTGAGCTCGTTCGATGACGGCCTGCGATCCGTGGTGCAGTGGCTCTATGCAGTCACTGCCATCCCGATCCTGACCTACTTCACCCTGATCAACCTGTCCTTCCTCCTGCTCATCTGCACCGCTGCGCTGCAGTTCCGCCGCTACCTGCGCATGCGCGACGCCTCGGTGGACACGCTGGGTGGAGAGCTCGCCCTCGGGGTCTCGGTGATCGTGCCGGCCTACAACGAGGAGGTCGGCATCGTCACCTCCACGACGGCGATGCTGAGTCTGCGCTACCCGCGCCACGAGGTCGTCATCGTCGACGACGGCAGCACCGACAGGACCTTCGAGGTGCTGCGCAAGGCCTTCGACCTCATCGAGATCCCGCGCCGGGTGCCCAGTGACATCCCCCTTCGCGCCACGATCAGCGCGGTGCACGTGCCCCGCGACGGTCACACCCGTCTCGTGGTCGTGCGCAAGACCAACTCGGGCCGCTCCGAGGCGATCAACGCGGGGATCAACGCAGCGATCGAGCCCCTCGTGGCCGTCATCGACGCCGACTCCATCCTCGAGCCCGACGCACTGCTGCGTGTCAGCAAGCCGTTCACCGATGACCCGACCCGGATGGTCGCCACCGGGGGAACCATCCGTGTGGTCAACGGCAGCGGCGTCGTCTCGGGCCGACTCGTGAAGCTGGCGATGCCGAAGCCGTGGCTGGCTCGCATCCAGGTGGTGGAGTACCTGCGCGCGTTCCTCATCGGCCGCACGGGCTGGTCCCGGCTCGGCATGCTCATCCTCATCAGCGGTGCCTTCGGCATGTTCCGCCGCGACGTCGTGGTCGAGGTCGGTGGCCTGGACCCCGACAGCATCGGCGAGGACTTCGAGCTCATGCTGCACATCCACAAGCACATGATCGACACGGGGCGGGACTACAAGGTCGAGTTCGTCCCTGAGCCCGTCTGTTGGACCGAGGTGCCGTCCAGCTTCGCCGTCCTGGGCCGTCAGCGTCGCCGCTGGCACCGTGGCCTGTGGGAGACCCTGTGGGCCTACCGGGGGATGCTGTTCCGCCGCAAGTACGGGCGTCTCGGCGCCTTGGCGCTGCCGTACTACTGGCTGTTCGAGCTCTTCGCCCCCCTCCTCGAGGCCTTCGGGATCATCATCGTCGTCCTCGGCCTGCTCCTGGGGATCGTCAACGTCCCCTACGCCATCCTCTTCCTGGTCCTCGCCTATGGCTTGGCCATCCTCGTCACGCTCGCCGCGATGTCGGTGGAGGAGTGGGCGTTCCACCGCTACACACGGTGGCGCGACCTGCTCGTCACGCTCGGCGCCGCGGTCCTGGAGAACTTCGGCTACCGACAGCTCACGGTCTACTGGCGACTCTCCGGCTGGTGGGCGAGCCTGCGGGGCAAGAAACAGGTCTGGGGCGTCATGACCCGGACCGGCTTCGACGAGGCCCAGCCTTGAACAGGCCGGCCCGGTGGTCGGTGTCGGCCCAGCTGCGGCTGCTCGTCGTGACGATGCTCTGCATCGTCCCCGTGGTAGCCGGTGCGGCCCTGCTGACCATGCGCTCCAACGCACAGGAGTCCGCTCGGGTCAGCCAGGTCCTGTCCCCGGCCATCGACTCCACGACTGCCCTGCGCCAGCAGATGACCGATGCGGATGCCACCTGGGGGCGCACGGTCGCCGATGACGTGAACGAGAGTGCCGCCATGCGAGGCGCCCTGATCGCTGTGGAGCGACTGGTCCTCAAGCAGCGGAAGACCCTCGACAGCCCTGCGCTCACGGTCGACGAGCGGTCGCGTTACCGCGCCCTGACCGACCGCCAGGAGACGGCCGCCCGGGCATGGTTCGGGTGGGTGTCCCGACCGCGGTCCGACGGTGGTCAGGACGTGGCGGAGGTCACCGCTGGTGCCGACCGCACGTTCGCCGAGTTCCGGGCCATTTCCGCGGACCTGGAGTCACAGCTCTTCGCCCAACGCAAGGCGGTACGCGAACGCATCGCCGGCGCCTTCGACCGACTGCTGGCCCTGATGGCGGCACTGACCCTGGTGTCCGCCGTCGGCGCCTACTTCATGTGGCACACCTTCGAGGGCTCGCTGTCGAAGCCGATCGTCCGGCTGCGCAGCGTCGTCGGTCGCCAGCGCGCGGGTGACGTCCTCGCCCTCGCCGACGGCAAGGCGGGTGCTGCGGAGATCCGGGCCCTTGCCGATGACTTCAACGACCTCACCACAACCAACCGGGCACTGCTCGAGGAGCAGGCCCAGGTGCTGCACATGCACGAGCTGGTCCTCGACGTGGCCAAGATGGTGCGCAGCGTCGACGACCTCGAAGAGGTCCTGCAGCTCGTCTGCTCCCACCTCGGCACGACCATGGGTGTCGACCGGGTCATGCTCTACACCCTGGAGGACGATGAGGAGGCGGTCGAGGAGCGCGTGCAGTGGCACCGCGACGACCTGCCCCCGCTTCCTCCGCTGCCACCCTCGCTGGCAGACAGCGTCCCGGCCGTGAACCGCGAGCTGCGTCGCGAGGGGTCGGTCTTCGTGATCCGTGACCTTCTGGACCCAGAGGTCGTCCGCGACGAGCGTGCCACGGCGTTCCACCGCGCCACAGGAGCCCGGTCGCTCGTGATGGTGCCCGTGGGCGTCGGCGAGCAGGGGCTCGGTGTGCTCGCCCTGATGACCGTGGACATCTACCGGCGCTGGCGCCGATTCGAGATCCAGGCCATCCAGCAGTGCGCCGGGTACCTCGCCCAGGCGATCGCCCAGCTGCGTCTCAACGAGATGCAGGAGGAGCAGGTACGTCGGCTGACCGAGCTCGACCGACAGAAGACCGACTTCATGGCCACCGTGAGCCATGAGCTGCGCACTCCCCTCACCTCCATCAGCGGCTACCTCGAGCTGCTCGAGGACGGCGACTACGGCGACCTCGAACCTGCCCAGGAGTCGGCCCTGCGGGTCATCGGACGCAACGCGACCCGGCTTCGGGGACTCATCGAGGACCTGCTGGTGCTCAACAAGATCGAGGCGACGGGCCTGGAGTCCGACCCTGAGGACGCGCTCGTCAGCGACATGGTGCATGGGGTGGCCGAGATGCTCGCGCCCGTGGCCGCCCGTGGGTCGGTGCAGCTGGTCGTCGACGAGGTGGACCCGTGGCTGAAGGTGCACGTCGACCGGATCCAGCTCGAACGGGCGCTGATCAACCTCGGGTCCAACGCCGTGAAGTTCACCCCGGCCGGGGGGACCGCCACGATCACGACCCGGGCTGCGGGCCGCACGCTCGAGATCATCGTCGCCGACACCGGCATCGGCATCCCCGCGAAGGACCAGGGCAAGCTCTTCGACCGGTTCTTCCGTGCCTCCAACGCCAACGCCCAGGCGATCCCCGGCACAGGGCTCGGTCTGGCCATCGTCCGCGCCATCGTGAAGGGCCATGACGGCAACCTCACCTTCGAGTCGGTGGAGGGAGAGGGAACGACCATGACCATCACGCTCCCGCTGCTCGGCAACGCCATGGCACCAGCTCCTGTGAAGGTGTCCCCGACCACCGTCGGGACCGTCACCCAGGTGGCTGCCCCGGGGAATGAGCAGCAGGCCTCCATCGTTTAGGAGATGTGCGCCGCTGTCTGGCACACTTGACCGCTGACCGGTTCACGGCAGCCAGGGCACATCCGCCCGGCCGACCCGGTCTCATGACTCAAGGAGCGCGTAGTGAAGAAGGACATCCACCCCGAGTACGTCGAGACCACGGTGACCTGCACCTGTGGCAGCACGTTCACGACCCGCAGCACCGCCACCTCCGGCCAGATGCGCGCCGAGGTGTGCTCGCAGTGCCACCCGTTCTACACGGGCAAGCAGAAGATCCTCGACACCGGTGGCCGCGTGGCCCGCTTCGAGGCCCGCTACGGCAAGAAGGCCGCAGCCGAGAGCAAGTAGCTTTCCCGATGCGCCGGTCCTGACCCTCGTGGTCCGGGCCGGCGCATTGCTTTACCTTCCGCTTGCTGTCCCTGCCGCGAGCCCAGACCGGCCCCGCACCGCCCGGCACCACCAGCGCACGACCTCAGGAGCCCCTCATGTTGGAGTCCGCCGCCGCCCTCGTCCAGGAGCACGCCGACCTCGAGCAGCAGCTGGCCGACCCCGAGGTCTTCGGCGACCAGGACCTCGTCCGCAGGCTCAACAAGCGGTATGCCGCGCTGGGACCGACCGTCGCGGCCTACCACGCGTGGCACGCAGCCACCGACGACCTGGCCGCTGCCCGTGAGCTGGCCAAGGACGACGAAGGGTTCGCTGCGGAGGTGCCTTCGCTGGAGGCCACCTTCGAGGCGGCCGAGGACAAGCTGCGCCGGCTGCTCGTGCCGCGCGACCCCGACGACGACCGCGACGTGATCCTCGAGGTCAAGGCGGGGGAGGGCGGCGAGGAGTCCGCGCTCTTCGCAGGTGACCTGCTCCGGATGTACTTGCGGTACGCCGAGCGCCGGGGGTGGAAGACCGAGCTCATCGATGCCACCGAGTCCGACCTGGGGGGGTACAAGGACGTGCGCATGGCGGTCAAGGCCAAGGGCACCCCGCACCCCGGCGACGCCCCGTGGGCCCGGCTCAAGTACGAAGGTGGGGTGCATCGCGTCCAGCGGGTGCCCGTGACCGAGAGCCAGGGCCGGATCCACACCTCCGCGGCGGGTGTGCTGGTCATGCCGGAGGCGGAGGAGGTCGAGGTCGTCATCGACACCAACGACCTCAAGGTCGACGTCTACCGCAGCTCCGGCCCGGGTGGTCAGTCGGTCAACACCACCGACTCGGCGGTCCGCATCACGCACCTGCCGACCGGCACCGTGGTGTCCTGCCAGAACGAGAAGAGCCAGCTCCAGAACAAGGAGTCGGCGATGCGCGTGCTCCGGGCCCGGCTGCACCAGCTCGCCAAGGACGCAGCCGATGCCGAGGCCAGCGCGGCGCGCCGCAGCCAGATCCGCACGGTCGACCGCAGCGAACGGATCCGCACGTACAACTATCCGGAGAACCGCCTCGCCGACCACCGCACCGGCTTCAAGTCCTACAACCTCGACACCGTGCTCGATGGCGAGCTCGATGCGGTGGTGCAGTCGGCGATCGACGCCGACGAGGCCGCTCGCATGGCCGCGGTCGCCGAGGCCTCGTCGGGCTCGGTGCAGTGACGACCGACGCCACGGGTGACCTGCGCGCCGCCGTGCGCGCCGCCGCGACCCGGCTGGCCGAGGCTGGCGTGCCGTCGCCGGAGAACGACGCCCTCACCCTGGCGGCGCACGTGCTGCATCGGCCCGTGGGGGAGGTGCGGACCGCGATGGTGCTGGGCGCGGCCGCACCTGACCCCGCGGCCTACGAACGCCTGGTCGAGCACCGCGCGGACCGGGTGCCCCTGCAGCACCTCACCGGCCGCGCGGCGTTCCGCCGCCTCGAGCTGTCGGTGGGCCCAGGGGTGTTCACCCCTCGTCCCGAGACCGAGGTGGTGGCCGGCCTCGCCATCGAGGCAGCCCTCGCCGTCGACGGGGCGCCGGTCGTCGTGGACCTCTGCACGGGTTCGGGAGCCATCGCACTCGCCGTCGCCGACGAGGTGCCGGCCGCGACCGTGTATGCCGTCGAGCTGGGCGAGGACGCCCATGCCTGGGCGGTGCGCAACGTCACCGCCACCGGGCTCGACGTGACCCTCGTGCACGCTGACGCCACGACGGCCTTCCCCGAGCTCGACGGAACGGTGGATGTGGTCGTCTCCAACCCGCCGTACATCCCCCTCGGCATGGTTCCGCTGGACCCCGAGGTCCGCGACCACGACCCCGATCTCGCGCTCTACGGCGGTAGTGAGGACGGGCTGGCCGTCCCGGCCGCGGTCGCGGCAAGGGCCGCCGTGCTGCTCCGCTCCGGTGGGGTACTCGTGATGGAGCATGCCGACAGCCAGGGAGTCTCGCTGCCGGCCGTGCTGGAGCGAACCGGCTGTTGGGTCGAGGTCCGCGACGAGGTCGACCTCACCGGTCGGCCCCGGGCCACGGTGGCCGTCCGCCGCTGACGCGCCGGCGGTGTCCCGTCCGCCGCTGACGCGCAGACGGGGCACAACTACGCTGACCGGCATGAGCCCTGTGTACGACTGCACCACCGAGTCCGGGCGCGCCGAGGGGATCGCGGCCGCAGTCGAGGTCATCCGTGACGGCGGGGTCGTCGTCCTGCCCACCGACACGGTCTATGGCATCGGCGCCGACGCGTTCTCACCGGAGGCCGTCGCCTCCGTGCTCGCGGCCAAGGGTCGCGGGCGCGAGATGCCGCCGCCGGTGCTCGTCCCGAGCATCCGCACGGTCGACGGTTTGGCGACGGACATCCCCTCCTGGGCGCGCGACCTGATCCGCGAGTTCTGGCCGGGACCGCTCACCCTGGTGTTCAAGGCGCAGTCCTCGCTGATGTGGGACCTCGGTGAGACCAACGGCACCGTGGCCGTCCGGATGCCGCAGGACGACACCGCGCTCGCGCTGCTCAGCGAGGTCGGGCCGATGGCTGTGACCAGCGCCAACCTGACCGGCCAGCCGCCCGCCACCACCGTCACGGACGCGGCGGCTCAGCTCGGCGCCTCGGTGGGCGTCTACCTCGACGCGGGTCGCGTTGCCGGGAACGAGGTCTCCACGATCATCGACTGCACCGGGTCCGAGCCCGAGGTGCTCAGGGCGGGCGCCGTCACGCAGCAGCAGATCGACGCCGTGCTGCATCCCGTGCAGCCCGAGCCGGCCGTCGACGGCGAACCGGCGACCGAGGGCGAACCGGCCCCCGAGGGCCAGCCGCTGCGGGTCGACGAGCCGCCGGACCTCGACGAACCGATGCAGGCAATAGAGTTGCCCGCGGATCCGACCGCCGAGCGCACCCCAGGAGAGACCCGATGACCCAGAGCGACACCTTCTACGGCTCCGACTTCGGCGCCCTGGAGTCCTTCGACCCGGAGATCGCCGGGGTGCTCGTGTCCGAGCTCGACCGCATCCGCGGCGGCCTGCAGCTCATCGCGTCAGAGAACATGTCGAGCCCCGAGGTCCTCACCGCGCTCGGCTCGACGCTGTCCAACAAGTACGCCGAGGGTTATCCCGGGCGTCGCTACTACGGCGGCTGCTCCGAGGTCGACAAGGCCGAGACGCTGGCCATCGAGCGGTGCAAGGCCCTCTTCGACGCCGACCACGCGAATGTCCAGCCGCACTCGGGCGCCAGTGCCAACCTGGCGGTGTACGGCGCGTTCATGTCGCCCGGCGACACCGTCCTCGCGATGGCCCTGCCCATGGGTGGTCACCTCACCCACGGCACGAAGGTCTCCTTCTCCGGCAAGTGGTTCAACGCCGTCCACTACGGCGTCGACCGCGAGAGCGAGGACATCGACTACGCCGAGGTGGAGCGCCTCGCCAAGGAGCACCGCCCCAAGGTGATCCTCGCCGGTGGCTCCGCGATCCCGCGCCTCATCGACTTCGAGTTCTTCCGCAGGGTGGCCGACGAGATCGGCGCGATCTTCTGGGTCGATGCCGCGCACTTCATCGGTCTCGTCGCAGGCAAGGCGATCCCCAGCCCGGTCCCGTACGCCGACGTCGTCACCTTCACGACGCACAAGGTGCTGCGTGGCCCGCGCTCCGGGGCGCTGGTCTGCAAGCAGGAGCACCAGGCCAAGCTCGACAAGGCCGTCTTCCCGATGATGCAGGGCGGCCCGCAGATGCACACCATCGCCGCCAAGGCCGTGAACTTCAAGGAGTGCGCGACGCCGGACTACCAGGCCTATGCCAAGCAGGTCATCGAGAACGCCAGGGTCCTGGCAACCTCCTTGGGGGAGAAGGGGATCCGCCCGACCACGGGGGGCACCGACACCCACCTGTCACTGCACGACCTGCAGGGGGTGGGCGTCACCGGCGCTGACGCCGAGGTGCGCGCCGACGCTGCCGGGATCGTCCTCAACAAGAACGCCATCCCCTTCGACCCGCAGAAGCCCAGCATCGCCAGCGGCATCCGCGTCGGCACCCCCTGCGTCACGACCCAGGGCATGGGCACCGACGAGATGCGCACCATCGCCGACCTCATCGCCAGGGCCGTCCTCGAGGGAGACGCCGACCCCGACCACGCGATCTCCAAGGAGGTCCGCGCCGGCGTGACCGACCTCGTGACGCGCTTCCCGGCATACCCTCGAGGCTGAGCCCACCCACCCGAGAGGCGGCCCTGAGTGCGCGAGTACCTCCTCGTCCTGATGGTCGCCGCGGTCATCACGTATGCCGCGACGCCGCTCATGCGGGCCATCGCCGTGCGCACGGGTGCGTTCACCCCGGTGAGAGACCGCGACGTCCACTCGACCCCGATCCCGCGCCTGGGTGGGGTGGCCATCTTCCTCGGGTTCGCGGCCTCGATGCTGGCGGCCAGCCGGCTGCCCTACCTCGGGCAGGTGTTCGAGCTGGGACCCGAGCTCAAGGGGACGTTGCTGGGTGCCGGGATCGTCTGCCTGCTCGGGGCGATCGACGACATCCGTGAGCTCGACTGGCTGACCAAGCTCGGCGGCCAGATGATCGCCGCCGGCATCATGGCGTTCAGTGGCGTGATGCTGTTCCAGCTGCCGATCGGTGGTGTGACGGTGCTGCCGGAGCCGTTCATGGTGGGGCTCACCGTCTTCGCCGTCGTCGTGTTCACCAACGCGGTGAACTTCATCGACGGCCTCGACGGCCTCGCGGCGGGAGTCGTCGTGATCGCCGCCTCGGCCTTCTTCATCTACAGCTACGGCATCTCGCGCACCTTCGACCCTCCGAACGTGTTCTCCTCGGCGACCTTCATCTCGGCAGCGCTGATCGGCTGCTGCCTCGGGTTCCTGCCGCACAACTACCACCCGGCGCGGCTGTTCATGGGCGACTCGGGTGCCCTGCTGCTCGGGCTGCTGCTGGCTGCGGCGACGATCTCGACCACCGGCAACGTCACCCCGTCGCAGGTCAGCACCAACCCGCTGGCCGCGACGCTGCTGCCCCTCGTCGTTCCGGGCGCGATCATCCTGTTGCCGCTGGTCGACATCCTGCTCGCGGTGGTCCGCCGCACCGCGCGCGGCGAACGACCGTGGAGCCCGGACAAGCAGCACCTGCACCACCGGATGCTGCAGATCGGTCACGGCCACCGCCGCGCCGTGCTGCTGCTGTGGTTGTGGGCGGCGGTTGCGGCGCTGGGGGCCGTGAGCTTCATCTTCCTCGAGCCGTGGGTCGCGGGCTCGGGCGTCCTGGCTGCGGTCGTGGTGGTCAGCGTGCTCACGGTCTGGCTCCCGCAGTGGGCTCCCACGGGCGGGCGGGCCAAGCGCGTCCTGTAGCCGGTCGGCTGGCTCCCTGCTCGGCCGCGTCCAGCGGAGAGCAGCGCACGTCGGCGCAGGTCAGCAGTACTGCTCGAGCCGCCGTTCGAGAGCCGCGCGCACCCGGGGCCACTCGTCCGCGAGGATGCTGAAGACGACCGTGTCGCGGAACGTGCCATCGGCACGGCGGGTGTGTCGGCGCAGGACGCCTTCGCGGGTGGCGCCGAGCCTGGTGATGGCCGCCTGCGACCGCTCGTTGGCCGCGTCGGTCTGGATCTTGACCCGGCCGAACCCGCACTCGAACGCGTGCCCGAGCAGCAGCAGCTTGCACTCGGGGTTCACCGCCGTGCCCCACCACCGCGACGCATACATCGTCCACCCCAGCTGGGCGCGCTCGTTGACGACGTCGATGTCGCCGAGCGACGTGGTGCCCACGATGGTGCCTGCCGCACCGAGCCCCTCCACCCCGGTGAGCCGCACCGTGTATGCGGTGCGGCCCGCCTCCCGTGCCGCGACGTCGCGCGCGACCAGCACCCGGGTCGCCTCGAGGTCCTGCGTGTAGACCACGGGGTCGGTGCGGACGGCGTGCAAGCCCTCGGCGTCCGTGGGCTGCAGGGGGTCGAGACGAACGTGGCGACCGACCAGTGGGACGAGGGTAGGCGCGATGGCACTCACCCCGGCAGGCTAGCGGCGGCACCGGAACAGACGTTCGGGCAGCGTTGGTCGAGGTCGACCATCGCTTGCCGTCGTGGGCGCGTTGATGGCCCGCAGCGCTTGTGATACCTTTCACAAGCGCCCACAGAGGGGCGTGACCAACCCTTTCGCCAGGCAGTCCAGCCCCGACGATCAGGCAGGCCATCGATGCGCTCGACGACGCACACCGACCGTGACCCGTTCGCGGTCATGTTGCGTGGAGCCTTCATCCCGACCCTCGGGGTCGGACCCTTCGCGGTGGTGGTCGGCGCGGTCCTCGGTGGCACCAAGACCGCCCTCGGCGCCTTCCTGGGTTTTGCCGTGGCGATCGCGTTCTTCGCGCTGGGCCTGGTCATCATGCGCAAGCTCGACAGCGCTGCGGATCCGCTGCGGTTCCTGGCCAGCGCCATGGCCGTGTTCTTCGGACAGCTGATCTTCCTCTTCGTGGTGATCGTCTCCCTCCAAGGGGCTGGCTGGCTCGACGCAGTGGCCTTCGG
>JBDSKZ010000018.1:0-8405 GCA_039916625.1 Pedococcus sp.
TCCTGGGTCTGCGAACCAGTGGAGATCCAGCCCGGCGCCACCGCGTTGACGGTGATTCCGTGCACGGCCTCGTCGACCGCGAGCGCCCGCGTGAGGCCGACCAACCCCGCCTTCGCGGCGGCATACGCGACCTCGCCCCGCATCCCCATCACCGCACCGGTGACGCTGGCCACCATGACCACCCGTCCCGAGCCACTGACCCGCAGGTGCGGCAAGGCAGCCCGGGTCACGAGGAACGCGGTGTCCAGGTTGCGGCGCAACGACTCCGACCACCGCTCGGGGGTCGTGGCCGTGAGGTCACCCTGCAGGTAGTCGGGCTGGCTCGTCGAGACCATGCCTGCGTTGTTGACGAGGATGTCGAGGCTGTCACCCCACTCCGCTGCGGCGTCCACGAGGTCGGCGACGACGTCGGGATCAGTGAGGTCACCCACGAGGCCCAGCGCCTCGATGCCCTGCTCCTCGAGCTCGCTGGCCCGCTCCTTGATCCGGCCCGTGGTGGCGGCCAGGACCACCCCGGCGCCGAGGGCACCGAGGTGGCGAGCGGTGGCGAAGCCGATGCCGTCCGGGCTGCCCGCCCCGGTGACGAGGGCGGTGCGGCCGGAGAGGTCGAGGAAGGCGGGGAGTGACATGAGCGCAGTCTGCCCCACCGCGTCGACCGTCGAGGGTCTAGGCGGGGTCCGTGCGGGGTCCGGGCGGGGGTCCGGGCGGGGTGGCTCAGGCTCGTCGGTACTCGACCTCGACCGGGTGGGGCCGGAACTCCGAGAGCCGGCTCGCGCCGGTCTCCTGCCAGCCCTGGCGGGCGTAGAAGCGCCGAGCCCGATGGTTGGCCTCGAGGCACCACAGGCGCGTGGCGCTCGACGCCTCGAAGGCCTGCGCCCCCAGACCCGTCCCCCACAAGCCGGGACGCACGCCGAGGTGGCGCAGCCGCTGCGCGTCGAAGGCGACGAAGCAGGTCAGGCCGCAGGCGTCCTCCCCGACCAGCGTGGTCGTCGCCGGGTCAGCGAGGACTTCCTCCCAGCGGGCCAGGATGTCTTCGTCAGGGTAGGGGTGGCTCGCCGCCGGGAAGATGTGCGCGAGCGCGACCAGGTTGGCCGCCTTCTCGAGCTGCTTGAGCGCGACAGCGTCTCGGCTCACCGCGGGTCGGAGCACCGGTCGAGGCGCTGGTCGAGGCACGCGTCCCATCGTGCCAGTCACCCCGGTCACCCCGGTCACCCCGCCAGGACATCTTCGACCCGGCCAACTCATACTTGGCCGGGTCAGCACTTGTCTAACAGCCTGGGACGGCCCTCCCGGTCACCGACACGCGACAGCGGGCGACCAGGCGGACCCAGCGAACTCAGACCGACGCGGCGAACGCGCCCTCCAGGATGTCGAGGCCCTCGGAGAGCAGGTCGTCACCGGACGAGAGCGGCGGCAGGAAGCGGAAGACGTTGCCGAAGGTGCCGCAGGTCAGGGTCACCAGTCCCTCGGAGTGGCAGGCCTTGTTGATCCGGCCGGTGAGGTCGGCGTCGGGCGTCTTCTTCTCGAGGTCGCTGACCAGCTCGACGGCGAGCATGGCGCCACGGCCCCGGATGTCGCCGATGACGCCGTACTTGTCGGCGAGCGCCTCCAGGCGAGGACGGAACATCGCCTCGACAGCCTTGGCGCGACCGCGCAGGTCCTCGGCCTTCATCGTCTCGATCGAGGCCAGGGCCGCGGCGCAGGCGACGGGGTTGCCGCCGTAGGTGCCACCCAGGCCACCGACGTGGATGGCGTCCATGACGTCAGCGCGCCCGGTGAGGGCCGCGAGCGGCATACCGCCGGCAATGCCCTTGGCCGTGGTGATGAGGTCGGGGACGACGTCCTCGTGCTCGGAGGCGAACCAGTCACCGGTGCGGCAGAAACCGGTCTGCACCTCGTCGGCGATGAACAGGATGCCGTTCTCGGTGCACCAGTCGGAGACCTTCTTGACGAAGCCCGGTGCCGGGACGATGAACCCGCCCTCACCCTGGATCGGCTCGAGGATGACGGCAGCGGTGTTGTCCTCGCCGACCTGGGCGTGGACATCGGCGACGAACGCCTCGAACGCCTCGTCGGCGCAGGCCTCAGGGCCGGTGGGCCAGCGGTAGGGGTAGGCCATCTGCACGCGGTAGATCTCGCTCGCGAACGGCCCGAAGCGGTGCTTGTAGGGCATGTTCTTGGCGGTCAGCCCCAGCGTGAGGTTGGTGCGCCCGTGGTAGGCGTGGTCGAACGCGACGACGCCCTGGCGACCGGTGAAGTGTCGCGCGACCTTGACGGCGTTCTCGACGGCCTCGGAGCCGGAGCTGAACAACGCCGAACGCTTCTCGTGCGTTCCGGGCGTCAGCTCGGCGAGCGCCTCCGCGACGAGGATGTACTCCTCGTACGGCGTGACCATGAAGCAGGTATGCGTGAAGTCGTTGATCTGCGCCGTGACGGCGTCGATGACCCGCTGGTTGCCGTTGCCGACGGTGGTCACCGCGATGCCGGAGCCGAAGTCGATGAGCTGGTTGCCGTCGACGTCGCGCAGGATGCCGCCGGCGGCCCGCTCGATGTAGACGGGGAGGCCGGTGCCGACTCCGGCGGAGACCGCAGCGGTCTTGCGCTGCTGCAGGGCCTGGGACTTGGGACCGGGGATGCTGGTGGCGAGGACGCGCTTCTGCTCGAGCATGGGGCGAGCATACGACCGCCCCGCGAGGGCCGACAGCCCACGTCCGGGGAGGTCGACCTGCGGCACCCGGGTGACGCCACGGCATACCGGCCCTAGGTTGGCTGCATGGCTGCAAAGGCGACGTCGCCCGCGATCGAGGTGGAGGTCGGCGAGCGCGACGTGCGCATCTCCAACCCCGACCGCGTCTACTTCCCCGCGCGCGGCGAGACCAAGCTCGACCTCGTCAGGTACTACCTCTCGGTGGGTGACGGGATCGTCAACGCGCTGCGCGAGCGGCCGTGCATGATGCACCGGTTCCCCGAGGGGGTGGCCGGCGAGAAGGTCCACCAGAAGCGGGTGCCACACGGTGCTCCTGCGTGGCTGGAGACGGTGCAGGTGAAGTTCCCCCGCTACAACCGCACGGCCGACGAGCTGTGCGTCACCGAGCTCGCGCAGGTGATCTGGGCCGTCCAGATGTCGACCGTCGAGTTCCACCCGTGGAACAGCCGTCGTGCCGATGTCGAGAAGCCTGACGAGTGGCGGATCGACCTCGACCCCGGCCAGGAGTGCTCCTGGGAGCGCGTGCAGCGGGTGACCCACGTCGTCCAGGAGGTGCTCGACGAGATCGGGGCGGTGGGGTGGCCCAAGACGAGTGGTGGCTCGGGCCTGCACGTCTACGTCCGGATCGCACCGCAGTGGGGGTTCAAGGACGTACGGCGCGCCGCCCTCGCCTTCGCCCGTGAGGTGGAGCGTCGAGCCCCCGAAGACGTGACGACGACCTGGTGGCGCAAGGACCGCGACCCGGCGGCGTTGTTCGTGGACTACAACCAGAACGCCCGCGACCACACCATTGCCAGTGCGTACTCCGTGCGTGGCAACCCGCAGGGGACGGTCTCGACGCCGATCCGCTGGGACGAGGTCGACGACGTCACACCGGACGACTTCACCATCGCCACCGTGCCAGAGCGGTTCGCCGAGCTCGGCGACCTGCATGCCGGCATCGACGAGGCGGTCTTCGACATCGACTCGCTCGTCGAGTGGGCCGAGCGCGACGAGCGGGACGGCGCACAAGACCCGCCCGAGACCGCAGATACGGACTGAAACGCTCGCCATACCCTCAGTTGCGGTCCTAGAGTGGTCCTTGTGCCGCAGCTACGGATCAAGGATGCCGCCACCTTTCTCGGGGTGAGCGACGACACCGTGCGGCGCTGGGTCGACAGTGGGGCCCTGCATGCTGAAGTCGACGACGCCGGGCGCAAGGTGGTCGACGGCTACCAGGTCGCGCTCCTCGCCCGCGACCAGGCACAGACCGCCACCGACCCGTCCACGGTCGGCCGGTCCGCTCGCAACCGCTTCGTCGGACTCGTGACCGACATCAAGACCGACACCGTGATGGCGCAGGTCGAGCTGCAGTGCGGCCCGTTCCGCGTGGTCTCCCTCATGAGCAGCGAAGCCGTCCGCGACCTCGCCCTCGAGCTCGGGTCGGTCGCCATCGCCGTGGTGAAGTCCACCACCGTCATCGTCGAGACCCCGCAGGGAGCACCCTGATGCGTCCCACCCGGCTCGCCCTGGTAGCCACCGCCCTCACGCTCACGGTGGGCGCCACCGCCTGTGGCAGCGGCCGCAGCGACTCGAGCGGGACCGACTCGACTGCACGCGGGTCGACTGCGAGCGGGTCGAGCCCACGCGGGTCGGCGTCCGCTGCACCTGGCTCAGGCGGCCTGTCCGGCGCGATCACCGTCTACGCCGCAGCCTCGCTCCAGAACACCTTCACCCAGATCGGGGCGGACTTCGAGAAGGCCAACCCCGGCACCTCGGTGAGGTTCAGCTTCGCCGGGTCCTCGGACCTCGTCGCCCAGATCCAGCAGGGCGCGCCGGCGGACGTGTTCGCCCCGGCCGACACCGCGAACATGGGCAAGGTGACGGCCGAGTCGCTGACCACTGCAGAGCCGGTCGTGTTCGCGTCCAACACCCTCGAGATCGCCGTACCCCCGGGCAACCCGGCGAAGATCACCACCTTCGCCGACCTCGCCCGGCCCGACCTCAAGGTGGTCCTCTGCGCCCCCGCCGTCCCCTGCGGGTCTGCCGCGGCCAAGGTCGAGGAGGCGGCCGGGGTCGACGTCAGGCCCGTGAGCGAGGAGCAGTCGGTCACCGACGTGATGGGCAAGGTCAGGGCCGGGGAGGCCGACGCCGGCCTCGTCTACGTCACCGACGTCAGGAGCGCGGGAGATGCCGTGCAGGGCATCGCCTTCCCCGAGTCCTCGGCTGCGGTGAACTCCTACCCCGTCGCCGTGTTGAAGGCCACGAGGAACGTAGCCGTCGCCAACGCCTTCGTCGAGGCCGTCACCGGTGCCGGGGGACAGCAGGTCCTCGCGTCGGCCGGGTTCGCCAAGGCACCGTGACGCGCGCCCGTCCCGCGCCACGCCTGGGGCTCCCGACCTGGGTGTTCGTCCCGGCGACGGTCGGTGCAGTGTTCGTCGTCCTGCCCCTGCTGGCGATGCTCACCCGCGTCGAGTGGGCCCACTTCCCCGAGCTCGTGACGTCCGAATCCTCCCGGGCCGCCCTGTTGCTCAGCCTGAGGACGTCAGCGGTGAGCACGGTGCTGTGCGTCGTGTTCGGGGTGCCGCTGGCGGTCGTCCTGGCCCGCACGGAGTTCCGTGGCCAGTCGGTGCTGCGCTCGCTCGTCCTGCTCCCGCTGGTGCTGCCGCCCGTCGTCGGCGGCATCGCCCTGCTCTACACCTTCGGGCGACGGGGACTGCTCGGCGAGACCATCGAGGTCCTCGGCCTCCAGATCGCCTTCTCGACCACCGCCGTCGTCCTCGCCCAGACCTTCGTCGCGCTGCCCTTCCTCGTCGTGAGCCTCGAGGGGGCCTTGCGGACAGGCGGGCAGCGCTACGAGGAGGTCGCCGCGACGCTCGGGGCCAGGCCGACCACGGTCCTCCTGCGCGTCACCCTGCCCCTTGTCCTGCCGGGGCTCGCCTCGGGTGCCGTGCTCGCGTTCGCTCGCGCCCTCGGGGAGTTCGGCGCGACGATCACCTTCGCGGGCAGCCTCCAGGGTGTGACGCGCACCCTCCCCCTGGAGATCTACCTCCAGCGCGAGACCGATCCCCAAGCGGCCGTGGCTCTCTCACTCGTCCTCGTCGTGGTGGCCACAGTCGTCATCACGCTGACCCGTCGGTCGCGGACGGCGCTGTGAACCTCGACGCAACCCTGCGCATACCGGGGCGTGACGTCGACCTCCAGCTCTGCGCGGCTCGAGGACGCACGCTCGCCCTGCTCGGCGCCAACGGTGCCGGCAAGTCCACCGCCCTCGCCTCCATCGCCGGCCTCCTGCACCCGGACGCCGGCGAGATCCGCCTGGGTGACCGGGTCCTGTTCTCCTCCCACGGATCTGGCACCTGGGTGCCACCCCACGCCCGCGGGATCGCCCTCCTCGCCCAGGAGGCACGGCTCTTCCCCCACCTGTCCGTCACCGACAACGTCGCCTTCGGCCCGCGCAGCGCCGGTATGCCGCGTGGCGAGGCCCGCGAGCGGGCTGCCCACTGGCTCGCCGAGGTCGACGCGTCCGACCTGGCCGGCCGACGCCCGGCCGCGCTCTCGGGTGGGCAGGCGCAACGGGTGGCGATCGCCCGGGCCCTGGCCACCGAGCCGGAGGTGCTGCTGCTCGACGAACCGCTGTCCGCCCTCGACGTCGAGGCCGCGCCGGCGATCCGGCAGCTGCTGCGCCGGGTCCTGCGCGGCCGCACGACGGTCGTCGTCACCCACGCCATCCTCGACGCGGTCCTCCTGGCCGACGACGTTGCGGTGCTCGAGTCAGGCCGGGTCGTCGAGCAGGGGCCGGTGACCCGGGTGCTGTCCCGCCCGACCAGTGCCTTCGCCGCTCGGATCGCTGGGCTCAACCTCGTTCGTGGCACCAGTGATGGCGCAGCGGTCAACGCCCCCGACGGGCTGCGCATCGAGGGTCTCGCCGACGACCCCCTCTCGCCGGGCGATGCTGCTGTCGCTGTCTTTCGCCCCAGCGCAGTCGGCGTGTATCGCGAGGCGCCGCACGGCAGCCCGCGCAACGTGGTGCGGGCCACGGTGACCGACCTCGAGCCGCACGGGCACCAGATCCGGGTGCACACGGCCTACCTCTCCGCGGACGTCACCCCCGCGGCAGTGGCGGAGCTGGACCTCGGGATCGGGACCCCGGTCGTCCTGACCGTCAAGGCGAGCGAGGTCGCGGTCTACGCCGTCTGAGCGAGCCGCGCCCACACCGGCGCCCACCTGCACCATGATCGGGAGATGGACCTGAAGCGTGGGCGGGCTTGTCCGTCGTGGGTGCCGGCGCTGGTCCTGGTGGCCACGGTCGGGCAGCTCATGGTGGCGACCCTGGCGACCGGGCTGCCGCAGTTCGAGGGGAAGGCGTTCGGAGCCCGGCTGTTGGCCTACCCCGTGATGATGCTCGTCGTTCCCGCCGTGTGGTTCGCCCTCCACCGTCGAGACCGCCCGACCGTCCCGTGGGGCGCTTTCGCGCTCGTCATGGCGCCGTTCCTCATCGACGTCACGGGCAACACCCTCGACCTCTATGACTCGGTCACGTGGTGGGACGACGCCAACCACTTCGTCAACTGGGCCCTGTTGTGCGGAGGTCTGGGAATCCTTGTGCTGCAACAGATTGCGATCCCGTGGGTCAGGGTGCTGCTGGTGACCGGGCTGGGCGCCGTGCTGGCGATCGCGTGGGAGCTCGCCGAGTGGTGGACCTTCATCCGGCACGGCACCGAGCTCGGTACGGCCTACACCGACACCCTCGGCGACGAGGCGCTCGGAACCCTCGGGGCGCTGGTGGCCGGTGCGCTGCTCGCCCGGCCGACGCCCGTCAGGGGTTACGGCAGTGGAGCTCGTCGATGATGTCCTGTTCGCGGGCCATGGCAGTGAGCACCAAGGGATCGTCGGCGCGATACCCCGCCGCACGCACGACGTCCTCGAGGTGGGCCAGCTCGGCAAGCAGCTGGCGGACACTGGGCTCGGCGAGCAGCTGGCGGACACTGGGCTCGCCGCCCTCTCCCGGTCTGACGGACTCCGTCAGGGACCTGGGCTGAACCGGTCGGACTGACTGCAGGAAATCGGTCATGCGCGGCCCCCTTGCTCGCAGTGAACTGTCAGGGCTCCGACTGCTTGAAGCCTGATGATCATGAGCGCGTTTGCCCACATTTGTCAACGTCGACCAAACCCGGATGGCCGTGGTCGTGGGCACGCCGGACGGCCAAGGCGAGGCAGTTTCGAGAAGTCTCTTCTCGGCGACCCATCCGTCCGAGCCCATGTTCCGAATGTGAGGTGGGTCATACCAATGACGGGCGCCTGCGTCCGGTCGAGGCGACCCGCCCTGCGCGGCAGCATCCCGCCAGTCGCGCCCAGCGAAGGAGATCCTCATGTCCGATGCCACACGGCGCACGTTCCTGGCTGCAGCCGGGACGGGCGCCGCTGCCGCCGCTGCCGCGGTCGCAGCCGCTCCAGGAGCCAGCGCCGCCACCACCAACGCCACCACCGACTCGGCGGCACCCACCGGTCCCCGACTGGTCGCCTACGTGGAGGACCCGAAGTCCGGCCGCCTCACCGTCATGTACGGCGAGGACGAGGTCACCATCCAGGACCCCGACCTGGTCCGCCGCCTGACCCGAGCAGCAGGGAAGTGACCCATGTCCTCGCACCGTGAAGCCCCAGAGGTCTCCAAGGACCCCGTCGCCGACAACACCGACGTCTACGCCTTCGTCAGCCC
>JBDSKZ010000019.1:0-8723 GCA_039916625.1 Pedococcus sp.
CCTCGCCCGAGCGCGTCCACTGGGGGGGGCGGGACGGCGCCGGACGGCAACTCGGTCCGGGGGAGGAACCGGCTGGAGCTTGACTCCCGCTGCGTTGCTGTCCTGACCATCATCACCCGACCCCGGGGCACTCCGCGCGCCATAACGCATTCCTTGAACAAGTCTTTACCTTGGTCTGGACAAACGCTGAATCAGGGCGCTGACAGGACGACCATCCGATGCGCCGCGCGGGTCAGCGCGACGTAGAGCACCCGCACGCCGCCAGGGGACTCTGTCGTGATCGCGTCGGGGTCCACGACGACCGTGGCGTCGTACTCCAGGCCCTTGGTCGACATCGGGTCGATGACCACGACGCGCTCGCCGAGCTCGCCGACGGGGGCGAGTGCCTCGCGGTGCCGCCCCGGGGTGATGACGGCGATCGAGCCCTCGACCTCACCGAGCAGCACCTCGACCGCCTCGGTCGCCACGTCGGCCCAGCTGCCGTCGGCCACCGTCAGGTCGACCGGGTGGGCGCCGGTCTCGCGGACCGCTTGGGGGATGTCGGCGTCGGGGACCTGAGCCTTGACGATGTCGGCGGCGTAGTCGAAGATCTCGCGGGCGTTGCGGTAGTTGGTGTCCATGTGGAACAGGCGGCGTTCCTGGGTGCCGAAGGCCTCCTCGCGCGCCCGCCCGGACTCCTGGGCGTCGGGCCACGAGGCCTGAGCGGCGTCGCCGACGACGGTCCACGACGAGTACCGACCGCGTCGTCCGAGCATGCGCCACTGCATGGGCGAGAGGTCCTGGGCCTCGTCGACCAGGACGTGGGCGTACTCGCCCGGACCGTCGACGCGGCCCTGCAGCAGCCGCTCCCGTGGGTCCGTTAACGCGATCCGCGAGAACCCGCTCGGTGAGCCGGCTCCTGACCGGCGGGTCGCCGGCGCCTCGGCCACGCCGAACTGCGAGACGTCCTCCAGCTCCTCGATCTCGTAGAACCCGCGCTCCTCCACCGGGCCGTCCTGCACTGCACCCATCCGGGCGGCGAGGTCGTCGATGAGGGCGGCGTCGGCCACCGACCAGGTCCCGGTCTGCAGGGCGTCGCGCATCGACGCGGCGAACGCCCCGCACTCCTCGGTGGTGAGCACGCCACTCCCGTGGCGGGTGGTCAGCTCGGCATCGGCCAGCCAGAGCAGCACCTCGCGCGGGTCGACCTGGGGCCACCAGCGCTCGAGGAAGGAGTCGACCTCCAGGTGGTCCTCGAAGTGGTCCATGAACTCGTTGCGGTCCCCCTCGCGGACGCTCGCCCAGGAGGCCTCGGCCAGCTGGACCCGGACGGCCTTGGCGGCGAGGTTGCGCTGGTGGCCGCGCAGCACCTGCGCACGGATCCGGTCGAGCGCCGGGGTGTCCACGCGAACAGCCTTGCCGCCCACGAACGCGCGGAACTGCGTCGGTGCCCCGGGCGGGCTCTCGCCAGCGGCGCGCGACAGCAGGCGGCGTACGCGCAGCGAACCCTTGACCGCGGCGACCTGCGGGGAGTCGAGCCGGACCGCCGTGACGCCGTCCACGACGTCGCCGAGTGAGCGCAGCGTCACCGACTCCTCGCCGAGGGACGGCAGCACCCGCTCGATGTAGGCCGTGTAGGCCGAGGAGGGGCCGACGACCAGGATCCCGCCGTTCTCGAAGCGCCGACGGTCGGAGTAGAGGAGGTAGGCCGCGCGGTGCAGCGCGACCACGGTCTTGCCGGTGCCCGGTCCACCGGTGATCTCGGTGATGCCCCGGGCAGGGGCGCGGATGGCCTCGTCCTGGTGGCGCTGGATGGTGGCGACGATGTCGCGCATCTGGGCGCCGCGGCTGCGGGTGAGCGCCGCGAGCAGGGCACCGTCACCGACGACGACGAGGTCGTCCGGCGCTTCGGCGACCATGAGGTCGTCCTCGACGCCGACGACGTCGTGGCCCTTGCAGCGCAGGACGCGGCGGCGCAGCACATCCATCGGCTCCACCGGGGTCGCGCGGTAGAACGCAGCAGCAGCCGGGGCCCGCCAGTCCACGACGAGCGGTTCGTAGTCGTCGTCCCGCACGCCGAGCCGTCCGATGTAGCGAGCCTCCCGATCGCTCTCGGCGCCTTCCTTGGACAGGGCGTGGTCGAGGTCGAGCCGCCCGAAGACCAGCCCCTCGAACTGTGTGTCCAGGGTCGAGCGTCGCCGGGCCGCGTTGAAGACGAGCGCGTCGCGCTCGAACAGCCCGGTGAGCTCCTCGTCGCGGACGTCACCGGTGCGATCGGTGCGGCCCCGCGCCAGGCCGTCGGTCTCGACGAGGCCGGCGCGCAGCTTGGCCTTGGCGAGCTCGGCGTACACGACGTCCACGTGCGCCTGCTCGACGGCGATCTCGCGCGCCACCTCGGCGGTGGTCGCCTTGTTGGAGGTGGAGTACTGGTGATCCGGAGCGGTCACGGTGGTGGCTTTCTTGTCGAACGGCCTGCTCGTCCTGCAGAGAGCGCACGAGTCTAGCCCCGGGCCGACGGCCTCATGTCGGCGTCCCACGCAACGGCTGCGCGCGGCGAGCGCAGGTCGGCTCGCGGCGGCATACGGGGTGGCTCAGAGCAGACCGCGCCGCCCCGCCTGCACGCCGGCCTGGAACCGGGTGCTGGCACCGAGCTGGTCCATCAGCGCCCGGACCCGACGCTCGACGGTCCGCTGGGAGACGCCGGTCTGCCGGGCGATCGTGGCGTCGGGGGCACCGGCGGCGAGCAGCGAGAGGATGAGCTGGTCGCGCTGCTCGGCGACAGTGCCCGCATCCGCTCGCTGCAACGGCGAGCCGAGGGTCCAGAGGTGGTCGAACAAGGCGACCAGCGCGAGGACCATCGCCTTCGCTCGGACCAGGGCCGACCCGAACCCGGTCGGGTCGAAGGCGCTCACGTCCACGATGGCTGCTGTGTCGTCGACGATGACGCAGGAGAACGGGACGCTGGTCGCCAGTCGGAAGCGTTCGCCGCCTCGCTCCCGGGCCTCGAGGATGGACAGGGCGTCAGGGATCTCCAGGAGGCGGGAGTCGTAGACGCTGGACATCTCGAGGGTGACGCCGCCAGCCCCGCGGCTCGGCTCCTCGTGGCTGTGCAGCGGGCTGTCGAAGATGGCGTCCGTGCGGGGAGACGGGGCGCGGAAGACCCGCACGATCTCGGTGCCCACCGCGACCGCCTCGGCCGTCGCGGCCGCCATCTCGTCCAAGGAGCTGAGGATCCGTATGGTGCCCGCGTCCGGCGTCGTCGACGCGGACCTGGCCTGGAAGTAGACCTGCGCGAGCTCGTGGGCCGCTGAGCGCGTCTCCCGTGCACGGCGTTCGTAGTTCAGGGCCAGCGTCGGCAGGGCGATGTCGGGTGGGACGACCTCGATGACCCCACCGGCCTGGAGCCGGATCAGGCCGCGCTCTCGCAGGACCTGCAGCGAGTGGTCGATGAGGGGCGCCCTCATGCCCTGGGCGACGAGCAGCGACCGCGTGGGTTCGGGGTTCTGCAGCACGGCGAGGTAGACCCGCGTGACCTCACCGCCGCCGTCCCCCTCGTGGTTGTCGAGCGCCAGTGCGTCCACGGCGCCGCTCACGAGGTCCTGACCATGCGCTGCTCCTCGGTCCGAGGGAAGTGGACGCGACCCATGGTGGTGCGCTGGCGAGATCCCGTCAATGGCGCAAGTCCGCCACGCGAGGGCTTTACGCATGGGTTGGTCATGGTCCACTCTGGAAGAAGTCGACTTGGTCGACCCACGTGCCCGGTCGCAGGTTCCCCCGCCAGGTGACCGCACGTCGGCTGCGCGGCGTCCCCGGGAGAATGTCCCCCCTGCCTCCCCGGGACGCCGCGCACTCATCTCCCACCGTGTTCCCTACGCTGGGCCCGTGAAGGTTCTCGTCATCGGATCCGGTGCTCGCGAGCACGCCATCGTCAAGGCCCTGGGCGCAGACCCGGAGGTGGATGCCGTCGTGGTGGCCCCCGGCAACCCCGGGATCGATGCCATCGCGCTGTGCGAGCCACTGCCCGGAGGTCTGCTGGACGGCGAGGGGGTGGCCGACCTGGCGCGTCGCCACGGTGTCGACCTCGTCGTCATCGGCCCGGAGGCCCCGCTGGTCGCTGGCGTGGCGGACGTGGTCCGAGAAGCCGGCTTCGCGGTCTTCGGGCCTTCGGCCGAGGCCGCCCGGCTCGAGGGCAGCAAGGCGTTCGCCAAAGAGGTCATGGCCGCCGCCGAGGTGCCGACCGCCCTCGCCCGGGTGTGCACGACGGTCGAGGAGGTCGCTGACGCCCTCGACGCGATGGGCACTCCGTACGTCGTCAAGGACGACGGGCTCGCAGCTGGCAAGGGCGTGGTCGTCACGGACGACCGCGACGCGGCGTTGTCGCACGCGCGAGGATGCCTGGCCAAGGAGGACGGGCGGGTCGTCATCGAGGAGTTCCTCGACGGGCCCGAGGTGTCGCTGTTCGTGCTCTGCGACGGCGAGAACGTCATGCCGCTCGCCCCGGCGCAGGACTTCAAGCGCGTCTTCGACGAGGACCGCGGCCCCAACACTGGTGGTATGGGCGCCTACTCGCCGCTGGACTGGGCGCCCCCGACGATGGTCGACCAGCTCGTGAGCCGGGTCGCCCAGCCGACGGTCGATGAGATGCGCCGTCGCGGGACGCCGTTCGTCGGCGTGCTCTTCATCGGGCTGGCCCTCACGTCCCGGGGTCCGCGCGTGATCGAGTTCAACGCGCGCTTCGGGGACCCCGAGACCCAGGTGGTGCTAGCCCGGCTGCAGACCCCGGTCGGTGGGCTCCTGATGTCGGCTGCCACGGGGCGGCTGGCCGAGGTCGGCCCCCTGAACTGGTCGGCGCAGCACGCGGTCACCGTGGTCGTCGCCTCCCACAACTACCCGGACACCCCGCGCACCGGCGACCCGATCACCGGGATCGAGGACGCCACCGAGGTGCCGACGGTCTACGTCCTGCACGCTGGTACCGGTCGCGCCGACGACGGCACCCTGGTGTCGGCCGGTGGCCGGGTCCTGTCGGTCGTGGCCCTCGGCGAGAGCCTGACCCTGGCCCGCGAGCGCGTCTACGAAGGCATCGAGTCGATCGAGCTCGACGGTTCGCACCACCGCACCGACATCGCCCGCGCTGCCGAGCGCGACGAGCTGCACATCGGCTGAGCAGTCCGGACGTGGGCCGATGCTCACCCCGCCCGTCGTGCTGCTGCCCAGCCGAGCACGCCGATCGCGGCGCTGGCTGCCATCGTCCCGGCGAACAACCACCCCGGCAGCGCGGGAGCCTGCCACGCGATGAAGGCACCGGCAACGGCCAGGGCCACTGCCTGCGCCATCGACGCGGTGAGGCTGGAGGCAGCCGTGATGCGGCCCTGGTCGGCCACTGGCGCGAACAGCAGCAGCTGGGTCGACAGGGTCGGCGTCACGATCCCCATGCCGACTCCGGCGAGGCCCCACAGGACGAGGGCAGGGACGACCTGCAGGAGCTCCACGCTGGTCAGTGCAGGCCCGAGGACCCCGAAGGCGATGAGCGCGAATCCGGTCTGGAGCCGGCGCACGGCCCCCACCCGGCGTTGGACGACATCGAGCCCGTGCAGCTGCGAACCCGCCGCCCAGCACAGCCCGGTCACCGTCAGGCTCGCACCGGCCGCAGCCGGGCCCAGCCCATGGACGGTCGCGAGCATCAGTGGCAGGAGGCTCCCCGCGGTGCCGAACGCAGCGGCCACCAACCCACGCAGCGCCACGAGGGCCGGTATGCCGCGGGTGAGCCGCAGCGTCCCGGCCGGCAGGACGGTGCGGACAGCCGGCACGGCGCAGACCAGCCCGCCAACCACGAGGGCGATGCCGAGAAGGCGCAGGGGACCGGTCCGGGAGAGCAGCGACCCCCCGGCCGTGAGCGCTCCCAGCCCGGCTGCAGCGAGGGCGGCGGCCCGGACGGCGCGGTGCTCGTGACCGGTCCACGGGGTCGGGGCGCTGGCGCTGGCCTGGGCGATGGAGGCTCGCATCGAGGGACTCAGCAGCAGCCAGGCCGGCACCAGCAGGGCGATCCCGACCGCGAAGACCGAGCGCCACGACAACGTCTGTGCCAGGAGGCCGGCGATCGGCGGGCCGAGCAGCGAAGGCAGCACCCAGGCTGCGGCGAACGCAGCAAAGACCTTGGCCCGCAACGCCTCCGGCAATGACCGAGCGAGGAGCACCGTCAGTGACACGTCCATGAAGGCCTCCGCGATCCCTGAGCCGAACCGCCCCACGGTGAACAGCGCCATACCGGGGGCCACGGCCATCGTGACCTGGGAGGCGACGAAGACCGCCATCCCGGCCTGCAGCGGACGCACCGGCCCGCGGTGGTCGGCCCACCCGCCTGCCACCACGGTCGCGAGGACGAACGCGACGAGCGGAGCCGCGCTCGCGGCGCCGAACAACCACATGCCGTCGAGATCGGCGGCGATGGTGGGCAGCACCGTCATGGTCGCGCGGTTCTCGAAGGCGCCGAGGGTCACGAGCGCCACGGCCCCCATCGCGAAGGGGAGGTGCTCGCGGGTGAACAGGCTCGGCGGCCGGCTGTCGCGGCGGCGGTGCGCCGTGGTGGTGGACATGGTCGACATCCTCAAAGATGAAGTGGACTTCAAGTCAAGCGTGCTGTTCGAGCGCAGTGCGCGGCCAGGGCTTCTCGAGCGACGACCGAGGACCTCACGCGGGGTCGCCTGCTGGGAGGATGTCGTCATGACGTCTTCCCAGCCGCCCAAGGTGCCCGGCTACGCCCACGTCTACTCGGGCAAGGTGCGCGACCTCTACGCACCACTCGACGGGTCCGGGACGCCGCGCGAGGACCAGCTGCTCCTGGTGGCCAGCGACCGCATGTCGGCCTACGACTTCGTGCTCGACACCCCGATCCCCGACAAGGGCGCGGTCCTGACGCAGCTGTCGCTGTGGTGGTTCGAGCGGCTGGCCGATCTCGTGCCCAACCACGTCGTGTCGGCGCAGGTGCCCGACGAGGTCGCAGGGCGGGCGGTCCTGGTCGAGCGGCTCGCGATGCTGCCCGTCGAGTGCGTCGCCCGCGCCTACCTCACCGGAGGAGGACTGTCGGAGTACCGCACCGACGGCCACGTCTCCGGCGTGGCCCTCCCCGACGGCCTCGTCGACGGCTCGCGCCTGCCCGAGCCGGTCTTCACCCCGTCCACCAAGGCGCCGATGGGCGAGCACGACCAGCCCATGCCGTATGCCGCCGTGGAGACCGAGATCGGCGCCACTCTCGCGTCGCGGGTGCGCGACCTGACCGTCGCGATCCTCGTGCGGGGCAACGAGATCGCTGCCGAGCGCGGCATCCTCATTGCCGACACCAAGGTCGAGTTCGGCCTGGATGGCGACGCGGTCGTCCTTGCCGACGAGGTGCTCACCCCCGACTCGTCGAGGTTCTGGCCTGCCGAGCTCTGGGAGCCAGGCCACCCACAGCCGTCCTACGACAAGCAGTACGTCCGTGACTGGCTGACCTCGTCGGCCAGCGGCTGGGACCGGGCATCGGGCGAGGCGCCGCCGGACCTGCCCGAGGACGTGGTCGCCCAGACCCGTGCCAAGTACGTCGACGCCTAGGAACGCCTTACGGGGCGCACCTTCTCCTGAGCCGCCGTCGGGCGTAGCCTGCCGAACGTGGAGGACCTGGAGGGCCACCCGGCCCTTGCGGCGGCGAGCGCCGCTGCCCGCGCCCACCTCGACGGACTGCGTGAGCGCCGCGTCGGGGCGACCACCGACGTCACGGGCCAGGGTGTCACTGGCCAGGAAGTCGCGGGCCAGGAAGTCGCGGGCCAGGACCTACAGGCGGCCTTCGGTGGCTCGATGCCGGCGCACGGGAGTGAGCCGGCAGACGTGGTGCAGCGCCTCGTCGTCGCCGCCGGACCGGGCCTGGTCGCCTCGAGCGGTCCGCGCTACTTCGGGTACGTCGTCGGCGGCACCCTCGAGGCCGCGATGGCTGCGGACTGGCTGACGGTCGCGTGGGACCAGGTCGCTGGCCTGGAGGTGATGTCCCCGGCTGCTGCCGCGGTCGAGGAGGTGACGGGTGGCTGGCTCCTGGACCTCCTCGGACTGCCCACGGAGGCGTCGTTCGGATTCCCCACCGGTGCGCAGATGGCCAACTTCACGGCGCTCGCCACCGCTCGGCACGCCGTGCTGGACCGGGTCGGGTGGGACGTCGAGGCCGATGGTCTCCAGGGCGCTCCGCGAGTCCAGGTGGTCGTCGGTGGGCAGGTCCACGCGACAGTGCCGCAGGCGCTGCGGTTCGCGGGGCTCGGCAGTCGCCCTGACGTCGCCGAGAGCGACGACCAGGGTCGGATGCGACCCGGGGCCCTCGAGCAGGTGCTGCGCCGCGACGGTGGGCCGGTGATCGTGTGCGCCCAGGCGGGCAACGTCAACACCGGTGCCTTCGACCCGTTCGACGACCTCGCCGACCTCTGTGCATCCTTCGGCGGTTGGCTGCACGTCGACGGTGCCTTCGGCCTCTGGGCGGGGGCGAGCGACCGGTTGCGACCGCTGGTCGGGGGCGTCGCGCGCGCCGACTCGTGGGCGACGGACTGCCACAAGTGGCTCAACGTGCCCTACGACTCTGCGTTCGTCGCGACCCGTGACCCTGTGGCCCACGTCGCCGCGATGTCGTGGGAGGCGCCGTACGTCGTGCCCGGCGCCGGTCGGGAGCCATATCGCTACGTCCCCGAAGCTTCCCGGCGGGCAAGGGGATTCGCGATCTGGTCGGC
>JBDSKZ010000020.1:0-13155 GCA_039916625.1 Pedococcus sp.
CGCTGCACGTCGAACGGCTTGTCGTCACCGAAGTTGTGCCACATGCCGAGCGAGACGGCGGGCAGGTGAAGGCCACTCTGACCCACCTTGCGGTAGGGCATCGGGCCGTAGCGGTCAGGGCTGGGGAGGTAGGCGGGGAGCCAGGTGTCGACCATGCCCCCAGTCTGTCGTGGGCCGCCTCCCGCGACCAGCGGGGTATGGCGCGGCGCCGGGCCGGAGGGGGACCAAGGGGGCATTGCCCTCCCGCGAAGGCGGGGTGAGGATGGGTGGATGAGACCCCAACGCCGACTCGTGGCCCTGTCCGCCGTCGTCCTGCTGGGTGCGTGCGGCACCGGTGGCGGCACGACCGGGTCGAGCACGTCAGGCAGCACAGGTGGCGCGACCCCCTCCACGCCGGTGAGCACGACGGCGACCACGACGACCTCGACCGTGCCCGAGGACCCCACGCTGCCTGGCCGGGGCAAGCTCGTGACGGTCACCGGGACCGTCTCCGCCGGTGTCGAGAACGGCTGTCTCCTGCTGACCACCGACCCCGCCAGTCCCGACGGCCCGTGGCAGCTGATCGGCAACATCGCCGGCATCGAGGCGGGACAGCAGGTGACCGTGCGTGGGGCCAGGATCGACACGGTGGCCACGACCTGCCAGCAGGGCCTGCCCTTCGCCGTGCAGAATGTCGTCCCCAGCTGACCGGACGCACGGGACCCCGCGGGCAAGGTGCCCGCGGGGTCCTGTGTTCGAGGCTGGCGCCTCGGTACTGCCGACTACTGCCTGACGTCGCCGATCACCACGGACCCGGTGCCGAGCACCGCGCCCTCGGAGGAGACGACGTTCATCTCGCCGAACAGCTTGCGGCCCGAGGCCGGAGCCTCCTGCGCAGTGACCTCGCCGGTCACGGTCGCCGACCCGCCGGCCGGCAGGTCGATCGGGGTGCTCGCCACGTCGAGCGAGCCCAGGCCCGAGGCGAAGAACACGTCGAGGTAGTCGTACTGCGTGGAGCCCGCAGGCACCGCGTAGCCGTCGACCTCGACCGTGTAGGTCCCCGGAGCCGGGTTGGCGATGCTCGTCGACTCCTCGGAGTCACCGTCAGCCGAGGACCCCACCTCGTCACCGTTCTCGTCGTAGACGTACAGGTCGAGGTCGGCCCCCAGGTCGGAGGTGTTGCCGATGGCCACGTCGAGGCGTTCCGCACCAGCAGGCACGACCACCTCGAACGTCTGGACCGCGCCGTCGGTGATGGTCTTGCGGTCGGACGAGGAGCTGCCCAACGAGCCACCCTTCGGCGTGACCGTGACCGCGCCGAAGGTGTTGGTGACCTTCCAGCTGACCGGGGTCGCCGTGTCGGCCTGGACCGCCGGGATGGTCTGGGTCTCCGGGTCGACCATGACCCCCTGCGCGGCAGCCGTCAGGCGGAACGGGTTGTCCAGGAACGGCGACGTGCGCCGGGCCTCGACCTCGAACTCCCAGATGCCGGGCAGCGGGTTGGCGTAGCTGCGCGACGTGGGCTTGCACGACGACGGGTCACTGAAGTTCGTGAAGCACACCAGTGACGACGACGACTCGACCGGGAGGCCGTACGGGTTGATCGCGATGAAGCGGACCTGGCTCCTGGTCGCGATGCCGCCGAGGTTGACCTGGAGGGCCTTGGTGCCTGCAGGGACGTTGACGAAGAGCTTCTTGGTGAGGTTGCGGCCCACCTTGTCGCTGGTCGTCGCCGAGTACGACGAGGACTTCACGAGCTCCTTGGCGAGCACCACCGTGACGAGCACGCGGTGGTCGACCACCGGCGTCGCCGGGTCGTCGATCTCCAGGATCGCCGAGTGCGCACCCTGTGCCGTCGTCCTGGCCACGACCGGGATGCTGATCATGCTGCCCTTGGTCATCCTGGCCTTGGTCACCGGGAGCGAGAACGTGCCGTCGTTGCCGACCAGCCGCAGCTGGTGAAGGGCCGGGCCGGAACGCCCGCTCGTGCGCGTCGCCGAGACCGTGTAGGTCTTGGACACCCCCGAGACCTGGCCGCCCTCGTTGCTGCCGCACCGGTTGTAGACCCCGGTGCCGACGTCGGGCGTCGCGAGGAAGTCCGAGATCGGGGTGCAGACCGGCGCAGAGACGGTGTAGTTCTGCGTTGCCGGCCGCTTCCTGAGCAACGTCCAGGCACCGGGGACGTCCATCTGTCCGGTGCCCTGGCCGATGGCCTCGAGACCCTTGACGAACTTCGCCGAGGTGTAGAGCGAGTTGCGCAGCTGCGCCGGGGTGGTGTCGGTGCCCGTTGCGAAGGAGGCGGAGAGCAGCAGGGCAGCGCCACCAGCGGCCTGCGGAGAGGCCATCGACGTGCCGTTGAACATGGCGTAGCCGACCGGCAGCGTGTAGCCGGTCTCTGCGACGGGAGCGTGTTCCAGCCACCGGGGCACGGTCGAGATCGCGGAGCCCGCGGCCATGATGTTCGGCTTGAACCCGCCGTCCTCACGCGGACCGCGCGAGGAGTAGTTGTGCAGGGTCAGCGGGGTCGAGACGGTGGAGCCGTAGTTGGCCAGCCAGGTCTCCTTGGTGATCGAGGAGGCCACACTCACCACGTCGGTGGCCACGGACGGGTCGCCGATCGTGTTGATGCCCGAGCCGCTGTTGCCCGCCGAGATGAACAGCTGCACGCCGTACTCGTCGATGAGCCGGTTGTAGAGCGCGGACCGGGCGTTGTTGCCGTCGTTGAGGGCCGGTAGCCCGCCGATCGACATGTTGACGACGTCGACGTGGCGGTTGGCGACGAGGTCGACCATGCCGTCGGTCAGCGCGGCTGCGGTGCACCCGCCACCCCAGCTGCAGGCGCGCGAGGAGACGATCTTGGCGCCGGGCGCCTCGCCGTCCATCTTGCCGCCGAACAGGCTGTGGGCCGAGGCGATCCCAGCGACGTGGGAGCCGTGCGCGTCCTCGACGATGCCGATGTTCACGAAGTCGGCCGTCGCGGGCAGGTTCGGGTCCTGGTAGGGCGCCAGGCTGACGTCCTTGCGGAACTCGACGGTGAACGGCATCCGCTCGACGACCGCAGTGCTGGGGTTGTCGGTACCGAAGTAGTGGACGTCGTAGCGCTCCTGGTAGGGGCGCATCATCTCGTCGGCCGAGAAGGTCTGGTCCTGGTTGGCGTCGACCCAGATGTTGTTGGTGGCGTAGTCGTAGAGGACGCCGAACCGGTCGGTGGTGTCACCGTCGCGGTTGACGTCTCCGCCGGGCTCGCTACCCGCCGTGATGCTCTCGGAGAACCGGCTGACCGAGTAGCTGCCTGCCGCCGGGGCCGTCCAGGTGCCGCCCGCGTAGGTGAACGTCGGGGTCGCCGTCACCTGGGTGATCATGGCGCGCCAGGTGGCGTCGCCGTCGAAGACGGGGTCGGTGGCGGTGACCCAGTCGACGATCTTGCGCTGACCGGTAGAGGTGGTCTTCAGGGCCGGGTGGTCGAGGTCGACACCCGAGTCGAGGATGCCGATGGTCACGCCCCGACCGTCCCAGGCCGGGTTCTTCTTCTTGAAGTCGACCGAACCCTGGTCGCGCGTGGGCATGTACGGGTTGGAGTCAGGGGTGCCCTTGCCTGGTGCGGTGACCGCTGCGCTGGCACTCGCCTTCGAGCTCTCGACTGCGGGGTTGGGCATGGGGATGGACTCGTCGAGGTCGACGGCGATCACCTTGAGGGCGCTGGCCACCTTGTCGACCTTGCCCGTCGGCACACTGGCCCGGACGTACCCGATGCGGTCGTTGACCATCCCGGTAAAGCCACCAGAAGCCTTGACCGCCTTGACGACGTCCTTGGTGGCGCCCTTCTCGGTCGCGAGCATCAGGGTGACGCGCTTGGTCCCCTTCTGCTGCGCGGTGTCGAGCAGGGCCCGGTCGTGCTGGCCGAGCTTGTCCTTCTTCGCGGTCTTCTTGACCGGGTTCTTCTCGGCCTTGGCCGAGGGTGCCTTGCTCACGGTGCCGCCTGGCTCAGCTGAGGCGATGGGCGCAACAGTTGCTGCGACCACCCCTGCCACAGCGATCCCTGCAACGATCGTGAGTCCGCGGCGCGGCGTGCGTCGTGCGGTCACGTGGGATTCCCTTTCCCTCCGGCGCCCCCCTGCGGTGGGCGATTCGGGTCAGTTTCACCCAGCGCGCGCCGAGTTGCCCCCACCTGAAAGGTAAAGGTTGTCCCAAGTCTGCCGGTCAGGGACGTCAAGACACCATTTGCGACCGTTTGGGTGTCAGCCGGCCGCGTGCTCGGCCGGGTGCTCGGCCGGGTGCTCGGCCGGGTGCTCGGCGAGGAACTCCCCGGCGACGCGGATCAGCACGTCGTTCGCCGCCGGCTCGCCGATGGTGGCGCGGACCCCGTCGGCGCCGTACTGGCGCAGGGTGAGGCCCGCGGCCTGGGCAGCAGCGGCGAAGTCCCCCGAGCGGCCTCCCAGGCCGAACCACACGAAGTTGGCCTCGGTGTCGGCGATGAACCAGCCCTGACCGCGCAGCGCCCCGACGACGCGGGACCGCTCTGCGACGAGCTGGTCGACGCGCTCCTTGAGCTCGTCGAACGCCTCGAGCGACGCGACCGCCGCAGCCTGCGCGATCGAGTTCACACCGAACGGCGTCGCGGTCTTGCGCAGGGCAGCGGCCACGGGCGGGTGCGCCACCGCATACCCGACGCGGAGCCCGGCGAGGCCGTAGGCCTTGGAGAAGGTGCGCAGCACCATGACGTTGGGGCGGTCCCGGTACAGCTCGAGGGAGCGCGGGGCGTCCTCGCCGGTGACGAACTCGACGTACGCCTCGTCGATGACGACGAGCACCCGTGACGGCACCCGGTCGAGGAAGCGCTCGAGCTCGGTGTGCGTCACCATCGGACCGGTCGGGTTGTTGGGCGTGCAGACGATGACGACCTTGGTGCGGTCGGTGATCGCGGCGTGCATGGCGTCGAGCCGGTGGCGCTCGTGGTCGTCGAGGCCGACCCTGACGGAGGTGGCGCCGGCGAGCGCCGTGACGATCGGGTACGCCTCGAAGGACCGCCACGCGTGGACCACCTCGTCGCCCGCGTCGCAGGTGGCCGCGATGACCTGTCCGAGGACGCCGACCGAGCCCGTCCCGGTGGCGAGGTGTTCGACCGGTACGCCGAGAGCCCTCGCGAGGGCGTCGGTCAGGGCGGTGACGGCCATGTCGGGGTAGCGGTTCACGTTGCCGGCTGCCTCGGTGATGACCGCGAGCACCGATGGCAGGGGCGGGAAGGGATTCTCGTTCGAGGACACCTTGTATGCCGCCACACCGTCCGGTGCCGATGCGGGCTTCCCGGGGACGTACGCGGGCACCTGGTCGAGGGCGCTGCGAAGCTGGACTTCGGTGTCACGGGCCGTGTCGCTCATGGTCGACATGATATTGGGCGGCGCTCGGGGAAGAGCCTGTCGGGTGGCACTGAGGTCTTCGTGCTGGCACAGTATGCGTCGGTGACGTCCTCCGGGGGGACGGATGGCACCGGCGACCCGCAGACCACTTCCGTGCAGGGGCAGGTGGCGGGTCCGTTCACGTCGCGAGGCCGCATCCCGTCAGGGAGGCGGCCTCGCCTCGTGGCTCGGACAGGCTCCGTCAGTCGCCGTCGCCGTCGGGGAGGACCCAGTTGAGGACCATCGAGACGATGGTGACCACGAGGGCGCCGAGGACCGCGTCCCAGAAGAAGTGGTTGATGGTGAAGCTGAGGCCGAGGGGATCGGCGATCCACTCGGTGAGCTGCAGCATGAACGCGTTGACGATGAACGTGAACAACCCCAGCGTCAGGATGATCACCGGGAAGCTCAGGAACTTGGCGATGGGCTTGACGACGGCGTTGACGACCCCGAAGACGACGGCCACGAGCAGCACCGTCGCGAACTTCGACCCGAACTTGCCGTCGCCGAAGCCGATGCCGGGGAGCAGCCACGCAGCCACCCAGAGGGCGATCGCGTTGACCGCGGCCTTGATGAGGAAGTTCATGGCTCGATCGTGCCAGATGGTCCGAGCTCGACGAACTAGACGTGCCGTCGGCTGGTGACCACCCGGAACCGGTTGGCCACGAACGCGGCGTCGGTGTACGCGGCGTTGGCAGCCGGGTTGGCGCCCGTGCCGTGGAAGTCGGAGAAGGCCGCAGTCTGGTTGACGAACACCTGACCGGTGAGGTTCTCCGACAGGGCCACCCCGGCATCGGCGGCTGCCTCGCGAGCGGCCTCGAGGACGTCCTCGTCGGTCGAGTACACGGCGGCGGTCATCGCGCCGTGCTCGCGGGCCGTGTCGCGGAGCTGGGCCAGGGACTGGTCGGTCCCCGCGGTGCCGATGAGGAAGCTCACCGGGCCGAAGCACTCCTGGGTGTAGACGTCCTCACGGCTGGCGTCGAGGCTGACCAGCCCCGGGGCGCGGACGACAGCGTCGGGCCAGGTCGGGTGCGGGACGGCTCGGGAGTCCAGGACCACGCTGCCGCCGGCTTCCTCGGCGAGGGTGGCGATGCCTCCGGCGTTGGCACGCACTCCGTCGTTGACGGTGGCGCCGAGCAGCTCGACGGCCCTGGCGTCGTCACCGGTGAGCTTGCCGACGGCGGCCGCGAGCCTGGTCCCGAAGTCCTCGAAGGACACCGGACCCTCGTCGGTGACGATGCCGTCGCGCGGGACGAAGATGTTCTGCGGGGCGGTGCACATCTGGCCGGAGTAGAGGGTGAGCGAGAAGGCCAGGTTGCCCAGGACTCCGCGCAGGTCGTCCGTCGAGTCGACGACGATCGAGTTCACGCCGGCCTTCTCGGTGTAGACCAGCTTGCCGCTCGCGGCGCCGGCCTCCTCGAGCCAGGCACCGAAGGTCGGGCCCCCGGTGTAGTCGATGATGCGGACCTCGTCACGCTCGGCGAGGACCTTCGCCAGACCCTCACCCTCCGCCTCGGGGGCGAGCTGCACCAGGTCGGGGCTGAACCCGGCCGCGGCCAGCACCTCGCGGGCGACCGCCACAGAGATCGCGAGCGGCAGCACCGCGCGGGGGTGCGGCTTGACGATGATGGGGTTGCCGGTGACCAGCGACGCGAACATCCCCGGGTAGCCGTTCCACGTCGGGAAGGTGTTGCAGCCGATGACGAGCGCGAGCCCGCGCGGCACGACGCGGTAGTCCTTCTGCATCCGCAGGGGCGCCGGGTTGCCCTGGCGGTCCTTGCCCGGCTTCTCCCAGACGACCGAGGCCGGCACACGCTCCTGCTCGACCAGGCCGGCGACGACGGCCTCGAGCGCGCGGTCCTGGGCGTGGGGACCGGCGGCCTGGAACGCCATGACGAACGGCTGCCCGGTCGTGTGCATGACGCAGTGCGCGATCTCGAACGAGCGGCGGTTGATGCCCTCGATGATCTCGACGCACACGGCTGCCCGGGTGCGGGCGCCGGCGTCACGCCACTGCGTGAGCGCCTGTTCGGCGGCGTCGATGGCCGCGTCGACGTCGAGGTGCGGGTAGGTGATCCCCAGGGCCGGGCCGTACGGCGAGATCTCCTCGCCCGTCCACGTGCCATCGGTGGCCACGGCGCCGAGGGCGCCGAACGCCTTGTCCAGCAAGCTCTCGTATGCCGCCTGGCCGTCCTGCGCGGCCGACTCACCGTAGACGCGGGGGGACGGGGACTCGGGGTACCGCGAGTAGTAGGAGCGGGCGGCGAGCGCGGCGGTGGCCTGCGCGAGGACGTCCGCGTGCTTCGCGACGAGGGGGTGGGGGGTGCCGTCGTGGCCTTCGTAGGGCTCGTTGGACTGCGTGGTCGCCGGTGCCGTGGTCATGACGTCATCGTAGGCGCGCCGTTCGGTCCGTCCGCCACCTCGGGCACCGGCGCAGCCCAGGCGTGGGTTTGCGACGATGGCCCCATGACCGACGACCTCAAGCACGTCAGGGCCATGTGGGACGACGACCGGGCCTCTCGTGACCTCGGCATGAGCGTGGAGGTCCTCGCGGTCGACCATGCGGTGGTGCGGATGGCTGTCACCGACGCCATGGTGAACGGCCACGGCATCGCGCACGGCGGCTTCGTCTTCACCCTGGCTGACTCCGCGTTCGCGTTGGCCTGCAACAGCCGTGGCCTCCGCACCGTCGCCGCCGGGGCGGACATCAGCTTCGTCGCGGCCGCCCATCGTGGGGACGTGCTCCGCGCGGAGGCCCGCCAGCGGGCGGCATACGGGCGCAGCGGGATCACTGACGTCACCGTGACGCGAGCGAGTGACGAGGCCCTCGTCGCAGAGTTCCGCGGGCGCTCGCGCAGCCTGCCGCCTCGCTGACGGGAGGCTGCGAACCGTTCACAGTGATCACTGCGAGTCGTCGGGACCTGGTCGTGACGACGGCAGCTGACCACAGTGAGCGTGGCGGCGACACGCGACGACCCTCGACCGCTGGCTCTTGTCCCCACTCGGCCCACCCCTCGGGTGCTCGTGGCCGGGAGCCAGCGGCAGGCAATACGGTGAGGTCATGCGCGTCTTGGTCACCGGCGGTGCCGGCTACATCGGATCCCACACCGTCGTCCAGCTTGCTGCGGCCGGGCACGAGGTCGTGGTCATCGACAGCTTCGCCAACTCCAAGCCGACGGTCGTGCCACGGCTCGAGGCCCTCATCGGTGGCCCGCTGGAGGTGCACGCGTTCGACCTGACCGACCGAGACAAGACCGAGAACCTGTTCGCCGAGCGCAAGTTCGAGGCGGTCGTGCACTTCGCGGGCTTCAAGGCCGTGGGCGAGAGCGTCGAGGTGCCGTTGGAGTACTACCAGAACAACCTCGACTCGACGTTCGCGCTCGTCCGGGCGATGCAGCGGCACGGCTGCTTCAGGCTCGTCTTCTCCTCCTCCGCGACCGTGTACGGCGAAGAGGCGCCGGTCCCGATGAAGGAGGAGTTCCCCACCTCCGCGACCAACCCCTACGGCTGGACCAAGGTGATGATCGAGCAGGTGCTGCGCGATGTCGCCCGCACCGACGACCGCTGGCGGATCGCGCTGCTGCGCTACTTCAACCCGGTCGGCGCCCACCCCTCCGGCACCATCGGCGAGGACCCGAACGGCATCCCCAACAACCTCATGCCGTTCATCGCCCAGGTCGCGGTCGGCACCCGCGAAAAGCTCAACGTCTTCGGTGACGACTACCCGACCCCCGACGGCACCGCGCTGCGCGACTACATCCACGTCGAGGACCTCGCTGCCGGCCACCTCGCCGCCCTGACCAGGCTCGGCACCACCGACGAGGTCGTCTCGACGTGGAACCTCGGCACCGGACACGGGACGAGCGTCCTGGAGGTGCTGCACGCGTTCGAGCACGCCTGCGGCCACGAGCTCCCGCACGAGGTCGTGGGACGTCGCGCAGGCGACATCGCGGCGTCGTACGCCGACCCGTCCAGGGCGGAGGCGGAGCTGGGCTGGAAGGCCACCCGCACCATCGAGGACATGTGCGCCGACCAGTGGCGCTGGCAGCGCGACAACCCGGTGGGCTACCCGGACTGAGCCCCGCCGGGGGTGCCAGCGTGCACCGCACCGTGGCCAACGGCGCCGACCACCCAGTCGAACAGCGCCTGCTGGTGGGGCACGGTCGCAGCGTCCACCTCCGGGTGCCACTGCACCGCGAGGACCCGGGAGTCGGCCGACTCCATCGCCTCCACACAGCCGTCGGGGGTCGTGGCTGACAGCAGGTAGCCGTCGGCCAGCCGGTCACAGGCCTGGTGGTGGTTGGACCAGCCAGCGAGCCGCACACCCCCGCCACGACCCCGACCCATCACCTTCTCGAGCAGTGTCCCCGGGACGACGTCGACGTCGTGCGGGTTGTCGGCGTGGGCGACCGAGGTCTGCTCGTAGTGCTGGTGGATCGTCCCACCGAGGACGATGTTGAGCACCTGCATCCCGCGACAGATGGCGAGCACGGGCAACCCCGCCTCGACCGCGGCCCGGGTCACCGCCACGTCGGCCGCATCCTGCTCCGCCGGCGGGTAGGACTCGCGCGGGTGCACGTCCGGGACGCCGAACGGCCTCAGGTCGAGGTCGTCGCCGCCCTGCAGCACCACCGCATCCGCTCGCGCCACGAGCTCGCGCGCCCGCTCGACGGTGTCGGGCCAGGCCAGCACCGGCTCGCCCCCCGCGCGGGTGATCGCGTCGACCAGGGTGCGCGGCGCGAAGACGCCGGGGCGCTCGCGTCCCTCCACGACCCCGGCCCAACGTGCGGGCACGAGGACGAGCGGGCGGGGCATACCCAAGACCCTAACCACGACCAGGCGAGCACCATCCGCGGTCGGGGCTGTTGAATGGGCCCATGAGTGCGAAGCCGCCCTACCGAGTGACCGTGGTATGCACCGGCAACATCTGCCGGTCCCCCATGGGTGAGTTCCTCCTGCGCGAACGTTTCGCCGACGCGGGCCTGGAGGACCAGGTCGCTGTCGACTCTGCGGGCACGCACTCCTGGGAGGTCGGCAACCGAGCCGACCCGCGCACCCTGGCGGTGCTGGCACGCAACGGCCACGACGACCTCGGGGGGAGCGACCACGTGGCCCGCAAGTTCGAACGGTCGTGGTTCGACGAGGTCGACCTCGTGCTCGCTGCCGACGCCGGCCACCTGCGCGAGCTGGCGAGCCTGGCCCACACCGACGAGCAGCGCGCCAAGGTCCGGATGCTCCGCTCGTTCGACCCGGTCTCCGCGGACCGGGACGACCTCGACATGGACGACCCCTGGTTCGGCGACGACAGCTCCTTCGACCAGACCTACGCCGAGATCACCGCAGCGGCCGAGGGTGTGGTCGAGCACGTCCGCCGGGTCCTGGCCAACCGCCAGACCCGCTGAAGGACGCCATGGCTGGCCCGTGGCCCGAGGGGCGGCCCCATGTCACACCGGTATGGGGGTGGGTGGCGCGACGACTCCCGGTGGGACTTCCCTGCCTGGTCAGTGCGGCGGGGGCACCGTTCGGGCAGGGAGGTCCCTGCGCGACCGGGCTCACCCGGTGAGGGAGCGGTGGCGCTGGCTGACACCGGCGGCGCCATACGGGTAGTCGTCCAGCTGCGGGGCGCTGACCTCGCTGAGCCGGTCGAGCTGCTCGGCGGTGAGGTCGAGGTCGGCGGCCGCGAGGTTGTCGGTGAGCTGGGTGATGTTGCGGGCGCCGAGGATCACCGAGGTGACCGCCGGCTGCGCGCCGACCCACGCGAGCGCGACCTGCGCCGAGGACACGCCCTGCTCGGTTGCCACGTCGCCGACGGCGTCGATGACGGCCCAGGTGCGCTCCTGGCTGTTGCGCGGGCCGTAGGCCTCCATGCCGCGCTCCGGGTCCTCGCCCAGGCGCGACTCCCCGGTGGGGGTGGCGTCGCGCTGGTACTTGCCGGTCAGCCAGCCACCCGCCAGCGGCGACCACGGCAGCAGCCCGAGGCCACCGTCGAGGCAGGCCGGCACCACCTCGTGCTCGATGTCCCGGACGAGCAGGTTGTACTGCGGCTGCAGCGTCACCGGCGCCGTCCAGCCGTGCTCACGCGCGGTGTGCACGGCCTTGGTCACCTGGTAGCCGAGGTAGTTCGAGAACCCGTAGTAGGAGATCTTGCCGTCGCTCACGGCATCGTCGAGGAAGCGCAGCGTCTCCTCCAGCGGGGTCACCGCGTCCCAGGCGTGCATCTGGTACAGGTCGAGGTGGTCGACGCCGAGGCGGGTCAGCGAGGCGTCGAGGGCCTGGCGCAGGTGGCGACGTGAGAGGCCGACGTCGTTGTGGCCCCCTCCCATCGGGAAACGACCCTTGGTGGCGATGACGAGGTTCTTGGCATCCTCGGGGTGGGCCTTGAGCCAGCGGCCGATGATCTGCTCCGAGACGCCGGAGGAGTAGACGTCTGCGGTGTCGAGGAAGGTGCCGCCCGCCTCGACGAACGCCTCGGTGATGGCGCCCGAGGTGGCTTCGTCGGCCTCCGCCCCGAAGGTCATCGTGCCGAGGCAGTGCGTGGAGACGACGGTGCCGCTGGATCCGAGAGTGGTGTAGCGCATGCGATCCACCGTATGCCGCGGTGCGCGCCGCCGCTCGGCTGGACCGGTGTGCAGGAGGGCACGTTCTCTCTGGGAGACTTCGGCCATGGCTTCGCTTGCTGACGCGACCCCCTCCATCGCCCTCGGATCCCTCGACGGTCGCTACCGCGGCGTCGTCGCGCCGTTGGTCGACCACCTGTCCGAGCCGGCCCTCAACCGGGCCCGCATCCAGGTCGAGGTCGAGTGGCTGATCTGGCTGACCACCCACCAGGTCGTCCCCGGCGTCCGCGCGCTGACCGGCCACGAGCAGGCCGAGCTGCGGCAGGTCGCCCCGGACTTCGGCGCCGCCGAGATCGAGGAGCTCGCGACGGTCGAGCGCGAGACGCTGCACGACGTCAAGGCGGTCGAGTACTTCCTCAAGCGCCGACTCACCGCGATCGCCCCCGCCGAAGAGGACGCCGGTCTCGCCGAGCTGATCCACTTCTGCTGCACCAGCGAGGACATCAACAACCTGTCCTACGCCCTGATGGTGCAGGGCGCGGTCCGGCAGGTCTGGCTGCCGCGGGCGAGCCGGTTCGTCGAGGCCGTCGCGACGATGGCCTCCGACCTGCGCGACGTGCCCCTGCTCGCTCACACCCACGGCCAGCCGGCGACGCCGACGACCATGGGCAAGGAGCTCGCGGTGCTGGCCCACCGCCTCGGCCGCCAGCTGCGCCGTGTCGAGGGAGCCGACTACCTCGGCAAGCTCAACGGTGCGACCGGCACGTATGGCGCGCACCTCGCCGCCGTGCCCGAGGCCGACTGGCCGCAGCTGAGCCGCGGGTTCGTCGAGTCCCTCGGGCTGGAGTGGAACCCGCTGACGACCCAGATCGAGAGCCACGACTGGCAGGCCGAGCTCTACGCCGACCTGGCGCGCTTCAACCGCATCCTGCACAACCTCTGCACCGACGTGTGGACCTACATCTCGCTGGGCTACTTCGCCCAGGTGCGCGGCCAGGGCACCGTCGGTTCGTCGACGATGCCCCACAAGGTCAACCCGATCCGCTTCGAGAACGCCGAGGCCAACCTCGAGGTCAGCAACGCCCTGTTCGACGTGCTCGGCTCGACCCTGGTCAACAGCCGTCTGCAGCGCGACCTGACCGACTCCTCCATGCAGCGCAACATCGGCTCGGCCTTCGGCCACTCGCTGCTCGCCATCGACAACGCCGAGCGCGGCCTCGCGG
>JBDSKZ010000021.1:0-13633 GCA_039916625.1 Pedococcus sp.
AGCCAGCGGCGAGCCCTCGAGGACGTCGTCAAGGTCAAGGTCATCGACCGCACCGCCCTGATCCTCGACATCTTCGCCCAGCACGCGAAGTCCAAGGAGGGCAAGGCGCAGGTCGAGCTGGCCCAGCTGCAGTACCTCCTGCCGCGCCTGCGTGGCTGGGGTGAGTCGATGTCCCGCCAGGCTGGTGGCCAGGCTGCCGGAGGTCAGGGCATGGGCTCACGTGGCCCGGGTGAGACCAAGATCGAGCTGGACCGTCGCCGGATCAACACGCGGATGGCCAAGCTGCGCCGCGAGATCAAGGAGATGAAGACCAGCCGCGACACCCGCCGCCTCAGCCGCAAGACGCACGAGGTGTCCAGCGTCGCCATCGCCGGCTACACCAACGCGGGCAAGTCCTCGCTGCTCAACCGCCTCACCGGCGCGGGTGTGCTCGTCGAGAACCAGCTCTTCGCCACCCTCGACCCGACCGTGCGCCGCGCGGAGACCGAGGACGGCCGCCTCTACACCCTCGCCGACACGGTGGGCTTCGTCCGCCAGCTGCCGACCCAGCTCGTCGAGGCGTTCCGCTCGACGCTGGAGGAGGTCGCCGACGCCGACCTCCTGCTGCACGTCGTCGACGGGTCGCACCCCGACCCAGAAGGACAGATCAGCGCCGTGCGTGCGGTCCTGGCCGACGTCGATGCCGCGGATGTCAAGGAGGTCATCGTCGTCAACAAGGCGGACGCCGCCGACCCCGAGGTGATCGACCGGATCCGCCGTCACGAGAAGCACTGCATCGTCGTGTCGGCCCGCACCGGTGCCGGTCTCGCCGAGCTGCGTGCGCTCATCGCCGACGAGCTGCCGCGGCCCGACATCGACGTAGAGGTGCTGCTGCCCTACGAGCGAGGTGACCTCGTCAGCCGGCTGCACGAGGAGGCCGAGGTGCTCTCCAGCGAGCACACCGAGAAGGGCACGCACGTCAAGGCGCGGGTCCACCCCGAGCTCGCGTCCGAGCTCGCCGACTTCGCCGCCTAGGAGCCCCGGCCGTATGCCGCCTGCTCCCGATGCCGCGCCCCCGGGCACCATCGGGCTCACCGGCGTGACCGGCGCCCTCGGCGGCGCCGTGGCGCGGCGCCTCGCCGACCACGACGACCACGGTGACCGGCTGGTGCTGCTGGCTCGCCGACCCGAGGCCGCGCCATCGGTGGCGGGTGCCCGGGTGCGTCGCGTCGAGTACGCGGACACCCCCGAGGTCCGCGAGTCGCTCGCAGGGATCGACACGTTGTTCATGGTCTCGGCGGCCGAGGACGTCGACCGGCTGCGGCAGCACCGGGCGTTCGTGGATGCCGCGACGGCCGCCGGGGTCCGCCAGGTCGTCTACACGTCCTTCCAGGGCGCGGCCGCGGACTGCACCTTCACGCTCGGCCGTGACCACTGGGTGACGGAAGAGGCGATCCGGGCGTCCGGCATGGTCTTCACCTTCCTGCGGGACAGCTTCTACGCCGACTTCCTGCCACTCATGGCCACCGACGGCGCGATCCGCGGTCCAGCCGGTGACGGCCGGGTGGCCGCGGTCGTGCGCGACGACGTCGCAGCAGCGGCCGCCGCGGTCCTGGCCGACCCCCGGGCCCATGTGGGCGTCACCTACGACCTCACCGGACCCGAGGCGCTCGGCCTGGCCGCCGTGGCAGCCCTGGTCTCGGACGTGACCGGCACCCCCACGCGGTACGTCGACCAGACCATCCCCGAGGCCTATGCGTCTCGGGCGTCCTACGGCGCTCCTGACTGGCAGGTCGACGCCTGGGTCTCGACCTACACCGCGATCGCCGCGGGCGAGGTCGAGCAAGTCAGTGACGCGGTCGAGCGCCTGACCGGCCGGCCTGCGACCAGCCTGCGTGAGCTGCTGACCCGTTCCCAGCCCGGTCTTTGAGCGCCGGACCCGGTCAGGGCAGGGTCAAACCTTCAAAGACTCGCGCAGGCGGTAGACCGACACGTGGGAGCGGGAGTCCGCGGTGAACTCCGACCGGTCCCAGTCGCCATACCTGCTCTCGAGCTCGAACCCTGCGAGCTGACCCATCAGGTCGAGCTCGGCCGGCCAGATGTAGCGGTGCGGGCTGGTCGCGTGGGTGGCCTCGCGGCCGCGCCCGTACCGGAAGTGGTGCGACACGACCTGCTGGTTGAGGACGTCGTAGTCATCGAGCCCGACGTACCCGGAGGTGCTCGAGAAGACGGCGGCGGGCGCTCCCGGCGGGAGCTGCCGCAGCTGCGGGACCCACAGCTCGATGACGAACGCGCCACCGGGGAGGAGGTGCCGGGCGGCGTTGCGGAAGCACTCGACCTGCCCGGTCTGGGTGAGCAGGTTGGAGATGGTGTTGAAGACGAGGTAGACCAGCGAGAACCGGCCGGGCACCCGCGTCGTGGCCATGTCGCCGACGACGACGGGGATGGCGTCAGTCCCCACCTTCTCGTGCAGCTTGGCGACCATGGGCTCGGAGAGCTCGATCCCGGTCACAGGAACACCCCGCTCCGCGAGGGGTATGGCGACGCGCCCCGTGCCGATCGCCAGCTCCAGGACGGCGCCGGTCCCGGCCAGCGCGGCCAGGTGGTCGACGGTGGGGCGCAGGACGTCCTCGGACCACATCCCCTCGCCGGGGCTGTCGTAGAGGTCGGCCGCGGTCTGGTCCCAGATCTCGTCAGGCTGCATGCCCCGACCTTGGCGCGCAGGCGGGACGGTGTCCACCGGTCATGGCGAAGGTCAGAGGCGGCGGAAGGCGGTCGTCAGGACGACGGGCTCGCCGGCCTCGTCGGAGGCGTCGAGGTCCACGGTGGCCTCGATGACCCAGTCGTGGTCACCCTCGGGGTCCTCGAGCGTCTGCCGGGCCAGCCACAGCCGGTGGTCGCCTGCGGGCTCGTTCTCGCCCGGTGCCGGACCGGTCGCGGGGGACAGGTGCAGCAGCGCCGGGCCTCGGGCGGCGCCGTCGGTGCCGATCGTGTCGTGCTCGGCGTAGTAGGCACCCAGCGCCTCGTCCCACGCGGCCTCGTCCATGATCGCGTGGCGCGGCGGCTCGGGCACTGCCGCGGCGGCCTCCTCGAGAGCGGCCAGGTCCCTGAACCGGTCACGCGAGGCGAGCTCGACGCGACGGAACATGGCGTTGCGCACCATGACGCGAAAAGCTTTCTCGTTGAACGTGATCGGCCGACTGGCGCGGGTGCCGCCGTGGGCGGCCAGTCGTTCGAGCTCGTCGAGCCGGGCGTTGGCGTCCGGGTCGGTCAACGCTTCCCACTCGTCGAGCAGCGAGGAGTCCGTCTGACGGACGGTCTCTCCCAGCCACTCGTGCAGGTCCCCGAAGGCCTCGCTGCGGTGCACCTCGGGCACCGTCTGGCGCAGCGTGCGGTAGGCGTCGGTGAGGTAGCGAAGGACCAGGCCCTCGGAGCGGGCGAGCTGGTAGTAGGCGACGAACTCGGTGAACGTCATGGCGCGCTCGTACATGTCGCGCACGATCGCCTTGGGGGACAGTGCCGACTCCGACACCCACGGGTGGCTCTGCCGGAAGATCTCGAACGTCGCGTCGAGCAGCTCGGCCAACGGCTTGGGCCACGACACGTCCTCGAGCAGCTGCATCCGCTCCTCGTACTCGACCCCGTCGGCCTTCATCTCGCCGACGGCCTCGCCGCGAGCCTTGTACTGCTGCTGCATGAGGATCTGGCGCGGGTCGTCGAGGATCGCCTCGATGACCGACACGATGTCGAGCGCGTGCGTCGGCGACTCGGGGTCCAGGACGTCGAGGGCGGCCAGGGCCAGCGGCGCCAGCGTCTGGTTGAGGGCGAAGTTGTCGGCGAGCTCCTCGCGCACGGCGATGGTGCGTCCGTCGCGGCCGGGCGGGTCGACGCGGTGCAGCACCCCGGTGTCGAGCAGGCTGCGACCCAGGGTGATGGCGCGGCGCGCCAGCCGGGCCTGGTTGCGGGGTGACTCGTGGTTGTCGCGCAGGAGGCGGGCGAGGGCAGCGACAGGGTCGCCGGGACGCTGGACGAGGTTGAGGATCATCGAGTGGTCGACCCGCATGCGTGACACGAGCGCCTCGGGTTCGCCGGCAACCAGCTTGTCGTAGGTCTGGTCGGTCCACGAGACCTCGCCGTCGGCGGGCTTGCGCCGCTGGACCTTGCGACGCTTCTTGGGGTCGTCGCCGGCTTTGGCCAGGGACTTCTCGTTCTCGATGATGTGCTCGGGGGCCTGCACGACGACCGAGCCGCTCGTGTCGAAACCCGCGCGGCCCGCCCGGCCCGCGATCTGGTGGAACTCGCGCGCCTTGAGCACCCGCTGGCGTGACCCGTCGAACTTCACCAGCCCGGTGAACAGCACGGTCCGGATCGGCACGTTGATGCCCACACCCAGGGTGTCGGTGCCGCAGATGACCCGGAGGAGGCCGTCCTGGGCCAGCTGCTCCACGAGCCGTCGGTAGCGCGGCAGCATGCCGGCGTGGTGGACCCCGATCCCGGCCCGCACCAGCCTGGACAGGGTCTTGCCGAACCCAGCGGTGAAGCGGAACCCGCCGATCCGCTCGGCGATCGCCGCCTTGTCTGCCTTGAGGACCGACTTCATCCCGACGAGCGCCTGGGCCTGCTCGAGCGCCGACACCTGGGTGAAGTGGACGATGTAGACCGGCGCCTGGTGGGTCGTCAGCAGCTCCTCGATCGTCTCGGGCAGCGACGTCCTCGCCCACGAGAAGCTCAGCGGGACCGGCCGCTCGGTGCCAGTCACGAGCGCCGTCGACCGGCCGTTGCGGCGGGTGAGGTCCTGTGCCAGCTCGCTCATGTCGCCCAGGGTCGCCGACATGAGCAGGAACTGCGCCTGCGGCAGCTCGAGCAGCGGAACCTGCCACGCCCAGCCGCGGTCGGGCTCGGCGTAGTAGTGGAACTCGTCCATGATGACCAGTCCGACATCGGCCTGGTCGCCCTCGCGGAGCGCGATGTTCGCCAGGATCTCCGCGGTGCAGCAGATGATCGGGGCGTCGGGGTTCACCGAGGCGTCGCCGGTCAGCATGCCCACCTCGGTCGCGCCGAACACCTCGCACAGGGCGAAGAACTTCTCACTCACCAGGGCCTTGATCGGTGCGGTGTAGAAGCTCACCCGGTCACCGGCGAGCGCGGCGAAGTGCGCTCCCGTCGCCACCAGCGACTTGCCCGAACCGGTCGGCGTCGACAGCACGACGTTCTCCCCGCCGAGGAGGGCGATCAGCGCCTCGTCCTGGTGGGGGTACAACGGGAGTCCGCGCTCCGTAGCCCACGTGGTGAACGCGTCATACGCCTCGTCGGGGCCGGACTCGGCGCCCTTCAGCAGGTCAGGCAGGGAGGAGGTGGCGGGGGCTGCCTGGTCGGTGCTCATCGGTCACCATCCTGTCACCCGCAGGCGTGCTGCCCACGCCGCACGACCGCCGGTATGCCGCGGTGGCGGCCTGGGGACACCGGGCTCCGGAGGTGGCTGGCACGGCATACCCTGTCTCGGTGGCTTCCCTCGACGACCTCCTGCACGCTGCCGTCCAGGGAGTCGGGGGAGTCGAACGCCCCGGCCAGATCGAGATGGCCCACGCCGTCGCGGACGCGATCGACAAGGACGAGCACCTGCTCGTCCAGGCCGGCACCGGCACCGGCAAGTCCCTCGCCTACCTGGTCCCCGCGGTCATGCACGCGCAGAAGACCGGCAAGCCCGCGGTCATCGCCACCGCCACGCTCGCGCTGCAGGCCCAGATCGTCGACCGGGACATGCCCCGCCTGGCCGAGGCGATCACGCCGATCCTCGGGCGCCAGCCGACCTACGGCCTGGTCAAGGGGAGGCGCAACTACCTCTGCGCTCACAAGCTCGAGGGCGGCTTCCCCGACGACGAGGAAGGTCTGTTCGGCGTCGGAGAGGTCGACAAGGCCGCCTCGCGACTCGGGCAGGAGGTCGTCCGGCTGCGTGAGTGGGCCGACGCGACCGAGTCCGGAGACCGTGACGAGCTCGTCCCCGGTGTCAGCGAGCGGGCCTGGCGGCAGGTGTCCGTCAGCGCCCACGAGTGCCTGGGCGGCAAGTGCCCGGCGCTCGCCGACTGTTTCGTCGAGCGCTCGCGGGAGGCGGCCAAGGAGTGCGACGTCATCGTCACCAACCACTCGTTCATGGCGATCGACTCCTTCGAGGGCCGCCAGATGCTGCCCGAGCACGACGTCCTGGTGGTGGACGAGGGCCACGAGCTCGTCGACAGGGTCACCTCGACGATCACCGACGAGCTCACCGGCCCGATGGTCGGTGCGGCGGCCAAGCGCGCCGGGCGGATGGCCGACTCCGCCGAGACCGTCGACGACGCGGCGGACTTCCTCGCCGGCGTCCTCGACGAGCTGCCCGAGGGCAAGCTGGGCGGCATCCCCGACTCCCTCGCCCTTGCCCTGGCCCGGGTGCGTGACACCTCGCGGCAGGTGCAGAGCGAGCTCAAGCCCGAGAAGGGTGTCGAACCTGACGGTGCCCGCAAGGTCGCCCAGGCCGCGGTCGAGGAGGTGTTCGAGAATGCCTCACGCATCCTCGAGGAGCGCGACCTCGACGTCGTCTGGCTGAGCCGCGACCCCCGCCGCGGCTCGATCCTGCGGGTCGCCCCGATGAGTGTGGCGATGTTGTTGCGCGACAAGGTGTTCGGTGACCGCACCGTGGTCATGACGTCTGCGACGCTCGAGCTCGGCGGGACGTTCGACGCAGTGGCCGGGACGATGGGGCTGCGCGGCGAGGGGGCGCCCGAGTGGCGCGGCCTCGATGTCGGCAGCCCGTTCGACTACCCCCAGCAGGCCATCGCCTACGTCGCCGCGCACCTCCCGGCCCCGGGCCGCGACGGCATCAGCGAGCAGACGCTCGACGAGATCGAGGCCCTCGTCCGGGCCTCCGGCGGCCGGACGCTCGGCCTGTTCTCCTCGATGCGTGCGGCTCGGGATGCGACCGAGGCGATGCGGGAGCGCTTCGACGGCGAGATCGGCTTCCTCTGCCAGGGGGAGGACCAGATCACCACGCTGGTGCGGCAGTTCGCACGCGACCCCAAGACGTGCCTGTTCGGCACCCTCACGCTGTGGCAGGGCGTCGACGTGCCCGGGTCGGCCTGCCAGCTCGTCATCATCGACCGCATCCCGTTCCCGCGCCCCGACGACCCGCTGTCCTCCGCGCGCTCGCAGGCCATCGCCCGGATGGGTGGCAACGGGTTCATGGCCGTGTCCGCCACGCATGCCGCGCTACGGCTGGCCCAGGGCGCCGGTCGCCTCATCCGCCGGGCCGACGACCGGGGCGTCGTGGCCTTCCTCGACTCGCGGATGGTCACCGCGCGCTATGCCGGGTTCCTCCAGCGGTCGTTGCCACCGTTCTGGCCGACCACCGACCGCGACCGGGTCCTGGCCGCCCTCAAACGGCTCGACGCGACGGCCGCCGAGCCGCTCGCCGTCCACGAGCCGGCCCTGCGCGGGGTCACCGGTGCGGTGGCCGGGACCACGATGGGTCGCACCGGCGAGGATGCCGCAGAGCACCCGCGTCCGGCCGCCGACCCACGGCCGGTCGCACAGGACCCGCCGCCGGGGGAGACCCCTCGCACCGCGGTGACGCAGGGCTTCGCCTGGACGCCGGAGTCCGACGAGGAGCTGCGCGACGGTGTGGAGCTCGGCCTCGGTGTCGGGGAGCTCGCCGAGAGCCTGGAGCTGCCCGAGGACGTCGTCGCAGCCAGGCTGACGGGCCTGGGCCTCGAGGCCGGCGGCACCGCGGCCATGCAGTTCGAGTAGCCGACGAAGCCGGATCAGCCGGCGAAGCCGGATCAGCCGACGAAGCCGGATCAGCCGACACGGCTCGATCAGCCGATACGGCCCGCCTCGATCAGCGCTGTGACGGGGTCGACGGCCGCAGTGCTCACCGTGCCGCGCGCCCTACCGGTGATACTGGCCCCATGGATGGCTCCCCGCACCTGCTGCTCGTCGGAGACGGACCGGTCGTCGAGGCCCTGGCGGCGCTCTGCGGTCCGCTGGGCTGGACGACGACGGTCTCGTCGGAGCAGGTCCGGGTGGGGCCACAGTTCGACGCGGTCGTGGTGACCAGCCACCACGAGGGCGTGGACGGGCCGGTGTTGCGCGACGCGCTCGCTGCGGGCACCGCATACGTCGGCGCGATGGGCTCGCGCAGGACCCAGGCGCGGCGGCGCGAGTGGCTGCTGGCCCACGACGTGTCGCAGGAGTCCTTGGCGGCCCTGCACGCCCCCATCGGGCTCGACATCGGTGCCCAGGCACCGGGGGAGATCGCCGTGGCGATCCTCGCCGAGGTGGTGGCGGTCCGTCGCGGCGCCGAGGCCGCGGTTGCCTCGGTGTCCCAGCGCACGGGTGCGATCCACCCGGACCTCCCGCCCGGCGAGGCGTACTGCCCGGGGGGCTGACCGTCTCCGACCGGACGGGTGCCGGGTAGGTGCCGGATGGGTGCGCGATGCGCCGGGGGACGGCGCCGCGCTGTCGCCGGGTCGTGGCAGGCTGGGACCGTGACCACCACCGCGACGTCCGTGCCGCCGCTCGTGCTGATCAGCGGCCCGGAGCAGGTGATCGCCGACCGGGCGCTCACCTCCACCCTGGACGAGCTGCGCGAGGGCGCACCCGACCTCGAGGTCGTCCGCCTCTACGCCGAGACCTACGAGCCCGGGTCCCTGGGCGTGCATGCGAGCCCGTCGCTGTTCGGCGGGTCCACGGCGATCGTCGTGCACGACCTCGACGAGGCGCCCGATGAGCTCCAGGAGGACCTGCTGGCCTTCCTCGTCGCCCCGGAGCCCGACGTCACGCTGGTCGTCATGCACAAGTCTGGTCAGCGCGGCAAGAAGGTGCTCGACACCATCAAGAAGTCACGGTCCCGGCTCGTCGAGGCACCCGGGATCAAGTCCGACCGCGACAAGACCGAGTTCGCGACGCACGAGTTCCGCCGGGCCGGGCGCAAGGCCAGCCCGGACGCCGTGCGAGCCCTCGTCGAGGCCGTCGGCAAGGATGTGCGTGAGCTCGCCGCGGCCTGCCAGCAGCTCGTCGCCGACACGACCGGCACCATCGACGAGCAGCTCGTGGCGAAGTACCACGGCGGCAAGGTGGAGGCGACCGGCTTCCGGGTCGCCGACGCGGCCGTTGCGGGCAACGCGGGGGAGGCGCTGCGCCTGCTGCGCCACGCGATCGCCACCGGCGTCGACCCGGTCCCGATCGTGGCGGTGCTGGCCCAGCAGCTGCGCCAGCTGGTCAAGGTCGGAGCCGCCGGGCGGGGTCGCTCGGCCGATGTCGCGCGCGACCTCGGTATGGCGCCGTGGCAGGTCGACAAGGCACGCCGGGGGCTCTCCGGCTGGGGTCCTGAGGGCTTGGCCGACTCGATCCAGGCCGTGGCCATGGCCGACTTCGAGGTCAAAGGCGGTGGCCGTGACCCGGTCTATGCCGTGGAACGGGCCATCCTGACCATCACCTCCTCCCGCAACGGCCGGTGACCCCACGGCACGTTTTGGGGCTGGGGCCTCCTCGCTGGTAGATTTACCCGTCGCGTGCGCGCATGGTCGTGTGCGCATGCAAGCACGACCCAGAGCGTCTCAGCCACGGGTGCCCCACGCCCGGTCCCGAGATGCTTCTGCCGCCCTCTACCGGCAACTACCGACCAACCAAGAGAGACACACGTGGCAAACATCAAGTCCCAGCTCAAGCGGATCAAGACGAACCGTGCGGCGACCGAGCGCAACAAGGCCGTCAAGAGCGAGCTCAAGACATGGATCCGCAAGTTCCAGACGGCCGCTTCTGCGGGCGACAAGGACGCGGCCCAGGAGGCGCTCAAGGCTGCCTCGACGAAGCTCGACAAGGCCGTGAGCAAGGGCGTCATCCACGCCAACCAGGCTGCCAACAAGAAGTCGGCCATGGCGAAGAAGGCCAACTCGATCTGATCGAGTCCCATACCTCGCGAAGGGGCCCGGTCACCACACGGTGACCGGGCCCCTTCGTCGTCCCGGTCGCAGTGCCCAGCCGGGCGGCGACGACCGTCAGGGCAGCTGGCGCACAGCAGTCAGTGGAGCCGGCGCACAGCAGTCAGTGGAGCCGGCGCACAGCAGCAGCTACTGCATCGAAGGTGCCCCGGTCGAGGGTGGCGCCCTCACGTCGGACGGCCTCGGGGTCGACCCGGATGACGCGGTCGAGACGGACCTCGCTGGGGCGGCCGGCCCGGTCCCAGGCGCCGCTGCCGATGTCCTGCCAGTGCCGGCCCTGCCGCGCCTCCTGGGCCGCATCGCGGTCGTGGTCCTGGCTGGTGAGCATGAGCGCGAGCAGCCAGTCGCCGTCGTGGCCCACGAGGAGCACGGGACGGTCCTTGCCCTGGCGGTGGTCCTCCTCGTACGGCACCCAGGTCCACACGATCTCCCCGGGATCCGGGCGGCCGTCGGGGTTGGCGGCATACGCAAGGTCGGGCACGCCGGTGAAGTCACCCGGGTAGTCGGCGCCGGGGGCGGACGACGGTGCCGACCGCGACGGCTGCGACGAGCGAGGGGAAGGCGCGCTCCCTGACCGACGCGAGCGCGTCGAGGTGGTGCCCGCGCCGGACCTGGCCCGGCCGCGCAACCAGCTGCGGGCGCCGTCACGGGCAGCCCGTCCCAGGATCTGTGCCAGCTGTTCTCCGAGTCCACGTCGCGCCATGGTCGTCACGCTACCGAGGACAAGGCGCAGGGGTGCGCAGCTTCCGACCTCACGATCGGGCCCTCGGGCGCCAGAGCAGGTGGCCGGGTCGGCTTCGGTCGCGCAGGGCGTGGGAGCGCCAGACGAGGACGGGGTGGCTGGCGAGCGCGTTGACGAGCCACACGAAGAACCCCTTCTCCGTGGTGGCACGGTCGGCGAAGGCGTTCACGTCGACGGTGCGGTTGAGGTACTTGCCGGCGGCCAGCGTCGCCATCGCCCCGGCGCTGCCCCGGGGGACGAGGGAGTAGCCGAAGTTGTCCGCGGTGTACTCCTGGCTGCGGCTCAGGGACGACCCGAGGAACGGCACCCACTGCGAGCCGCTGATCGCCACGATCCGCCAGTAGCTAGTGTGACCTGCGGCGATGTGGCCGACCTCGTGGCCGATGATGAAGCGCAGCGCGTCGGGTTGCCGTGCCTCGCCACCGATCTCGAACAGGTCGCTGTAGAGGAAGATGAACCGGCGGAAGCCGTGCCCCGACGCGGCTGCGTTGATCGCTCCGTTGCCGAGGACGACGTAGGCGTCGGTCACCTTGGGCAGGCCGTAGTGCGCGCAGGCGTCGAGAAGCATCTGGTGCGCCTCGGGGTACTGCGTCGGGCTGATCTTCACGCCGGAGAGCCGCCGCTGCGCGTAGAGCTGGCCACGCAGGACGTAGACCAGGACCGGTGCGGCGAGCAGGATCACGGCGTAGGGGTCGGGGCCGCGCCGGTCGATGACCGCAGAGGAGATCTCGTACCCACAGAACGTCCACACGACGAACGAGCCGAGGATGACCAGCACGAGGCACAGGTTCTCGAGGGGGTGGCGCAGGTGCGAGCGCACCCGGCGGCGGAAGCCTGGGGGAGCGAATGGTCCGGCAGGTCCTGCCGCGCCGGGCTCGAAGGGCGGGAAGGAGTCGGACCGCCCGCCCGGGCTGTGCTGTGGTGCGTGGGTCTGCTCGGCCATGGTCCCCTCGATGTGTGGTCGGCGTCGGGGACGATGTTATGTCTCGGCCGGCGACGCCTCGCGCCGAGGGACACGAGCGGCGTGGGACAGTCCGGGAATGCCCCACGCCGCACGATCTGTTGCACCGCTGTGACCGAGCCCGCTGCCCCCGTCGGCCTCCTCATGCGGTCGCGGCACACCAACCTCGCACTGCTCGCGCTCGCGGCCGGTGGCTTCGCCATCGGCACCACCGAGTTCGTCACCATGGGCCTGCTGCCCGAGGTCGCCGACGGCGTGGGCATCTCCATCCCCACCGCCGGTCACGTCGTCTCCGCCTACGCCGCGGGGGTCGTCGTCGGCGCCCCGGTCCTGGCCACCCTCGGCTCGAGGCTGCCGCGCAAGCGCCTCCTGCTGTGGCTGATGGGTGGCTTCGCCGTCGCGAACGGGCTGTCGGCGCTCGCGAGCAGCTACGGCCTGCTCATGGGCGCCCGCTTCCTGTCCGGCCTGCCGCACGGTGCCTACTTCGGCGTCGGCTCCCTGGTCGCAGCCTCGCTCGTCCCGGCGCACCGGCGGACCTGGGCCGTGTCGATGGTGCTCACCGGACTGACCGTCGCCAACATCGTGGGGGTCCCGCTGACCACTCGCCTCGGCCAGTCCTACGGCTGGCAGTGGCCGTATGCCGCGGTGTCCGTGATCGCGCTGGTCACCGTGCTCGCCGTATGGCGCTGGGTCCCGTTCTGCCCGCCCGAGGGCGGGGCGACGCTGCGCTCGGAGCTCTCCGCCCTGCGGCGGCCGCAGGTGTGGTTCGCCCTGGCCATCGGCACCGTGGGTTTCGGTGGCATGTTCGCGACCTTCTCCTACATCTCGCCGACGATGACCGAGCTCGGTGGCTTCGGCAGAAGTGCCATCCCGCTGATCCTGGCCGTCTACGGCGTGGGCATGACGGTCGGTGCCATGATCGCCGGTCTGGTGTCGAAGCTGGGGCTGATGCGGGCGATCTGCGGCGTCATGGGCGCCATCGCCGTGATGCTCGTGCTGTTCGGGCCGGCGGTCCAACAGGGCAGGTGGATCGCGATCGTCGCGGTCTTCATGCTCGGCCTGCTGCCGAGCATCCTCGTGCCGATGCTCCAGACCCGCCTGATGGATGTCGCCCACGAGGGCCAGTCCTTGGCGGCCGCGCTCAACCACTCCACCCTCAACATCGCCAACGCCCTGGGGGCCTGGCTCGGCTCGATCGTGCTCTCCGCGGGCCTGGGGTACGAGTGGCCCTCGCGACTCGGCGCCATACTCGCCGTGCTCGGTGTCGGGATCGCGCTGGCCTCGGCGTCCGCGCAGCGGCGAACCACGCGCCGCCACGCGGTGCGCACCGCGCCCGCCACCGCCTGAGGCGCGCCCGCAGGGGACGTCTCGTCACGGGCAGTCCCGTGGTCATGGGAGGATGAACCGTTCCCCGCCGTCCCACCCGTGAGGTCGACCACACCCGTGTCCCCGATGGCCCGCACCGCGCTGCAGCCGCACGCAACGCCGCCGGACCTGATCCGGAACTTCAGCATCATCGCTCACATCGACCACGGCAAGTCGACGCTGGCCGACCGGATGCTCCAGGTCACCGGGGTTGTCGACGGCCGTGACAGGCGCGCGCAGTACCTGGACAAGATGGACATCGAGCGCGAGCGCGGCATCACGATCAAGTCCCAGGCCGTCCGGATGCCGTGGGAGCACGACGGCACCACGTACGCGCTCAACATGATCGACACCCCCGGGCACGTCGACTTCACCTACGAGGTGTCGCGCAGCCTGGCCGCCTGCGAGGGCGCCGTCCTCCTCGTCGACGCCGCCCAGGGGATCGAGGCCCAGACGCTGGCGAACCTCTACCTCGCGATGGAGAACGACCTCACAATCATCCCGGTGCTCAACAAGATCGACCTGCCGGCGGCCCAGCCGGAGAAGTTCGCCGAAGAGCTGGCCGGCCTGATCGGCTGCCAGCCCGAGGACTGCCTGAGGGTCTCGGGCAAG
>JBDSKZ010000022.1:0-13075 GCA_039916625.1 Pedococcus sp.
GTCAGCAGGATGACGTCGATGACCCCGATGACGATCGACAGGGACAGCACCCGGCCGAAGCCGAGGAAGTCCATGATGTCGAACGGGTTCTCGGTGTCGTTGAAGATCGTCCCGACCAGTCGGTTGACCTCGGAGAAGACACCCATGCCCGAGAGGATCATCCAGAGCACGGCGACCATGACGACGCCGGCGATGCCGAGGGCGACCGAGATGAGGAACGACATCTTCATCGCCGACCAGGGGTCGACCCGCGAGACGGTCAGCTTGACCCGTCGGGCGCGGGCGGTGCCGGCTGCCGTGGCGGCCACCCCCGGACGGGCTGACGCACCAGCCCGGGGAGCGCCCGCGAGGTCGACATTGCGGTTCATCGCACCGGGCTCCTGCCCCCCGGGGCGAGAGGCGCTCGTCTGGCCTGCCGTGCTCACTCGTTACCTCCGCTGGCGTCTGTCCCGGTCGTCTGGGGGTCTTCCGGCGTCTCGTCGACACCCTCGGCAGCCACCTGGGCGACCTGCTCGTTCCCCGACGACGGTACGGCATCGGTGGCCGCAGCGTCGGCTGCGGCACCCGGCGTGACCAGATCGGCATCGACCTCGTCGACGGTGCGTTCCGGGTTGCGCGCCACGGCCACGACCGAGTCGCTGTTGCCGGGGCTGGCGAACTTCATGCCCTGGGTGTTGCGCCCACGGCGGGTGACCGGGCCGACCGGCATACGGACGATGTTGCCCTTGCCCATGATGACCAGGACCTCGTCGTCCTCGCTCACCGTGAGGGCACCGACGAGGTCGCCGTTGCGCTCGGTGATCTTGGCGACGGCGACACCGAGGCCACCGCGGCCCTTGGCGTTCCAGTCCGAGGACGGGCTGCGCTTGGCCATGCCGTTCTCGAACACCACGAACACGTCCGGGTCCTCGCCCTCGTGCACGACGCTGAGCGACAGCAGCGAGTCGTCGCCGCGGAACCGCATCCCGGTCACACCACTGGTGGCGCGGCCCATCGGGCGCAGCTGCTCGTCGGTGGCGTGGAAGCGCACCGACTGGGCCTTGCGCGACACGAGGAGCAGGTCGTCGGTCTGCGACGCGAGGTCGGCGGCGACGAGCTCGTCGCCGTCCTTGAGGTTGATGGCGATGAGGCCACCGCTGCGGGGTGAGTCGTAGTCGCCGAGGCGGGTCTTCTTGACCAGGCCGTTCTTCGTGGCCAGCACGAGGTAGGGCTGCTGTGCGTAGTCGCGCACGTCGAGGACCTGGGCGATCTTCTCGTCCGGCTGGAACGCGAGCAGGTTGGCGACGTGCTGGCCCTTGGCGTCGCGACCGGAGTCGGGCAGCTCGTAGGCCTTGACGCGGTAGACCCGGCCGAGGTTGGTGAAGAACAGCAGCCAGTGGTGCGAGGTCGTGGTGAAGAAGTGCTGCACCATGTCGTCGCCGCGCAGCGACGCGCCGCGGACTCCCTTGCCGCCGCGGCCCTGCGACCGGTATGCGTCGACGCGGGTCCGCTTGGCGTAGCCGCCGCGCGTGATGGTAACGACCACGTCCTCCTCGGGGATGAGGTCCTCCATCGACATGTCGCCGTCGAAGAACTCGATCCGGGTGCGTCGGTCGTCGCCGTACTTGTCGACGATCTCGGTCAGCTCGTCGGACACGATCGTCCGCTGGCGCTCGGGCTTGGCGAGGATGTCCTCGAAGTCGAGGATGAGGGCCTCGAGGCGGTTGTGCTCGTCGATGATCTTCTGGCGCTCGAGGGCGGCCAGGCGGCGCAGCTGCATCTCGAGGATGGCGCGGGCCTGGACCTCGTCGATCTCCAGGAGGGCGATCAGTCCGTCACGCGCGGCCTCGACGGTCTGCGACCGGCGGATGAGGGCGATGACCTCGTCGAGGGCGTCGAGCGCCTTGAGCAGCCCACGCAGGATGTGGATCTCGTTCTCGGCCTTGCGCAGGCGGAACTTCGTCCGGCGCTGGATGACCTCCATCTGGTGCTCGACCCAGTGCCGGATGAACGCGTCGACCGGCAGCGTGCGCGGCACCCCGTCGACCAGTGCGAGCATGTTGGCGCCGAAGTTGGTCTGCAGCTGGGTGTGCTTGTAGAGGTTGTTGAGCACCACCTTGGCCACGGCGTCGCGCTTGAGCACGATGACCAGGCGCTGGCCGGTGCGGCCCGAGGTCTCGTCCCGGATGTCCGCGATGCCGGAGAGCCGACCCTCCTTGGTGAGCTCGGCGATCTTCTGCGCGAGGGTGTCGGGGTTCACCTGGTAGGGCAGCTCGGTGACCACGAGGCACTGCCGGCCCTGGATCTCCTCGACCTCGACGACGGCGCGCATGATGACCGAGCCGCGACCGGTCCGGTAGGCCTCCTCGATGCCCTTGCGGCCCAGGATCAGTGCGCCGGTAGGAAAGTCGGGGCCGCTGATGCGCGCGAGGACGGCCTCCTGGACGGCTTCACGGTCGGCCCCGGGGTGGGCGAGGTACCACTGGGCGGCGTCGGCGACCTCACGCAGGTTGTGCGGGGGGATGTTGGTCGCCATGCCGACGGCGATGCCGGAGCTGCCGTTGACGAGCAGGTTGGGGAACCGGCTCGGCAGGACGGTCGGCTCCTGGGTCTTGCCGTCGTAGTTGTCGCGGAAGTCGACGGTGTCCTCGTGGATGTCGCGGACCATCTCCAGGGCCAGCGGCGCCATCCGGCACTCGGTGTAGCGCGGAGCCGCGGCCGGGTCGTCACCCGGGGAGCCGAAGTTGCCCTGGCCGTCGACCAGTGGGTAGCGCAGCGACCAGTCCTGCACGAGGCGGACGAGGGCGTCATAGATCGAGGCGTCACCGTGCGGGTGGTACTGGCCCATCACCTCGCCGACGACGCGGCTGCACTTGTTGTAGCCGCGGTCGGGGCGGTAGCCACCGTCGTACATGGCATAGACGACCCGGCGGTGCACCGGCTTGAGCCCGTCGCGCACATCGGGCAGCGCGCGGCTGACGATGACCGTCATGGCGTAGTCGATGTAGCTGCGCTGCATCTCGGCGTTGAGGTCGATCGCTTCGGTGCGGTCGTACTCGACCGGCGGTATCTCAGTCATGGATTCCCTTGTCCTCGGTGCAGTTCAGACGGTGTTGAGGTATGCGACGGAGCTGGTTCCATGTGGAACGTCACCAGCCGTGCCGCATACCGGTCGATCAGATGTCGAGGAAGCGGACGTCGCGGGCGTTGCGCTGGATGAACCCGCGGCGACTCTCGACGTCCTCGCCCATGAGGATCGCGAAGATCTCGTCGGCGGCGGCAGCGTCGTCGAGCGTGACCTGGAGCAGCACGCGGTGGTCCGGATCCATGGTGGTCTCCCACAGCTCCTGGTAGTCCATCTCACCCAGACCCTTGTAGCGCTGGATCCCGGCGTCCTTCGGCAGGCGCCAGCCCTGGGACTGTCCCGCCTTGAGCATGGCGTCGCGCTCGCGGTCGGAGTAGGCGAACTCGTGGGCGTGGTTGCTCCACTTGAGGCGGAAGAGCGGCGGCTGGGCGAGGTAGACGTAGCCCTCCTCGATGAGGGGGCGCATGAACCGGAAGAGCAGGGTCAGCAGGAGGGTCCGGATGTGCAGGCCGTCGACGTCGGCATCAGCCATCAGCACGATCTTGTGGTAGCGCGCCCTGGTCTTGTCGAAGTCCTCGCCGATCCCGGTGCCGAACGCCGAGATCAGCGCCTGCACCTCGTTGTTGGCGAGCACCTTGTCGATGCGGGCCTTCTCGACGTTGAGGATCTTGCCTCGGATCGGCAGGATCGCCTGGTTGTGCGGGTTGCGGCCACGGACCGCCGAGCCACCGGCCGAGTCGCCCTCGACGATGAACACCTCGGAGATCGAGGGGTCCTTGCTCTGGCAGTCGCGCAGCTTGCCCGGCAGGCCACCGGACTCGAGCAGGCCCTTGCGACGGGTCGCCTCACGCGCCTTGCGGGCGGCCATGCGGGCGGCAGCCGCCTGGATCGACTTGCGGACGATGTCCTTGCCCTCGGTGGGGTGGGCACCCAGCCAGTGGCCGAACTCGTCGGTCATGGCGCGCTGGACGAAGCCCTTGACCTCGGAGTTGCCGAGCTTGGTCTTGGTCTGGCCCTCGAACTGCGGCTCGCCGACCTTGACCGACACGACCGCGGTCAAGCCCTCGCGGATGTCGTCGCCGGTGAGGTTGTCGTCCTTGTCCTTGAGCAGGTTCTGCTTGCGCGCGAAGTCGTTGATGAGCTTGGTCATCGCCGCGCGGAAGCCCTCTTCGTGGGTGCCGCCCTCGTGGGTGTTGACGGTGTTGGCGTAGGTGTGGACCGACTCGGAGTAGGCGTTCGTCCACTGCATCGCCAGCTCGAGCGACAGCTGGCGCTCGGTGTCCTCGGACTCGATCGAGATGATCTCGGGGTGGACCGGCTCGGCCTTCTTGGACGTGACCAGGTGGGTGACGTAGTCGACCAGACCGTTGGCGTAGGTGTAGCTGATCTGCCGCGGCTTCTTCTCGGCCGCGTCCACCGCGTCGGCGTCGTCGTCAGGGGTCTCGGGGACCCGCTCGTCCGTGAGGTTGATCGTCAGGCCCTTGTTGAGGAAGGCGTACTGCTGGAACCGGGCCCGGATCGTCTCGAAGTCGTAGGTGGTCGTCTCGAAGATGTCGCCGTCGGCCCAGTAGGTGATGGTGGTTCCGGTGCGGTCCGACGCCTCCATCTTCTCCAGGGGTGCGATGGCCTCGCCGTGGTCGAAGGAGACCCGGAAGACGTGGCCGAGCTGGTGCACCTCGGCGTCGAGGCGGGTCGACAGGGCGTTGACCACGGACGAGCCGACGCCGTGCAGGCCACCGGACACCTTGTAGCCGCCGCCGCCGAACTTGCCTCCGGCGTGGAGCTGGGTGAGGACGAGCTCGACGGTGGAGACGCCGTACTGCTCGTTGTCCCCGGTCGGGATGCCACGGCCGTCGTCGACGACGCGCACCCCACCGTCGGCGAGCAGGGTCACGTCGATGTTGTCGGCGTACCCGGCGAGCGCCTCGTCGACCGCGTTGTCGACGATCTCCCACACCAGGTGGTGCAGACCGCGCTCAGCGGTGGAGCCGATGTACATGCCGGGACGCTTCCGGACGGCCTCGAGCCCCTCGAGGACCGTGATCGCGCTGGCGTCGTAGTCGGCTCCGGCGGGCACTCCGGCGAGCTCGGCCTCGGCAGCCAGGCGGGCTGCTTCGGCCTGCGCAGCGGTGAGGTGCTCGGAGGGATCTGCGTGCGGTGATGCGCTGGGTGTGCTGTTCGGCGTGCTCTCGTGCGGCGTCTGGTCAGACTCGGACACGGTGCTCCTTCTCCGGTGGGGCAGGACGCTCGGGAGTCGCCCCGGCACGTCGCTGCACCCTGCTCATGACACGCGGCCAGTCTGGAACCCCAGCCAGCCGCGATCTCACCTCACAGTCTACCGGTCAGGGAGGGGCCACAGTGCGTCAGGAGGCCCGTGAGCCGGGATTTGACCCAAATCAGGGGTCGGTTTGGAGTCCCGGTACACCACCCGGTCTCCCAGCGCCGGATTTCGCCGTTTCTCAGGTGACGGCGCAGGTGCCGGTCCGGGACCGGAGACAAGCGCGCGCCGCTCACCCACCGAGGGTGCGGCGGAACAGCTCGCGCACCGGATCGGGTATGCCGTGCTCGGGCAGCGTGACCTCCTCACCTTCCGGGGGGCACGCCACGTGGTAGGTGAACGCGTCGGGGATGGTCCGCCCGGTCGGGCCGGCGGCCAGACCGTGCAACCCGTCGTCGGCGAGCAGCGAGCGCCAAGCGGCGGCGTCGGGCTCGGGCAGCGCGGACAGGGCGACGGTGCGAGCCTGCCGGATCCCGGCGAGGCCTCCGGTCCGGCGGACCTGCACCAGCTCACCCCCCGGTCCCGGATCAGGGGCGGAAGGGGGTGGCGATGGGGTCGGCGCGGGCGACGGGACCTGGGCGGGGTCGGACGGGGGAGCGGTCCCGGGAGTCGAGGTCATCGTGACGCCCACCGCCACCCACGCCTGCTCGACCGCGCCCACCTGACTGGACCCGGCGCCATACCTGGCGGTGGCGGCGGCCACGGTGAGACCGGCGAAGGTCGCGAAGTCGCAGTCGGCGGCGATGCCGGCACCGGTGAGGGTGTCGTACCAGATCAGCCCCGGTGCCTCCCAGGCGTTGCCGCCGATGGTGGTCGCGGTGAGGTAGAAGGCGTGGTTGGGGATGCCGGAGTTGATGTGCACCCCGCCGTGGTCGTCGGTGGTCTCGACGTAGCCGGCCATCGTCGCGGGCTGGGGGTCCTTGCCGAGCCGGGGATCGTCGTACGCCGTGCCCGGTGCCTTCAGGGAGCGCAGGGCCACGCCCTGCACCGCCGCGGTGAACAGGCCGGCGCCGATGAGCCAGTCGGCCTGGTCGGCGCGCTGTCCGGCGGCGCGCTGTCGCACGAGTGACCCGAACACGTCGGACACGCTCTCGTTGAGGGCGCCGGGCTGACCCTGGTAGGTCAGCCCGGCGGTCAGCTCGGTGACCCCGTGGGTCAGCTCGTGCCCGATGACGTCGACGCTGACCGTGAACCGGTTGAACACCTCGCCGTCCCCGTCGCCGAAGACCATCCTCGTGCCGTCCCAGAACGCGTTGTCGTAGGCCTTGCCGAAGTGCACCGTCGCGAGCAGCGCCAGCCCCCGGCCGTCCAGCGAGTCACGGCCGAAGACCTCGGAGTACAGCGACCAGGTCTGGCCCAGGCCGTCGTACGCCTCGTCGGCGGCGGCGTCCCCGGTGGCCGGCTCACCCTCGCGCCGGACGGTCGTCCCGGGCAGGGTCTCCAGGCCTTCGGCGTCGCTGACGACTCGCTGCGGACCGGTGCCGTCGTCCGGACCAGGGTCAGCACCAGGGTCAGCACCAGGCGCTGGTGACTGCCCCGACCCTGGGGCTGGAGCCACCGGGGCGGCCGCACCAGGGGCGCGTCCCTGACGTCGGGCCCGGTGCTCCAAGTCGCGGCTCAGCGTGCGTTCGGCGCCGGTAGCAGCAGGACCCTCTCCACCGGCGGCGAGCGCGCGCAGCAGGTAGGGCGGAACGATGCCGCAGCGCGGTGATCCGGACATTCCCGTCATGGGTCCATCATGCGCGCCACCGCCGACATCCGACCCCGCCGGCGCCCACGATCCTGGGCTGTAGTCAGGCCACGGCCGAGGGTGGACACTGCGAGATGGGCTCGGTCGCCGCGGACCGGGCAGACGGGATCGGAGACTCGGATGAACGGATCCGAGAAGGCAGCCCGGCGGGAGGTCGGGGACGCCAGCCACGCCGTGAAGCTGATCGACGAACTGCGCGATGCCCGCGAGCAGGTCGCCGCTACCAGCGAGATCCTGGCCAAGCTCGGCGACTCCTCCGCCACCCCCGAGGACGTGTTCGACGCGATCGTCGAGCGCGCCCGCACCCTGAGTCGGGCCGACGTGGCCCAGATCCACCTCATCCAGGGCGAAGTCTTCCAGCTGGCCCGCTCAGCCGGGCTGAACCAGGAGTACGTCCACTTCGCGGCCACCCTGTCCGTCCCGCGGGATCGCACGTCGCTGGTCGGTCGGGTGAGCCTGGACCAGACGACGCAACAGATCGACGACGTCCTGGCCGACCCGGACTACCACCGACCGGCCCTGCAGCGCCGCGCCGGATACCGAACCATCCTGGGCGCACCGATGGTCGTCGACGACGAGGTGCTGGGAGTCCTCACGGTCTGGCGCACGACCGTGGCGCCCTTCGACGACCGGGTGACCACCCTCCTGAGCACCTTCGCGGCGCAGGGTGCCCTCGCTCTGCGGAACGTCGACCTGATGCATGACCTCGAGGCCCGCTCGGCCGAGGCGACTCGACGCGTCGACCAGCTCGAGGCGCTGGCCGAGGTCGGGGAGGCCGTCAGCTCCAGCCTCGACGCCGACGAGGTGCTCACCACGATCGTCACCCACGCCGTCGAGCTGACCGAGACCGACGGCGGATCCCTGATGGAGTACGACGAGGAGACGCACCTGTTCAGCGTGAGGACCGCGTTCGGGACCAGCCCGCCCGTGCTGGAGGCACTGCGGGAGAGCCGGATCCACATCGACGAGACGTTGGTCGGCAGGGCCTGCGTCTCCCGGACCCCGCTGCAGGTCGCCGACCTCGAGCTCGCCGACCGTGACCGACATCTGTCGGTGCTGTATGACGCGGGGTGGCGCTCAGTGGTCGCTGTCCCCATGGTCCGCTCGGACCGGGTGGTGGGCGCCCTGGTCGTTCGCCGCATGTCGCCGGGCTCGTTCAGCGAGGAGACCTGCGACCTCATCGTCGCCTTCGCCAACCAGTCGGCCATCGCCCTGACCAACGCGCGGCTCTACCAGCAGCTCGAGCTCCAGAGCGCGGAGCTGGCCGAGGCCAGCCAGCACAAGTCCGAGTTCCTCGCGAGCATGTCGCACGAGCTGCGGACTCCGCTCAACGCGGTCATCGGGTTCTCGGAAGTGCTGCTCGAGCGGATGTTCGGCGACCTCAACGAGCGCCAGGAGGACTACCTGCGCGACATCCTCAGCTCGGGACGCCACCTGCTCGCCCTGCTCAACGACGTCCTGGACCTCAGCAAGGTCGAAGCCGGCCAGATGGAGCTCGACCCCAGCGACTTCTCCGTCACCGGCGCGCTCACCTACGCGCTGTCGATGGTGCGCGAGCGGGCCCTGGACCACCGGATCGAGCTGCACCTGGCCGTCGACCCCGACGTCGGCCTGGTCCGCGCCGACGAGCTGAGGTTCGCGCAGATCCTCATCAACCTGCTCAGCAACGCCGTGAAGTTCACCGCGGACGGCGGTCGCGTCGAGGTCCGGGCCCACGCGGCGCACGGTGAGCTGGAGGTGACCGTGTCGGACACGGGGGTCGGCATCGGGCCCGCCGACCAGCAACGGATCTTCGACTCGTTCCAGCAGGGTGGCCGCAAGGCACGCAAGGTGGAGGGCACCGGACTGGGGCTCACGCTGACCAGGCGGATCGTCGAGCTCCATGGTGGCCGCCTCTGGGTCACCAGCGAGCTCGGCCACGGGAGCACCTTCGGCTTCACCCTCCCCCGGGGCCAGAGCAGCGCGCCGGCCGACCCGGAGCCCGGGTGGGCACAGTCCGAGGACCCCAGGCCGGTGGTGGTCGTCATCGAGGACGACCACAGCTCGGCCGAGCTGATGTCGGTCCACCTCGCAGCAGCCGGGTTGCGCCCAGTGGTGGTCGGCGATGGGGTCGCGGGCCTGCAGCTCGTCCGCGACCTGGGGCCGGCTGCCGTCATCCTCGACATCCGCCTCCCCGGGATGGAGGGCTGGGACGTGCTGGGGGCGATCAAGAGCGATCCACGCACGGCGTCCATCCCGGTGGTGGTCGTGTCCGTGATCCACGAGCGCGGGCGGGGCTTCGCCCTCGGCGCCTCGGACTACCTCGTGAAGCCGGTGGCCCGGGACGACCTGCTCGCGGCGCTGAGACGCCTGGTCCCCCTTCCCATCGAACGCGCCGGCCGCCGGGTCGCCGTGTTCGTCGACGACGACCCCACTGCGCTGGAGCTCGTGCGGCTGTCCCTGGAGCCGGCCGGGTGGACCGTGCACACCTGCACCGAGGCCGACGAGGCCTTCGCCCTGATCCGCACCCACGGACCGGCGGTCGTCCTCGTCGACCTGCTGATGCCCCAGACCGACGGGTTCGCGGTGGTCGACCAGCTGCGTCGTGACCCGCAGACCGCGTCGCTGCCGGTGGTGGTCCTCACCGCCAAGACCATCACGCACCGGGACCGCGAGCTCCTCAACGGTCGCATCGACTTCATCATGACCAAGAGCGCGGTCGAGCTCCGCCTGCTTGCCGAGCGACTGGCCAAGATCACCTCGGACCCGGTCCGGGGTCACGGTGGGGAGGTGGCATGACACCCACGGTGGTCCTCCTGGTCGAGGACAACGAGCGGAACCTCAAGCTCGCCAGGGACGTGCTCGAGTACGCGGGCTTCACGGTGCTCGTGGCCATGACCGGTGAGGAGGCCGTCGTCAGCGCCCAGCTTGCCCCTCCGGACCTCATCCTGATGGACCTCCAGCTGCCGGGCATCGACGGCCACGCAGCCCTCTCACTGCTTCGCGACGATGTGCGCACCTCGGCCATCCCGGTGGTGGCACTGACCGCCTTCGCGATGGTCAAGGACAGGGATCGTGCCATGGCCGCCGGCTTCGACGGATACCTGGAGAAGCCGATCAACGTGCGGCGGTTCCCTGAGCAGGTCCGAGCGCACCTCAGAGCGGAGGCACCATGACCGACGACGCCGTCATCCTCGTGGTCGACGACCTGGCCCCGAACACCAAGCTGATGGACGCCGTCCTGACCCCGCGCGGGTTCACGGTCCACACCGCTGCCTCGGGCGAGGAGGCACTGCGCTGGTTGTCCACCCAGGTGCCCGACCTCGTGCTGCTCGACATCCTGATGCCCGGGATGGACGGCTACGAGACGTGCCGCCGGATCAGGGCCAACCCCGCGACCTCCTTCCTGCCCGTGGTCATGGTCACGGCCAGCGGCGCCGAGCAGAAGCTGCGGGCGATCGAGGCAGGCGCCGACGACTTCGTCACCAAGCCGTTCGAACAGGCCGAGCTCCTGGCTCGCGTCCGCTCCCTCGTGCGGGTCAAGAGGTACCACGACACGATCGAGCAGCAGGCGCTCGAGCTGGCCGAGTGGAACCGCGAGCTCGAGGCGAAGGTCACCGCCCAGGTGGGCGAGCTCGAGCGGGTGGGACGGCTGCGTCGTTTCCTGTCGCCCCAGGTCGCCGGGCTGGTCGTCGAGAGCGGTGAGGACGGCTTCCTGGAGAGCCACCGAAGCGAGATCACGGCGGTGTACTGCGACCTGCGCGGGTTCACCACGTTCGCCGAGACCGCCGAACCGGAGGAGGTCATGTCCGTCCTGCGCGAGTACCACGAGGCCCTGGGGGACCTGGTGTTCCGCTTCGAGGGGACTCTCGAGCACTTCGCCGGCGACGGGCTCCTCGTCTTCTTCAACGACCCGATGCCGTGTCCCGACGCGCCGGAGCGTGCAGTGCGGATGGCGGTCGCGATGCGGGGGCGGGTGGCCGAGCTCGCCGACGGCTGGAGGCGACGCGGTCACGACCTCGGTTTCGGCGTCGGGATCGCCCAGGGGTACGCCACCCTCGGGCGCGTCGGCTTCGAGGGACGGTACGACTACGCCGCCATCGGCACGGTGACCAACCTCAGCGCCCGACTGTCCTCCCAGGCCAGGGCCGGACAGATCCTGGCCACCCAGCGGGTTGTGACCGGGGCCGCCGAGGTGGCCGTGACCAACCGGCTCGGGCCCATCGAGCTGCGCGGCATCACTAGGCCCGTCGAGGTCTTCGACGTCCTCGGCCTCGACGCGGCACGGACGGGGTCGTGATGGGCACGGACGTCTCCGCGCGCACCCTGGCGGAGCTGAACAAGGACGAGCGCAACGCGGCATACGACCGGTTGCAGCGACGGCTCCCCGCCGTCTGGGAGTCGATGAGACTCAACGAGCCCGGCGAGTCGGTCGTCGTCGTGCCCTCCGTGTCCCTCGACCGCGTCGTGGCCCAGGCCGGGGCCGTCAACCAGGCCATGGAGGAGCGGTACCTCTTCCTGCTGCTCCTGCTGCGGCAGCCGAGGTTGCGCATGGTCTACGTGACCTCGGGTCCGGTCGACCCGGCGATCGTCGAGTACTACCTGGCGCTACTGCCGGGCGTGATCCCCAGCCACGCCCGGGCCCGGTTGTCGCTGGTCTCGGTGGGTGACCTGACGCCGCGGTCCCTGACCGAGAAGCTGCTGGAACGTCCCAGGCTCCTGGCCGACATCGGGGCCCTGATCCCGGACAGGTCGCGTTCGCACCTCGTCCCCTACACGACCACGGTCCTCGAACGTGATCTCGCCCTCGAGCTCGGGATCCCCATGTACGGCGCGGATCCGCGGCACTTCGCGCTCGGCACCAAGACCGGGTGCCGACGGCTGTTCGAGGAGGCCGGTGTGGACACCCCCGCCGGGTACGAGGACCTGCGGACGGTCGACGACATCGTCTCCGCCCTGGCAGGCCTTCGCCAACGACGACCGGGGGTCGAGCAGGCCATGGTCAAGCTCAACGAAGGGGTGGCTGGTGCCGGGAACGCCCTCGTCGACCTCGCCGGGCTGCCACCGGCCGGCGCGGGGGAGGAGCGGGCGGCCCTGCTCGCACGGGTACGGGAGATGGAGCTCGAGGGCCGCAACGTCACCCACGACCTCTACCTGGCCAAGTTCGCCGAGCGCGCAGGCATCGTCGAGGAACGGATCACCGGGGACGAGGTCCTCAGCCCGAGCGTGCAGCTGCGAATCACGCCTTTCGGGGACGTCGAGGTCCTGTCCACGCACGACCAGGTGCTGGGGGGTCCGACCGGCCAGTCCTACCTCGGGTGCACCTTCCCGGCCGACCCGGCGTATGCCGCCACCATCACCGAGCAGGCTCGGGCCGTGGGCGCGCGCCTGGCCGAGCTCGGCGTGCTGGGGCGTTTCGCCATCGACTTCGTCGTGGTCCGTCGCGGGGCCACGTGGGCGTCGTCCGCGATCGAGGTGAACCTGCGCAAGGGAGGAACGACCCACCCGTTCCTCACCCTGGCATTCCTCACCAACGGACGGTACGACAGCCACACCGCCCTGTTCACGACCCCGGCCGGCCGCGAGAAGCACCTGGTGGCGACCGACCACCTCGAGGACCCCACCCTGCGGGGTCTGCGCGTCAACGACCTCTTCGACATCGTCGCCCGCATGGGCCTGCACTTCGACCCGGCCAACCAGACCGGCGTCGTGTTCCACATGATCAGCTCGGTCACCGAGGCGGGTCGAGTGGGCATGACTGCCGTGGGCGACACGGCGGCCAAGGCTCAGGAGTGCTACGACCGGGCGGAGCGGGTCCTCCTCTCCGAAGCCCGCTCCGCCACCACCCCCCGACCGCTCCCCTGAGCACGGGAGGTGACCCTGGCGCCTCCCGCGCTCAGGCGGCGATCGTGGTGGCGTGCCTGAGTGCCTCGATCAGCACCAGGTGCCAGCTCGGCTGCGCCAGGTCGGTGCGACAGCGCGCGCTGCCGCACTCGCAGGACCA
>JBDSKZ010000023.1:0-43803 GCA_039916625.1 Pedococcus sp.
CGTTACCAGGTGCGGCAGAGCGATCGAGGACCACAGGCTGACCGCGTCGAACGAGTATGAGCGGGGCGGTGGTCAGGGCGGAGCGGGTGCTCAGGCGTATCCCGATCCTGCCGCACGCTCATACCGCGAAGCGCGCGGTCCTGCCGATGACAGCGCGTCGGGCCCTGGAGCTTGGCGCCACTCCGGGAGTGTGATGCAGGCGCGGGTCTCAGGCGACGGCTTCGAGCGCGAAGAAGATGAACCCGATGAAGCGGGTGGGGTCGAGCTCGCTCGTCGGCAGCAGTTCGGGCGGCGTATGTGGCGCCACTGGGGGTTCGCTGATCGCCGAGATTCTGAAGCCCGCGGCGCTGAACGACTCCGACATCGCGCTCAGGGAGCGGTACCAGATCGTGAGTGTGGCAGGGATTCCGTCGAAGTCGTACTCCTCGGCCTTGGGCACGGTCGCGAAGTAGTTCACCTCCGGATACGCCACCGGCGGGATCGCCGGGTGGTTGACCACCACGACCAGCCGACCGCCTGGCTTCAGTACCCGACGCAGTTCTGCCAGTGGCTGCGACCAGTCCTCGAAATAGTGCAACACGAGCACAGCCAACGCGTCGTCGAACGCCTCGGTGTCGTACGGAAGTGGCTGGGTCAGGTCCGCCACTCTCAGGTCAGCCTCTTCTCCCAACCGGTCCCGAGCGAGCGCGATCATCGCCTGGCTCCCGTCGAAACCAGCCACGCTCGCGCCCTGCTTCTCCAGGTCGGCGAGGAGCGGCCCGGAACCGCACCCGGCGTCCAAGATCCGGCGCCCGGCGACGTCCCCGAGCAGGTTCAGCACCGCCGGTCGGGCGTACCACCGGTTGAACAGGCCGTTCTCGTTCGCCCGCGCGTACGCATCAGCGAAGGCGTCGTAGTGGTCTGGCTTCTGCTCGGCGGTCTGCGCTTCGGAGGTCATGGCACGTCACTCTGCCGGTCGGGAGTGGGAGTGGGCCTGAACGACGCGCAGCCCAGGTAGGCCGAACGACCGCATCTGCCGCGGGTAGTGCGGCGATGAACGGCCCCGAGTCGGTTGCGGCCAGTGGGCGCCGCTGGGCGCCGGCTCTGCCTCCCACTCGGCGTCCGAAGCGCTTCTGAGCTGCCTCCTTGGTGACCCCCAGGGCCATACCGATGCTCAGCCAAGAATCCCCGGGCCGTGCGGACGGCGCCCTGCAGCTCCCGATCGGTGCGGGCAACGCTCTCCTGTGACGCGATGACTCGCCGGAAGTGCACCGCGTCGCGCGCAGCGACCACACAGGGATCGAGGTCGTCCAGCGACTGCACGATCCCGTTGATGTTCGTGGTTGCCCATGTCAGACCACCTCACTCGAGGAACTCGTCATTGGCGTAGGCGTGCAAAGGGTCTGCCGCGGCGACGCGGTGCTTGCAGGCTGAGTCCGTCACCCGTACGCGTCAGCCGCGCCCTCCCCGCACCCCACGACAGGGACACACCCCGTCAGTGCAGGGGCAGGTAGAACAGCGGGTCGAGGGCGACGCCGAGGAACAAGATCCCGACGTACGTGATCGAGAAGTGGAACAGCCGCATGGGTTTCAGCACGTTGGGTCCTTCTCCGGCCTTGGCCGCGCGGCGCAGCCGGTGCGCCTCGACGAGGAACAGCGCTCCGGTCGCGATCGCTGTGAGGAGGTAGAGCCAACCCATGGGGTGGACCCAGACGAGCAGCAGCGACGCGGCGACCATGGCCCACGAGTAGGCGACGATCTGGCGCGCCACCACGACGAACTCCTCGACGACGGGGAGCATGGGCACGTGGGCAGCGGCGTAGTCGTCCTTGAACTTCATCGACAGCGGCCAGTAGTGCGGCGGCGTCCAGAAGAAGATCACGAGGAACAGCACGACGGCAGACCACGAGACAGAGTTGGCGACTGCCGACCAGCCGATCAGGACGGGCATGCACCCGGCCGCGCCACCCCACACGATGTTCTGGGCCGTGCGCCGCTTGAGCAGCATGGTGTAGCCGACGGCATACATGACGATCGCACCGAGCGAGAGGGCTGCCGAGAGCAAGTTGACGACCAGGGCGAACCACACGGTCGACGCCACGGTGAGGACGGCTCCGAAGACCAGTCCCTCCCGCGGCGTGATCTCACCGGTGACCATGGGGCGGTTGCTCGTGCGGTGCATCTCGGCGTCGATGTCGCGGTCGTAGACGCAGTTGAAGGTGTTGGCTGCGCCAGCGCTCAGGGCGCCCCCGACGAGGGTCGCGATGATGAGCCACAGTGAGGGCACGCCACCCTCGGCGAGGAACATGACGGGCACCGTCGTCACCAGCAGCAGCTCGATGATGCGGGGCTTGGTCAGCGCCAGGTAGGCAGCAGCCTTGCGCCGAGGCGGCATCGGGGACGCGGAGATCCGGTTGGTCGGATCGAGTGCGGTCACGGCGTCCTTCGCGGGTGCTGCTGGGGGTCTGACGGGCTCGGCAAGTCTATCCCCGTCCGGGGGCTGCCGAACGCCGGGACTGGATGCGACGGCGGTCACGCTCAGGACTAGGCTCGTTCCGAAGCATCGACCCGCCTGTGCAGCTCAGTGTGAGGAGACCCATCCGTGCCCACCACCACCCGTTCCACCAAGGCCACGGCCGCGAGAAAGCGCAGCACCACGCTGCGCCGTCCCGTGGCCCGCAAGGCCGGTTGGACCGACCTCGACGTCCGGGCGGTCGACACCGCCCGACTACTCGCCGCAGATGCGGTGCAGAAGGTCGGCAACGGTCACCCCGGCACCGCCATGAGCCTTGCTCCGGCGGCCTACCTCCTCTACCAGAACGTCATGACCCACGACCCGGGCGACGCCGCCTGGCTGGGCCGCGACCGGTTCGTCCTGTCTGCCGGCCACTCGAGCCTGACGCAGTACGTCCAGCTCTTCCTCTCGGGCTACGGCCTCGAGCTGGACGACCTGAAGTCGTTGCGCACGTGGGGATCCCTGACCCCCGCCCACCCCGAGGTGCACCACACCACCGGCATCGAGATCACCACCGGACCACTCGGCTCCGGCATGGCGTCCGCGGTCGGCATGGCCATGGCGCAGCGTCGCCAGCGCGGACTGCTCGACCCCGACGCCAAGACCGGCGACAGCCCCTTCGACCACCACATCTGGGTCATCGCCTCCGACGGCGACCTGATGGAGGGCGTGAGCGCCGAGGCCAGCTCGCTCGCCGGTCACCAGGAGCTCGGCAACCTCACCATGATCTACGACGCCAACCAGATCTCGATCGAGGACCAGACCGACATCTCGTTCTCCGAGGACGTCGCCGCGCGCTACCGCGCCTACGGCTGGGACGTCGTCGACGTCGACTGGCGCGGCGACGGTGACGGCGCGGCCTACGTCGAGAACGTCGACGCCCTGCTCGCCGCCCTGGAGAAGTCCAAGAAGGGCAAGCGCCCCACCCTCGTGCAGCTCCACACGATCATCGCGTGGCCGTCGCCGACCAAGCAGGACACCGGCAAGTCGCACGGCTCCGCCCTCGGCGACGCCGAGATCGCCGCCACCAAGGAGCTGCTCGGCTTCTCCCCCGCCAAGACCTTCGAGGTCGACCGTGCAGTCCTGGCCCACACCCGCCTCGCCGGCAAGCGTGGCAAGGCCGCCCACAAGGCGTGGGACAAGCGGTATGCCGCGTGGCGCAGGGCCAACCCGGACCGTGCGGGCCTGCTCGACCGGCTCGTCGCCGGCGACCTGCCGGCCGGGCTCGACGCCGCGCTCCCGGTCTTCGAGGCCGACTCCGACAAGGGCATGGCGACCCGCGCCGCGTCCGGCAAGGTGCTGTCGGCACTCGCCAGCGTGATGCCCGAGCTGTGGGGTGGCTCCGCCGACCTCGCCGAGTCCAACAACACGTCGATGGAGGGCGAGCCGTCCTTCATCCCGCGTCGCCGGCAGACCCGCGAGTGGAAGGGCGGACCGTACGGCCGCACCCTGCACTTCGGCATCCGTGAGAACGGCATGGGCATGATCCTCAACGGGATCGCGCTCGAGGGGCTGACCCGCCCGTACGGCGGCACCTTCCTCGTCTTCTCGGACTACATGCGCCCGGCGGTGCGACTCGCGGCCATCCAGCAGCTGCCCGTCACCTACGTGTGGACCCACGACGGCATCGGCCTCGGTGAGGACGGACCCACCCACCAGCCGGTCGAGCACCTCGCCTCACTTCGCGCCATACCGGGCCTGGACGTCGTCCGCCCCGCGGACGCCAACGAGACCGCGGTCGTGTGGGGGCAGGTCCTGCGCAACGCCCGCCCGGCCGCGCTTGCCCTGACCCGCCAGAATGTCCCAGTCCTCGACCGGAAGGTCCACGCGAAGGCCTCGGGGGCGTCAAAGGGCGCCTACGTCCTCATCGACGGTGGCCCTGACGGCCGGTCCGCGCCGGACGTCATCCTCATCGCCACCGGCTCCGAGGTCGCCATCGCCCTCGAGGCCCGGGAGTCCCTGGAGCGCCGGGGCATCGCCACTCGTGTGGTGTCCATGCCCTGCCGCGAGTGGTTCGAACAGGCCGGCAAGGCCTACCAGAACCGCGTGCTGCCGCCCGAGGTCCGCGCGCGGGTCAGCGTCGAGGCCGCGGTGTCGATGGGCTGGCACGACCTCGTCGGTGACGCCGGTCGCAGCATCAGCCTCGAGCACTTCGGTGCCTCGGCGGACTACAAGACGCTGTACCGCGAGTTCGGGATCACGCCGGCGGCCGTCGTCAAGGCTGCCAAGGACTCCATCAAGGACGCCAGGGCCACGGCACGCAGGAGCGCCGCGCCCGCCGTCAACCAGACCCGGCCCCGCGCCGGTGTCTCGCCGACCAAGGCGACCGATACCACGACCAAGCGCAGCGCCGCGAAGAAGAGCGCTGCATCCAAAGGGAAGTGACCGACGTGACTGACAACGCACTCAAGGCCCTCGCCGACCAGGGAGTCTCTGTCTGGCTCGATGACCTGTCGCGCGAGCGGATCGAGACCGACGACCTCAAGGACCTCATCGACAAGGGCGTCGTCGGCGTGACGACGAACCCCTCGATCTTCCAGGCCGCCCTCGCCAAGGGCGATCGGTATGACGCCGACCTGCGCCAGTTCGCGGTCGACGGCAAGACCGTGGACGAGACCGTGTTCGCCCTCACCACCGAGGACGTCCGTAACGCCTGTGACCTGTTCCTGCCGTTGTACGAGTCCACCGACGGCATCGACGGGAGGGTGTCGATCGAGGTCGAGCCGCGACTGGCCAAGGACACCGGCAAGACGGTTGCCGAGGCCAAGAAGCTCGCCGGGGCGGTCGACCGCCCGAACGTGCTCATCAAGATCCCCGCGACCGTCGAGGGCCTGCCGGCCATCTCGCAGGTGCTGGCCGAGGGCATCAGCGTCAACATCACGCTGATCTTCTCCCTCGACCGCTACCGCGGCGTGATGAACGCCTTCCTCACCGGGCTGGAGCAGGCCCGCGAGAAGGGCAAGGACCTGTCGACGATCCACTCGGTGGCCTCGTTCTTCGTCTCCCGGGTCGACAGCGAGGTCGACAAGCGCCTGGACAGCATCGGCACCGACGAGGCCAAGGCCCTCAAGGGCAGGGCCGCAGTGGCCAACGCCCGCCTGGCCTACCAGGCCTTCGAGGAGGTCTTCTCGACCCCGCGCTGGAAGAACCTCGAGGACGACGGCGCCCACGCGCAGCGTCCACTGTGGGCCTCCACCGGGGTCAAGGACCCGGCCTACGCCGACACCCTCTACGTCACCGAGCTGGTGGCCCCCCACACGGTCAACACCATGCCCGAGAAGACGCTCGACGCCGTCGTGGACCACGCTGAGATCACGGGCGACACCGTCACCGGCAGCTACGCCGACGCCGCCGAGGTGCTCGACGCCCTCGAGGGCCTGGGGATCTCCTACGCCGAGGTCACCGCCCAGCTCGAGCGCGAGGGCGTCGACAAGTTCGAGGTCGCGTGGGGTGAGCTGCTCGACGAGGCCCAGAAGGACATGGACCTCGCTCGCGCCGACGTGGAGCAGGCCGACCAGTGAGCGCCCTCGGTGTGGTCGCCTCCGGCCCCGCCGCGGACGCGATCGCTGCATCGGTCCCGGTGCTCGTCGAGGCGCAGTTCGCGAGCAGGCTGTTCGCCCAGGACGCCACCCTCTGGGGCCCCGAGGCCGAGGCCGAGTCGGCCATCCGCCTCTCGTGGGTGAACCTCGCCCTCACCTCTCGACCGCTGCTCGGTGAGATCGCTGCGCTGCGCGCCCAGCTCCTGGGCGAGGGCGTCGACCGCGTCGTGCTCTGCGGAATGGGTGGGTCGTCACTCGCGCCGGAGGTCATCTGCGCCACCTCCGGGGTCGACCTCGTCGTCCTCGACTCCTCCCAGCCCGACATGGTCCGCGACGCGATCGTCGCGCTCGAGCGCACCGTGGTCGTCGTGTCGAGCAAGTCCGGCTCCACCGTCGAGACCGACTCCCAACGACGCGCCTTCCGGGCAGCGTTCGAGGACCAAGGCATCGACCCCACGAGCCGCATCGTCATCGTCACCGACCCGGGCAGCCCGCTCGACGAGCAGTCGCGTGCCGACGGCTACCGCGTCGTCAACGCCGACCCCGACGTCGGTGGTCGCTACTCCGCGCTCACCGCGTTCGGGCTGGTCCCCTCGGGCCTCGCGGGTGCCGACATCGAGGCGCTCCTGGACGACGCCGAGGCCGTCGCCGACGTCCTGAGCGCCGACGACGACGCCAACCCCGGCCTGCGCCTGGGTGCCGCAATGGCTGCCACCGACCCGTTGCGCGACAAGCTCGTCCTCGTGGACGACGGCTCCGGCATCGTCGGCCTGCCCGACTGGGCCGAGCAGCTCATCGCCGAGAGCACCGGCAAGCAGGGCACCGGGATCCTTCCGGTCGTGGTCGGCTCAGAGGAGGACCTCGAGGTCGCCTGGCCCGGTGCCGATGCGACGGTCGTCCGGCTCAAGGGCGACGACGAGGACCCCGACAGCGCCGACGAGCTGGTCCAGGCCAACCGCTCCGACATCGCCGTGAGCGGCCCCCTCGGGGCGCAGCTGATGCTCTGGGAGGTCGCCACCGCGGCCGCCGGTCGGCTGCTCGGCATCAACCCGTTCGACCAGCCCGACGTGGAGAGCGCCAAGAAGGCTGCCCGCGCCCTGCTGGACGAAGGTATGGGCGCGGCCGACGCGCCTGCTGCCACCGACGGAGCCGTCGAGATCCGCGCGCTCGGAGGCGACTGGCTAGGTGACGCGACGACGGTGCCGCAGGCCCTGGCCGCCCTCATCGGTCAGCTCGACGCCGACCGTGGCTACCTCGCGGTGATGGCCTACCTCGACCGGCTCGCCGACGCGGAGCTGGCTTCCGTTCGCCCGCGGCTTGCTCGCCGCACCCTGCGACCGGTCACGTTCGGCTGGGGGCCGCGGTTCCTGCACTCCACCGGCCAGTTCCACAAGGGTGGACCGGCCACGGGTGTCTACCTGCAGATCACCACCGCGCCGCACGAGGACCTCGCCGTTCCCGGGCGCGAGTTCAGCTTCGGCGACTTCGTGGCCTCCCAGGCCGCCGGCGACGCCCAGGTGCTCGCCGAGCACGGTCGCCCCGTGCTCCAGCTCCACCTCACCCACCACGACGCCGGCCTGGCTCAGGTCCACGACGCCTTGGCGAAGGGCAGTGCATGACTCCCACCCGTGTGACGCAGGAGAACAACCCGCTGCGTGACCCGCGTGACAAACGCCTTCCCCGCATCGCCGGCCCGTGCGGTCTGGTGCTGTTCGGAGTCACCGGCGACCTGGCCCGCAAGAAGCTCATGCCGGCGATCTACGACCTGGCCAACCGCGGCCTGCTGCCGCCGGGCTTCTCGCTCGTCGGCTTCGCTCGGCGCGACTGGGCTGACCAGGACTTCGGCAAGATCGTCTACGACTCGGTCAAGGCGCACGCGCGAACCCCGTTCCGCGAGAGCGTGTGGCGCAACCTCGCCGAGGGCTTCCGCTTCGTCCCCGGCACGTTCGACGACCCCAGCTCCTTCGACCTGCTGGCCGAGACGGTCAGGTCGCTCGAGGAGGAGCGGGGCACCGGCGGCAACCTGGCGTTCTACCTGTCGATCCCGCCGGGCTCGTTCTCCAAGGTCTGCGAGCAGCTCGAGCGTTCCGGCCTGAGCCGTCCCGAGCGCGACGCGTGGCGTCGTGTCGTCATCGAGAAGCCGTTCGGCCACGACCTCAAGAGTGCCCGCGAGCTCAACGACATCGTCGAGGGCGTCTTCCCGGCCGACTCGGTCTTCCGCATCGACCACTACCTCGGCAAGGAGACGGTCCAGAACCTGCTGGCCCTGCGCTTCGCCAACCAGATGTTCGAGCCGGTCTGGAACGCCAACTACGTCGACCACGTGCAGATCACCATGGCCGAGGACATCGGCATCGGTGGCCGGGCCGGCTACTACGACGGCATCGGCGCCGCCCGCGACGTCATCCAGAACCACCTCCTGCAGCTGCTCGCGCTCACGGCCATGGAGGAGCCGGTCTCCTTCGTCGCCGAGCACCTGCGCGCCGAGAAGGAGAAGGTCCTCTCCGCCGTCCGCCTCCCCAAGGACCTCGGCAAGGCCACCGCACGCGGACAGTACGCCGCCGGATGGCAGGGCGGTGAGGAGGTGGGTGGCTACCTCGACGAGGACGGCGTGGCCCCAGGCTCCTGCACCGAGACGTATGCCGCAGTGAAGCTCGAGATCGACTCGCGCCGCTGGGCCGGCGTCCCGTTCTACCTGCGCACCGGCAAGCGCCTCGGCAAGCGGGTCACCGAGATCGCCGTGGTGTTCAAGAAGGCGCCCCACCTGCCGTTCCACGACACGGCGACCGAGGAGCTCGGGCAGAACGCCATCGTCATCCGCGTGCAGCCCGACGAAGGCATCACCATGCGCTTCGGTGCCAAGGTGCCGGGCGCCCAGATGGAGGTGCGTGACGTGACGATGGACTTCGGGTACGGCCGGGCCTTCACCGAGTCCAGCCCTGAGGCCTACGAGCGGCTCATCCTCGACGTGCTGCTCGGTGACCCGCCCCTGTTCCCGCGGCACGAGGAGGTCGAGCTGTCCTGGCAGATCCTCGACCCGGTCACGGCGTTCTGGGCCAAGCAGAAGGGTGCCGCGGAGCCCTATCTCGCTGGCGGCTGGGGACCGGCCAGCTCGGACGACATGATGCACCGCGACGGACGCGTCTGGAGGATGCCGTGATCATCGACCTGCCCAGCACCTCGACCGTGGCGATCAGCAAGAAGCTGGTTGCGCTGCGCCAGGACACCGGCGCAATGGCCCTCGGCCGTGTCCTGACCCTGATCATCGTCGTCGACGAGCAGGAGGCCGACAAGGCCATCCAGGCCGCCAACGACGCGAGCCGGCAGCACCCCTGCCGCATCATCGCCGTCGTGATCGGCAACAAGCGCGGCACGTCACGCATCGACGCCCAGATCCGGGTCGGTGGCGACGCCGGCGCGAGCGAGGTGGTGGTGGCGCGGTTGTACGGCCCGCTGACCGAGCACGGTCGCAGCGTGGTCACGCCGTTGCTGCTGCCCGACTCCCCCGTCGTCGCCTGGTGGCCGTGCGACGCCCCCGCCAACGTGTCGAAGGACCCGATCGGCTCGATGGCCCAGCGACGCATCACCGACGCGGCCCAGGCCAAGAACCCGCGCAGCGCGCTGCTCAACCGAGCCCAGACCTACGCCGGTGGTGACACCGACCTGGCCTGGACGCGGGTCACCCTGTGGCGCGGACTGCTGGCAGCCGCCCTCGACCAACGGCCGTTCGAGTCCGTGACCGAGGCCACGGTGACCGGTGGCACCGACTCCCCGTCGACCGACCTGCTCGCCGGTTGGCTCGCGCAGACGTTGCGCTGCAAGGTCACTCGCGCCCGCAGTCGCGCCGGGACCGGCATGATCAGTGTCCGTCTCGAGCGCCGCAGCGGACCCATCGACCTGGTCCGGCCAGACGGCACCGTCGCCACGCTGAGCCAGCCCGGACAGCCGCTACGCAGGATCAGCCTGGCTCGGCGGGCCACCGCGGAGTGCCTGGCTGACGAGCTGCGTCGACTCGACCCCGACGACATCTACGAGGAGACCATTCGCAAGGGCCTGCCCCGCGTCGGTCGCAAGGGCGTCACCGCCAGCGAGGCCGTGCGGGACGGCGAGGCGCCGTCGACGCAGGAGGCCGTGGCAGAGGCCCGCAAGGTCGCCCGGCAGCACACCAAGACAGCCAGCGCGGCGTTGGTCCAGGCTCCCGACCCGGAGCAGAAGCGCAGCAGCGACGCGACGGTCAAGAAGGCAGCCGCCCGCAAGCTCGCCAAGACCCAGGCCGGCGGCAAGAGACCAGCCACCAAGCGTGGCGCGACCTCTCGGGAGGGCTCGTGACCAGCGAGGCCGTGATCCTCGTCAGCGCCAGCAAGCAGCTGCTCTCGGACACTGCTGCAGCGCGGCTCATCACCGCTCTCGTCGACGCGCAGGCCGCGCGCGGGGAGGCCCACGTCGTCCTCACCGGAGGCACGATGGGTTCGGCGATCCTCGCGTCCGTCGCGGCGAGTGCCGCCCGCGACGCCGTCGACTGGGGTCGGTTGCACGTCTGGTGGGGCGACGAGCGCTTCCTGCCCCAGGGCGACCCCGACCGCAACGAGACCCAGAACCGCGACGCACTGCTCGACGCGGTCCCCCTCGACCCGGCCAAGGTGCATGCCATGCCGGGCGCGGACGGACCCGACGGGGACGACGTGACCGCTGCCGCGAACCGGTATGCCGCCGAGCTGGCTGCCGCTGCCGGTGACGGTGCGCCGTCCCCCACCTTCGACGTGCTGCTGCTCGGAGTCGGCCCGGACGCCCACGTCGCGTCCCTGTTCCCCGGCCACCCGGACCAGCTCACGACCGGGACGCCGGCTGCCGCGGTGCACGACTCCCCCAAGCCGCCGCCGACGCGGGTCACCCTGACCTTCGAGGCATTGGCACGGGCCCGACGGACCTGGTTCATCGTCGCCGGTGCCGACAAGGCGCACGCCGTCGCGGTCTCGGTCACGGGTGCACCACCGGCGCAGTCCTCGGCCGCCCAGGTCAAGGGTCAGCAGGAGACGCTGTGGCTGCTCGACGCCGACGCGGCGTCCGAGCTCCCGTGACCTCGCCTGCCCGCGTCACGGCAGCACGTCACAGCACGGCGGGCAGGGCCTCCGGCTCGTCCGCCAGCTCCCGCAGGTAGGTCGCGAAGCCGCCGCTCACCCTCCCGTCGAGGCGTCCGGCCGTCTGAACCCGCGTGGCATCGGTCGCGACCCACGAGGCCCCGGTCGCCTTCACTGCTGCGGCGAGCAGGACGTCCTCGTGCAGGCCGACACCCGGGAACCCGCCCACCTCGACATAGCGGGAGGCGCGGACCCCCAGGTTTGCTCCGTGGACGTGCGGATGGCCGTCCCGCAACCGGTGTCGGCGCGCCCAGCGACCGAGCAGGTGCGCGTCGACCCCCACGGGTTCGACGGTACCGAGGACCAGGTCGCGACCACTGTCGGCGAGGTCGGCCTGCGCTTCCAGCCAGTGCGGTGGAACCACGCTGTCGGCGTCGGTGCTGGCGAGCCAGAGCCGACCCGTGTCGGCACTGCCGGCAAGGACGAGGGCCGCCCCCGCGGCCCGGGCCGCGCCGACGCAGCCGACAGACACCACGAGCGTGTCGACGCCCGGGTGCTGGGCGGCGAGCGATGCCGAGCGGTCGACACAGCGGTCCAGCACCACCAGCACCGTCACCGCCACGTCCGGCCGTGACTGCTCCAGGGAGCGGCGCGCGAGGTCGACCGACGCGAGACACCCGGCCAGGACCCGCTCCTCGTCACGAGCGGGGACCACCACGGCCATCGACAGCAGCCGGCTCACGCGAGGCCCTCGACCGTTGCCGGCGTGCGCCAGCCGCCGGCGGCGAGGACGTCGACGCGGAAGTCCTCCTCGACGTGGCTCGCCACAACCTGTAGCCCGGGGTGCGCCACTGCCGCGGCGTGCACGGTGTCGCCGTCCAGCGGCCATCCCCGCACGGGATGCCTCCAGTGGCACAGCAGGAGCAGACCGTCGACGGCCAGGCCGGCCACGCTCCGGGACAGCGCCAGGTCGAGCTCCTCGGGCTGCCAGAAGTAGCCCACCTCGGACAGCACCACGAGGTCGAACGACCCCGACGGCCACTGCTGCGGGGACCGCATCTGCTCGATCGCCACGGTGGTGTCCCCGCCCAGCCGGGCGCGCGCCCGCCGCACCGCCTCCGCGCTCAGGTCGGTGCCCACCACGGTGCTGGCGCGGACTGCCAGCTCGGCGGTCAGCACCCCGGTCGAGCAGCCGACCTCGAGCACCCGACCGAGCTCCTGCCGCGGGAGGATGGCGAGGGTGACCGCGCGCTTACGGCGCTCGTACCACCGCGTCTCGAAGCCCCATGGGTCCTCGGCTCCCTCGAACATCGCGTCGAAGGCCGCATCGGTGTCCCGGTCAGGGTCACCGCCGACGCGGGGCATCGCCGGACGGACATGGTTGGTCCGGACGAACACCTCGTAGGGGCGCGTGAACCGCTGCAGGACGTGAGCAGGTAGCAGCGCCTCGTCGCCCGGCTCCTGCGAGAGGGCCGCCGTCTGCGACGGGTGACAGCGTTGCGCCGCGGCACGCCGGCCCTGCTCGTCGGGGCCCAGGGGAAGCCGGACGACGACCTCGCCGGCAAGGTGCTCACTCCTGCCCCAGTGCCACAGCCACACGGGGTACTCCAGCAGCGAAGCTCCCACGGCAGCGGCGACTTCGGCCGCCACCGCACCCGCAGCCTCGTGGTCGGTGTGGCCGTCCCGGCGCCACGGTGCCGCGACGACGCTGCCGGGCCCGACCAGGGCTGACAGCGAAGCAGCGAGGGCGCCCTGGTGCTCTGACAGCGCTCCGTCGGGCAGGCGCAGGAGGACGAGGTGCGCCTCGGGGTGCACGGCCCCCAGCGCCGCAGCCACCTCGCCTTCCCGGATCCGGGCCAGGCGCGCTGGGGTGTGCGTGGGCGACCCCGGGTGCGAGCCCTCACCGCAGGTGGCCACCACCAGGGTCGCAGGGCGCCCCAGCGCCGCAGCACTGGCCAACAGCCCGGCCGCACCCAGCGACTCGTCGTCGGGGTGCGCCGACAGGACCACCAGGTCGCTGCCCGGCGGCAGGAGCTCCTGCGCCGAGACAGGGTCGGCGAGCTCCTCCAGGGCGGCTGCCCAATGGCCCTCGGGGGTGCCCGGGGCCTGCGGGTCGAAGCCGCCCGTGGGTGGGACGGTGGTCATGACGGCGTCCGCGCGCCCGGTGTGGGCGGGTTCCCGGAGGAGCCCAGCCAGCCACCCAGCGCCGCCCGCCCCAGTGCCGCTTCGTCCCGCTCGGCGTGGTGCTGGCGCAGGTAGACCGTGAGGTCGGCGGTCCTCGCAGCGTGGGCCGCGTCAGTCGTGAGCGGCCCCGGCCCGAGCGCGTGACCGACCCGGGTCAGGACCTCCTCGGCGGTCGTGGCCACGACGCCGCGGACCCGCGCCGCCAGCAGGGCGCCTGCTGCGCCATCGGCCAGACCTGCGTCCACGGACGCAGCCGCCTCCGCCAGGACCGCCCTGGCGGCGTGCAGCCGGGCGTCCACGGACCCGAGGTGCATGAGCGCCACCTGGTCGGGCTCGCGACGGCCACACGCGACGGCGAGGGTGCGAGCGAGACCGACGGCGGCGCCGTACCAGCAGGCCGCCACCCCCATCCCGCCCCACGCGAACCCGGGGCGCTGGAGGTACCAGTCGTCCTGCCCCACCGGGGTGGCCGGCACGGCGTCGTAGTGCGTCGCGACGGACACGAGGTCGCGCAACCCGCGCGAGACCCAGCCACTCGCGTCGTCGTGCGTCGCACCCGGGTGTCCCAGGTCGACGACGAACGCCCTGCGGGTGGTGTCCGAGGTGTGGGCGGTGACCACGGCATGGTCGACGTGCTGGGCCAGCGAGCACCAGGGCTTGGTCCCGTGGAGGCGAAAGACGCCGTCGTCCGTCCACGTCGCCTCGAGCCGGGATCCGGGTGCGTGCGCGGCCCACACCCCCCACGTGCAGTCAGCGGCGGGCGGGGCGAGCCCGCCCTGGTCGAGGATCGCCAACGCATCGAGGTGCGGCTCGACGACGCGGCCGACAGTCAGGTCGACAGCGGCGAGGGAGGCCAGGGTGGACCACAGGCCGAGGGTGTCACCGCGGCCGGGCAAGGGGACTGCCGCAAGGTCAGGCAGCAGGGCGAGGGCACGGGGGACGTCTCCGGCAGCATCCAGGGCCTTCGCGAGCAGCGTGGGCGCCTCGGCCGGTGCGCCGCCGCCGCCGGCAGCGTAGCCCGCGGTGAGCCCGTCGTGGTCGGAGCGGGCAGGGTGCTCGCTCAGCGAGACCCACAGCGGATCCGTGGCGGACGGGTGGGGAGCCACGCGGCATCTCCTCGGGGTGGGACGGCTGCATACGGGCAGTCGTCGGCTGTCGTCCACCCACCGTCGTCTTGCCCCCTGCAAAGACTGCCAAACGTGCTGGCCACCCACCAGTTCCAGAAGGGGTCGACGTCCTGCAGTCCGACAGGCGAAGGGCGCCCGGACCGTGGTCCGGGCGCCCTTCGAGTAGGTCTACCGGTGCTACTGGATGAGCTTGCGGTCGCGCAGGGTGGCCAGCGCCTCGTCGAGGATGGCCTTGCCGTCGGCGTCCGAGCGACGTTCCTTCACGTACGCGAGGTGCGTCTTGTAGGGCTCGACCTTCGGCGGCGCCGGCGGGTTGGCCTCGTCCTGGCCGGCCGGGAAGCCGCAGCGCGGGCAGTCCCAGGTCTCGGGGACGGCGAGCCCGGGCTCCTCGGCGAAGCTCGGACGCGTCTGGTGCCCGTTGGCACACCAGTAGGAGACGAACACGCGGGGAGCGGCGTCACCGCGCTCGGCCTCGCCCATCGGTCCGGCGCCGACTCGGCTGCCTCGGATTGCGTTGCCACCTGCCATGTTGGAGTGCTTCCTTTCGGGTCAGGCGGAGAAGCGGTCGATGAGACCGATGCCGACGATGCAGGCGAACCACAGGACGCCGACCGCGACCGTGAAGCGGTCGAGGTTGCGCTCGGCGACGGACGAGGAGCCCAGCGAGGTGGACATGCCACCGCCGAACATGTCTGACATGCCGCCACCCTTGCCCTTGTGGAGCAGGACCAGCAAGGTCAGGATCAGACCACCGATGACCAGCAGGACCTGCAGGCCAATGCGTACGGATTCCACGGCTCACCCATTTTCGTCGACAACAGCTCGCCACCGAAACGGCAGCAGCGGTCAGGATACCTTCTCGACACGGGGAGCCGAACCGACCGCGCCGGACCGCCTCAGTCGGTCTTGTGGTGGTCGCGGTAGCGGCAGATGGAGGAGAACTCCTCCGCGACGATCGAGGCACCACCCACGAGGGCGCCGTCGACGTCCTCCTGGGCCATGATCGACGCGACGTTGTTGGCCTTGACCGAGCCGCCGTAGAGCACCCGTACCGCGTCTGCGAGGTCACCGGAGTACAGCTCGGCGAGCTTGGTGCGGATCGCCGCGCAGACCTCCTGGGCGTCTTCGGGCGTGGCCACCTCACCGGTACCGATCGCCCACACGGGCTCGTAGGCGATGACGACGGCCTTGGCCTGCTCGGCGGTGACGCCTGTCAGGCCCGCCTGGACCTGGGCCAGGACGTGGGCCACGTGCTCGCCGGCCTGCCGGACCTCGAGACCCTCGCCCACGCAGAAGATCGGGATCAGGCCGTGCTTGTGGGCCGCCTTCAGCTTGGCGTTCACGACCTCGTCGGACTCTGCGTGGTGTTCGCGCCGTTCGCTGTGCCCGACGGTGACGCAGCTGCAGCCGAGCTTGGCGAGGAAGGCCCCGGAGATCTCCCCGGTGTAGGCGCCCGCGTCGTGCGCTGACAGGTCCTGCGCACCGTGGCGCAGCTCGAGGCGGTCACCGTCGATGAGGGTCTGCACCGAGCGCAGGTCGGTGAAGGGCGGCAGGACGACGACCTCGACGGCCGAGAAGTCGTGCTTGCCGTCCCGCAGGGTCCAGTCCAGCTTCTGCACCAGGTGGGTGGCCTGCAGGTGGTCGAGGTTCATCTTCCAGTTGCCCGCCATGAGCGGGATGCGGCCAGAGGTCTTCGCTGCCATGAGGTTTCGTCCTTGGGGTGTGCCGGTGGGCCGGGCGCGCGCCCGGCCCACCGAGGGTTCGTGGATCAGGGCTGGTTCAGGCGCTGGTCTCGTCGAGCACCGTCAGGCCCGGGAGCTCCTTGCCCTCGAGGTACTCGAGGCTGGCGCCGCCACCGGTCGAGATGTGGCCGAACTGCGCGTCCTCGAAGCCGAGCTGGCGCACCGCCGCGGCGGAGTCGCCACCACCGATGACGGTGAGCGCACCCTGCTCGGTGAGCTCGACCAGGGCAGCCGCCACGGCCGCGGTTCCGGCCGCATACGGCTGCATCTCGAATGCGCCCATCGGGCCGTTCCAGAACACGGTCCTGCAGTCCGCCAGCTTCTCGGCGAAGAGGACGCCGGACTCCGGCCCGATGTCCAGACCCATCCGATCGGCCGGTATGGCGTCGGCGGGCACCACGTCGTGCTCGGCTTCCGCCGAGAACTGCGTCGCTGCGACGATGTCGACGGGCAGGATGATCTCGACCCCGCGCTCCTTGGCCTGGTCGAGATAGCCCTTGACCTTCTCCACCTGGTCGGCCTCGAGGAGGCTCTTGCCCACCTCGTGGCCCTGGGCGGCGAGGAAGGTGAACACCATGCCGCCGCCGATGAGGAGGCGGTCGGCGGTCCCGAGCAGGTTGTCGATGACGCCGAGCTTGTCGGAGACCTTCGCACCCCCGAGCAGCACGGCATACGGGCGCTCGGGGTCCTCGGTGAGGCGCTTGAGCACCCCCACCTCGGTCTCGACGAGCCCGCCGACGGCCGACGGCAGAAGTCGGGCCACGTCGTAGACGCTGGCCTGCTTGCGGTGGACCACACCGAAGCCGTCGGAGACGAAGACGTCGGCGAGCCCGGCGAGCCGGCCCGCGAACTCCGCACGCTCGGCCTCGACCTTGGCCGTCTCCCCGAGGTTGAAGCGCAGGTTCTCGAGGAGCACCACGTCGCCGTCCTGAGCGGCATCGACCGCGGCATGCGCGCTCTGGCCCACGGTGTCGGTGGCGAAGGTGACGTCCCGTCCGAGGACCTCGCCGAGTCGGGCCGCGACCGGCGCCAAGGAGTACCTCTCCTCGGGAGCGCCCTTGGGCCGCCCGAGGTGGGCGCACACGATGACACGTGCCCCGGCCTCGGACAGGGCCCGGATCGTCGGGACGGACGCACGGATCCGGCCGTCGTCGGTGATGGTGGCCCCGTCGAGGGGCACATTGAGGTCAGAGCGGACGAGGACGCGCTTACCGCGCAGGCCGCCCAGGTCGGAGATCGACTTCACGCTGCGGTCAGCCTCCGCCGTCACTCAGAGGGACGAGCCGACGAGGGTGACCAGGTCGGCGAGCCGGTTGGAGTAGCCCCACTCGTTGTCATACCAGCCGACGACCTTGACCTGGTTGCCGAGGACCTTGGTAAGGCCGGCGTCGAAGATGCACGAGGACGGGTCGGTGACGATGTCGCTCGACACGATCGGGTCCTCGGTGTACTTGAGGATGCCCTTGAGCGGGCCGTCCGCGGCCGCCTTGATCGCCGCGTTGACCTCCTCGGCCGTGGTCTCGCGACCGGCCTCGAAGGTGAGGTCGGTGCAGGAGCCGGTCGGGATCGGCACCCGCAGGGCGAAACCGTCGAGCTTGCCCTTGAGCTCGGGCAGCACCAGGCCGATGGCCTTCGCGGCGCCCGTCGAGGTCGGGACGATGTTGATCGCGGCGGCACGGGCGCGGCGCAGGTCCTTGTGCGGGCCGTCCTGGAGGTTCTGGTCTCCGGTGTAGGCGTGGATCGTGGTCATCAGGCCCTTGACGATGGTGAACTCGTCGTTGAGGACCTTGGCCATCGGGCCTAGGCAGTTGGTGGTGCAGGAGGCGTTCGAGATCACCGTGTGGGTGGCGGCGTCGTAGTCGCCGTCGTTGACACCCATGACGATGGTGACGTCCTCGTTCTTGGCCGGGGCCGAGATGATGACCTTCTTGGCGCCCTGGTCGATGTGCGCCCTGGCCTGCGTGGCGTCGGTGAAGAAGCCGGTGGACTCGATGACGATGTCGGCTCCGACCTCTGACCAAGGCAGCTTGGTCGGGTCGCGCTCCTCGAAGACGCGGAAGGACTTGCCGTCGACCGAGATGTCGTTCGCGGTCGAGGTGACCTCACCGTCGAGGCGACCGAGGATCGAGTCGTACTTCAGCAGGTGCGCGAGGGTGGCGTTGTCGGTGAGGTCGTTCACCGCCACGATCTCGATGTCGGCGCCGGACGCCTGGACGGCGCGGAAGAAGTTGCGGCCGATGCGGCCGAAGCCATTGATGCCTACGCGAACAGTCACGATGCCTAGCCCTTCACAGATGGGACGGTATGCCGCCTGGCGCGGCACGAGGAGTCGCTTCCGAGCCTATGGGATGACGCACCTGTGTCGACAGCACGGTCCGGTGTACGGGCGGGTAACCTCCGGACAGCCCACCGGTTGCCGCAGCGGGGTCGGACGGACCTACTGGTCGCCGCCGAAGAGGTCGCGCGTGTAGACCTTGTCTGCCACGTCGGTGAGCTCGGCCACGACGCGGTTCGCCACGATGACGTCGGCCGCAGCCTTGAACTCGGCGAGGTCGCGCACGACCCGCGACCCGAAGAACTGGTCCTCGGCGATGGCCGGCTCGAAGACGATCACCTCCACGCCCTTGGCCTTGATCCGCTTCATGATCCCCTGCACGCTGCTGGACCGGTAGTTGTCGGACTCAGCCTTCATGATCAGGCGGTGGATGCCGACGACACCGGGGCGGCGCGACAGGATGTCGTTGGCGACGAAGTCCTTGCGGGTCGCGTTGGCGTGGACGATCGCCTCGATGAGGCTCTGCGGCACGTCCTGGTAGTTGGCCAGCAGCTGCTTGGTGTCCTTGGGCAGGCAGTAGCCGCCGTAGCCGAAGGACGGGTTGTTGTAGTGGCTGCCGATCCGGGGGTCGAGGCCGACCCCGTCGATGATCTGGCGGCTGTCCAGGCCGTGGGTCGCGGCGAAGGTGTCGAGCTCGTTGAAGAAGGCCACCCGCATCGCGAGGAAGGTGTTGGCGAAGAGCTTGATCGCCTCGGCCTCGGTGCTGTCGGTGAGCAGGACCGGGACGTCGTCCTCCACGGCAGCCTCGGTCAGCAGGTCGGCGAACCGCTGGGCCCGCTCGCTGCGCTCCCCCATGACGATCCGCGACGGGTGGAGCAGGTCCCACAAGGCCTTGCCCTCACGCAGGAACTCGGGGCTGAAGACCACCGAGTCGAGCCCGAGCCGCTCGGACACGTCGCGGGTGAACCCGACAGGCACGGTCGACTTCACGACGAGGGTGGCCCGGGGGTTGTGTGCCCCTGCGTCCTTGAGGACGGCCTCGACGGAGGAGGTGTTGAAGTAGTTGGTCTCGGGGTCGTAGTCGGTCGGGGTCGCCACCACCACGAACTCTGCGCCGTCATAGGCCCGCGCCGGGTCGGTGGTGAAGGTGAGGTCGAGCTCCTGCGACGCCAGGGCGCTCTCGATCTCCTGGTCGTGGATCGGGCTGCGCCCCTCCAGCAGGCCCGCGATGCGGTCGGCGTCGATGTCGAGGGCCACCACGGGGTGCCGGCGAGCCAGCAGCACCGCGATGGAGAGTCCGACATAGCCGGTGCCGACCACGGCGATCTGGGTCATGCGTCGAGCATGTCAGGCGTCAGGTGGGCGTCCGTCCCGGCGATCCCCAGGTCCTGGGCCCGCTTGTCGGCCATCGCCAGCAGGCGCCGGATCCGTCCGGCGACGGCGTCCTTGGTCATCGGCGGCTGGGCCAGCTGGCCCAGCTCCTCGAGCGATGCCTCCTTGTGCTGCAACCGCAGCTCACCGGCCTCTCGCAGGTGGTCGGGGATCTCCTCGCCGAGGATCTCCATGGCGCGGTGCACCCGCGCCCCGGCGGCGACCGCGGCCCGCGCCGAACGGCGCAGGTTGGCGTCGTCGAAGTTGGCGAGCCGGTTGGCCGTGGCACGGACCTCACGACGCATCCGGCGCTCCTCCCAGGCGAGCACGGCCTCGTGGGCGCCGAGCCGTGTGAGCATCGCGCCGATGGCGTCCCCGTCGCGGATGACGACCCGGTCCACCCCCCGCACCTCGCGGGCCTTGGCCGAGATGCCGAGGCGGCGCGCGGCACCGACGAGGGCCAGGGCTGCTTCTGGACCGGGGCAGGTGATCTCGAGGGCCGAAGAGCGACCGGGCTCGGTCAGGGAGCCATGGGCGATGAAGGCACCACGCCACGCAGCCTCGGCGTCGCAGGCCGAGGCGCTGACCACCTTGGGCGGCAGCCCGCGGACCGGACGTCCCCGGGCGTCGATGAGACCGGTCTGGCGAGCCAGCGCCTCGCCGTCCTGCACCACCCGCACGACGTAGCGGCTGCCCTTGCGCAAGCCCGCCGCTGCCAGCACCAGCACCTCGGACGGGTGGCCGTAGAGGTCGCCGATGTTCTTGCGGAGCCGCCGCGCGGCGTTGGCCGTGTCGAGCTCGGCCTCGACCACGATGCGACCTCCGACGATGTGCAGGCCGCCGGCGAACCGCAGCGTCGCCGCCACCTCCGCCTTGCGGCAGCACGGTTTCGTGACGTCGAGTCTGCTCAGTTCGTCCTTGACCCGCGCCGTCATCGCCATGCCGTCATCCTGCCATCTCGCCGTGGTGCTTCGGTGGGGTCCGCGGACCCTGCTTGAACTGGTCGGTCGTCGGGGCGTCGCCCGGCCGGGATGCCGTCACCCGAAGATGTCCCGGTATGCCGCGGCCAGCCGCAGGAAGTCATGGTGGCCGGGGGCGTCACGCTGGGCCACCGCTGCCACGACGACCTTCGCGCCGAGCCGGGCGGCCGCCTCGCGCAGCTGGTCCTCGTCGTCGACGGCACCGGGGTCGGCCAGCACCACGTCGAGTCGCAGCCGGGGCGCGTGGTCGGCCAGGGCCTCGACCTGTCGGGCGCACGAGAACCCGGCCGTCTCACCCGAGTGTTCGAGGTTGAGGGTGAGCAGCCGGCGGGCTGCGGTGTCATGAAGGGCGTCCCTCAGGGCCGGCACCATGAGGTGCGGCATCACCGAGGTGAACCACGAACCGGGTCCGAGGATCACCCAGTCCGCCTCTCGCACGGCGTCGATCGTCTCGGCGGCCGACGGAGGGTTGGGCGGCTCGAGGGCGATGCTGCGCACCTGTCCAAGGGTGCTGGCGACGGCGACCTGCCCGCGCACCGTGTCGACGCGCTCGGGATCGCTGGGGTCGGTGCCGGCGATCTGCGCGGTGATCTCCAGCGGCACGGCAGCCATGGGCAGGACCCTGCCGCGCGCGTTGAGCAGGCGGCCCACGAGGTCGAGGCCGGCGACAGGGTCGTGGTGCAGGTCCCACAGGGCGGCGATGAGCAGGTTGCCCAAGGCGTGGCCGGCCAACGGGCCGTCACCCCGGAACCGGTGCTGCAGGACATCGCGCCAGGTGTGCCCCCACTCGGTGTCGTCGCAGAGGGCGGTGAGGGCCATCCGCAGGTCTCCCGGCGGGAGGATCTCGAACTCGTCGCGCAGCCGACCCGAGGAACCACCGTTGTCGGCCACGGTGACGACTGCGGTGATCTCGTCGCACACGAGCTTGAGTGCTTCCAGCGAGGCCGCGAGGCCGTGTCCCCCGCCGAGGGCGACGACTGCGATTCTCCTCATTCCTGCCCCAGGTCGCGGTGGACGACGAAGGTCGCCACGTCGTCGCTGGTCAGGCGGGTCCTCAGGGCCTCGGCGACGGCGACGGAACGGTGCTTGCCCCCGGTGCACCCGACGGCAACCGTCGCGTAACGGCGTCCTTCGCGGACATACCCGGCGACCACGGGCTGCATGAGGGCGACCACGCGTTCGACGAACTCCGATGCGCCTTCCTGCCCCAGCACGAACTCCGAGACCGGGGCGTCCTGCCCCGTGAAGTTGCGCAGCTCGGGGATCCAGAACGGGTTGGGCAGGAAGCGCATGTCGAACACGAAGTCGGCGTCCAGGGGCACGCCGTACTTGAACCCGAACGACATCACCGCGATCCGGACCTTGGGGCCGGCGCCACCATCGGCGAAGACGGGATGGACCTTCTTCGCGAGCTGGTGGACGTTCAGGCCGGAGGTGTCGATGACGACGTCCGCCTCGGAGCGCAGGTCGGCGAGCAGCTCCCGCTCCCGGACGATCCCGTCGAGGAGCCGGCCCTGGCCCTGCAGCGGGTGGGGGCGGCGCACCGACTCGAACCGGCGGACCAGCGCCTCGTCGGTGGCGTCGAGGAAGACCAGGTTGGGGTGCCAGTCGCGCCGTCGCAGCTCGTTGAGCGCGGTCTGGAGGTGGGCGAAGAACCCGCGAGCGCGCACGTCCACGACCGCGGCGATCCTCGGCAGGTCGGCACTGCGCCCCACCCCGCTGGCGAGGTCGGCCAGCGAGACGAGCAGGTGCGGGGGCAGGTTGTCCACGACATACCAGCCGGAGTCCTCGAGGACGTTGGCGGTCGTGGAGCGCCCGGCTCCGCTCATCCCCGTGACGATGACGAACTCGGGCCGCGTGGGCGAGTCCCCTCCCGTCCCGTCCGCGGTCGCGTCGCCCGCCCCGGTGGGGCCTGTCCCTGCCGCGCTGGTCACTGCGCTGCTCCGTCCTCGTCGATGATCTCGCCGGTCATGAGGTTGACGGCAGGAGTGCCCGACCCCTGCGTCGCCAACTCTGCCGCAATCGTGGCCGCAAGTGCAGGCCCGATGCCAGAAACCTCCGTCAGCTCCGCAGCCGTGGCAGCCCGGATCTTCTTCACGGACCCGAAGTGGCGCAAGAGCGCCTTGCGTCGTGTCTGGCCCAGACCGGGTATGCCGTCCAGGACGCTCGCGGTCATCGCCTTGGACCGGCGCTGCCGGTGGAAGGCGATCGCGAAGCGGTGGGCCTCGTCGCGCAGGCGCTGGAGGAGGTAGAGGCCCTCGCTCGTGCGGGGCAGGATGAGCGGGTAGTCCTGGCCGGGCACCCAGACCTCCTCGAGCCGCTTGGCCAGGCCCACCACGGCGACGTCGTCGATCCCGAGGGCGCCCAGGGCAGTCCTGGCGGCGTTGACCTGGGGCAGCCCACCGTCGACGACGACGAGGTTCGGCGGGTAGGCGAAGCGCTTGGGCTTGCCGGTGTCGGGGTCGATGCGCTCCGGACCCCTCTCGGGGTCGTGCCCGAGCTCGAGGTCGGCCGACTGGTCGCGCTCGTCGAGGTAGCGGCTGAAGCGGCGGGTCAGCACCTCGTCCATCGCCGCGGTGTCGTCCACGTCCTCGCCCCGGATGACGAACCGGCGGTACTCGCTCTTGCGGGCCAGCCCGTCCTCGAACACCACCATCGAACCCACGACCTGCGAGCCCTGGATGTGGCTGATGTCGTAGCACTCGATCCGCAGCGGGGCTTCGCCGAGGTCGAGCGCCTCCTGCAGCTGCTGCAGGGCCACGCTGCGGGCCGTGAGGTCGCCCGCGCGGGCCAGCTTGTGCCGCGCGAGGGACTGCTTGGCGTTGCGATGCACGGTCTCGAGCAGGGTCCGCTTGTCACCGCGCTGCGGCACTCGCAGGTCGACACTCGATCCGCGCAGCGCACCGAGCCATGCCGACACGGCAGCCGGGTCGTCGGGCAGCACGGGGACGAGGACCTCGCGAGGCACGCCCTCACCGGACTCGCCACCATAGACCTGCTGCAGGAGGTGGCCGACGATCTCGGGGACGGTCTCAGCGTCCATCTCGGCCACCCAGCCACGCTGGCCCCGCACGCGGCCGCCGCGGACGTGGAACACCTGCACGGCGACCTCGAGACCGTCGTCCTCGAGGGCGAACACATCGGCGTCGGTGCCGTCACCGAGGACGACGGCGGACTTCTCCAGGGCCTTGCCGAGGGCGACGAGGTCGTCGCGCAACCGGGCTGCCTGCTCGAACTCGAGCTCCTTGGAGGCTGCGGTCATCTTGCGTTCCAGCCGCTTGACGAACCGGCTGGTGTTCCCGGCCATGAAGTCGCCGAAGTCCTCGGCGATGGCCCGGTGCTCCTCGGGACTGACCCGTCCGACGCAGGGCGCCGAACACTTCTCGATGTAGCCGAGCAGGCAGGGCCGCCCCACCTGACCGGCGCGCCTGAACACCCCGGACGAGCAGGTGCGCACGGGGAACACCCGCAGCAGCAGGTCGAGGGTCTCGCGGATCGCCCAGGCGTGGGCATACGGACCGAAGTAGCGGGTGCCCTTGCGCTTGGACCCGCGCATCACCTGGGCGCGGGGGAACTCCTCGCCCATCGTCACGGCCAGGTAGGGATAGGACTTGTCGTCGCGGTACTTGACGTTGAAACGGGGGTCGTACTCCTTGATCCAGGAGTACTCGAGCTGCAGCGCCTCGACCTCGGTGGACACGACCGTCCACTCGACGCTCGCCGCCGTGGTGACCATGGTCGCGGTTCGCGGGTGCAGGGCAGCGAGGTCCTGGAAGTAGGACGAGAGCCGAGGCCGCAACGACTTGGCCTTGCCGACGTAGATGACGCGCCGAGCCGAGTCGCGGAACCGGTAGACCCCCGGGTCGACGGGGATCTCCCCCGGCGCAGGACGGTAGGTCGACGGGTCAGCCACGACACCACTCTATGGAGCACCACTGACCCCCGTTCGAGCCGGTGCCACGTCCCCCCGGCCGACGCCGTTGTCGGCTCAGGTGACGGAGATGCCGTCGCCGTTGACGGTGACCTTCTTCTCCGCGAGCGGGGAGGAGGCCGGGCCGTTCTTCACGGCCCCCGTAGTGATGTCGAACTTGCTGCCGTGGCAGGCGCAGTTGATGGTGCCGTCGGCGACGTCCGCGACGACGCACGACTGGTGGGTGCACACGGCGCTGAACGCCTTGAACTCACCCGAGGAGGGCTGGGTGACCACGACCTTCTGGTCAGCGAAGATCTTGCCGCCCCCGACAGGGATGGCCGCCTTGGAGATGGCGTCCTTCACGGCGTCGGTCGCGGTCGAGGCGCCGCTCGCGACGTCCTTGGTCGCCTCCTGCGCCGCGCCACACCCGCTGAGGGCCACGGCGCCGACGCCGATCCCCGCGGACGCCAGGACCACCCGACGGCTCGGCCCGGTGACGGGCAGGTCTCTGGTGGGTACGTCGTCGGTGTGGGTCATGGCTACGCCTTTCAGTGGAATCGCCCCGCGCTGAGGACTGTCATGTGGCCCTGAGTATGCAGCGCCACACTGTCTATACGTGTGAGCCGCCCGTGGAGTTCGGCTCCTGAGAGTCCAGTTCTGGAGGTACGTCAGCGGTGCCGGGACCCCCTCGTCTCGGCTGCCCGACCCCGGGGACCCGCTGGTAACGACACGGTCACGCCTGAGGCCGAAGTCCCCAACCCAGCGACTTCCGGGGTCATAGTCTGCACACACCCCAACCGGGGACCGTGGCTGCTGTGAGCCTGCCGCTTCCACGGGCACCATGTGACTTCAGGAGGAGTCTTGCGTTCCTTGTTCAAGATTGGCGCACCCCTCGTGGTGGCTGCGCTCGCGCTGAGTGCCTGTGGCGGCACCACCAGCGACGCCGGAGCCACCAGCGGTGGCAAGGCGTGCGACCTCAAGATCGGCTTCTTCGGTGCACTGACCGGAGACGCCGCCAACCTCGGCATCAACATCAAGAACGGAGCCGAGCTCGCCGTCAGCCAGTACAACGAGAAGAACGCCGACTGCAAGGTCACGCTGGACTCGTTCGACAGCCAGGGTGACCCGTCCATCGCTCCGGGACTGGCGCAGAAGGCCGTCGGCGACAAGAAGCTGGTCGTCATCGTCGGCCCTGCCTTCTCCGGTGAGTCCAAGGCCGCCGACCCCATCTTCGAGCAGGCCGGCCTCAACACGATCTCCGCATCGGCCACCAACCCGGCGCTGTCCGAGAACGGCTGGAAGACCTTCCACCGCGTCCTCGGCAACGACGCCACCCAGGGACCGGCCGCCGCGAAGTACATCAAGGACATCATCAAGGCCGACAAGACGTTCGTCATCGACGACTCCTCGGAGTACGGCAAGGGCCTGGCGGACATCGTGCGCAAGGACCTGGCCGGCGGGGTGGTCGGTAACGACTCCATCCAGGTCAAGCAGACGGACTTCTCGGGCACCGTCACCAAGGTGAGGGCTTCGAAGGCTCCCGCGGTCTTCTTCGGCGGGTACTACGCCGAGGCCGCGTTGATCGTCAAGCAGCTGCGTTCGGCCGGCTACACCGGCACGTTCGTCGCCGCTGACGGCGTCAAGGACGACGGCTTCATCAAGGCAGCCGGCTCGTCTGCCGAGGGCTCGATCATCACCTGCCCGTGCCTGCCGCCCGACAAGGCCGGTGACTTCGCTGCGCAGTTCAAGGCGGCCTACAACTCCGACCCGGCGACCTACTCGGCCGAGGCCTACGACGCTGCGAACGTGTTCCTCGCCGCGATCAAGGCGGGCAAGACCACTTCTGCCGACATGACGGCCTTCATCGGCTCGTACGACGAGAAGGGCATCACCAAGCAGGTCAAGTTCGACGCCAAGGGTGAGCCTTCCGAGGTCTCCGTCTGGGCCTACAAGGTCGAGGGCGGCAAGATCGTTCCGGACCAGGAAATCAAGTAACACCCCGCGGTAGCGGCCAGGACCCTTAGCAAAACGGGTCCTGGCCGCTACTGTCTTCCCGTCCGGACCAGGACGACGGCCGCAGCCAGGCGAGGACCTCGGCCGGGTGCGTCCTCTCACACACGGAGGCCCCATGGATCTTCTCCTCACCCACTTCTGGGAACTCACGATCACAGGTCTGGCGATCGGTGCGATCTACTCCCTGGTGGCTCTCGGCTACACCCTCGTGTACGGCGTGCTGCGACTGATCAACTTCGCCCACTCCGAGGTCTTCATGTGGGGCAGCTTCGCGGCGGTCTGGGTGCTCATGGCCCTCGGTGCCGGCAAGGCCTCAGGGTTGGGCCAGATCGGTTTCATCGTCGTGGGTTTCGTGGCGGCGATGTCGGTGTCAGCGATCGTCGCGCTGCTCCTGGAGTACTTCGCCTACCGCCCGCTGCGCAAGCGCAACTCCCCACCGCTCATCGCCCTCATCTCTGCCATCGGCGCCTCGTTCGCCCTGTCGGAGCTGATGGGCCTGCGCGACAAGCCGTTCAAGTGGTTCGGGCTCGACGGCGAACTGGCGGCCTACGTCGGGCGCCCGCGCGAGAACCTCCCACTCACGCTCGGCGTGCAGACCAAGCGGCTCTTCCCGGTCTTCAACTACCAGGTCACCAACATCGACCTCATCGTGCTCGGGTCCGCGATCGTGATGATGGTCGTCCTCGACCAGTTCATCAAGCGCTCACGGCTCGGGCGCGGTATCCGGGCCGTGGCCCAGGACCCCGAGTCGGCGGCCCTCATGGGCGTCAACCGCGACCGCGTCATCCGCCTCACCTTCCTCATCGGCGGGTTGATGGCCGGTGCCGCGGCGATGATGTACCTGCTCAAGATCGGGGTCACCCGCTACAACGCCGGCTTCATCCTCGGCATCAAGGCGTTCACTGCCGCGGTCCTCGGCGGCATCGGGAACCTGCGCGGTGCGCTGCTCGGTGGGTTCATCCTCGGGGTCGCAGAGAACTACGGGTCCGCCCTCTTCGGCACCCAGTGGAAGGACGTCGTCGCCTTCGTCCTCCTCGTCGTCATCCTCCTGTTCCGTCCCACCGGCCTGCTCGGTGAATCGCTCGGGAAGGCCCGCGCATGAACGCCGTCCGAAATGTCCGTCACACGATCGCCGCGTGGTTCCAGGACCTGCCGAAGTGGGCCCGCCTCGTGCTGCTCATCCTCGCGGTGGCGCTCATCTACCTGCTGCCCATCATCAACCCGCCGCTCATCACGACCACCGACTCCGACTTCGGTGCGGTGCTCTTCACCTGTGCGATGTACGCGCTGGTGGCGATCGGGCTGAACATCGTCATCGGGTATGCCGGTCTGCTCGACCTCGGGTACATCGGCTTCTTCGCCATCGGCGCGTTCACGGTCGGCGTCCTCGGATCGTCGCACGCCAAGCTCCCACTGCTGCTCTGCGTCCCCATCGCCATGGGGGTCACGATGCTCTCCGGCGTCCTGCTCGGCGCACCGACGCTGCGGGTCCGCGGCGACTATCTCGCCATCGTCACCCTCGGCTTCGGTGAGATAATCCGGCTCGTCCTGCTCAACACCGAGTGGCTGAGCGGGGCCCGAGGCATCTCCAACATCCCGGCTCCGCCGAGCTGGGCGCTGTTCGAGATCCCGCACATCACCTGGCAGGGCCTGACGGCCTACGTGGACCTCCAGGACACGACCACGTTCCTGAAGTTCAGCGTGACCGACTCGATCCCCTACTACTGGCTGGCCCTGACCCTGGTCATCATCGTGCTCTTCCTCGACTGGCTGATGCAGAACTCCCGCGTGGGGCGGTCCTGGGAGGCCACCCGTGAGGACGAGGACGCAGCCGAGCTCATGGGCGTGCCCACCTTCCGGTTCAAGCTGCTGGCGTTCGCCACCGGCGCGGCCATCGGGGGCTTGTCGGGGGCCTTGTTCGCCACCAAGCAGGCCTTCATCAACCCTGACAACTTCACCATCATCTACTCGGTGCTCTTCGTCGCCATGGTCGTCGTCGGCGGCCAGGGGAACCGCTGGGGTGTCATCGTCGCTGCGGCGCTGCTGACCTACATCCCGGAGAAGTTCCGGTTCTTGTCCGATGCTCGCTTCCTGCTCTTCGGGCTGGCGTTGATGGCCCTGGCGATCTTCCGTCCGCAGGGGCTGCTGCCACCGCGACGCACGGTGCGGGCCAACAGGGCGGAGCACGATACCGAGGTCGCACCGGAAGGAGCAGGACATGTCTGAGCCGAACTCGAGTCAGCCGGGCCTCGCGTCCATCGCCGGTGGTGACGCCGGGGACGCACCCGACACCTCCGTGAACATCAGCGTCGGGGAGGTGGCCGACCTCCCCGACGGCAAGATGCTCGAGGTCGAGGACGTCACGCTGCGCTTCGGCGGCGTCACCGCCCTCGACGGGGTGTCCTTCCACATCAACACCGGGGAGATCCTGGGCCTGATCGGTCCGAACGGTGCCGGCAAGACCACCTGCTTCAACGTCATGACCGGCGTCTACCAGCCGACCTCGGGCACCGTCCGCTTCATGGGCGACCCGCTGGGGAACCGCCAGAAGTTCCAGATCACCAAGCTGGGCATCGCGCGCACCTTCCAGAACATCCGGCTCTTCCACAACATGACCGCCCTCGAGAACGTGCTGGTCGGCGCTGACGCCCACCACACCACTGGCATCGTGTCGGCACTCCTGCGGCTGCCCAAGCACCGCCGGGAGGAAGCCGAAGGCCTGGACCGGGGCCACGACCTGCTCAAGTTCATGGGACTGGAGAAGCGCGCCGACGAGCTGGCCCGCAACCTGCCGTATGGCGACCAGCGGCGCCTGGAGATCGCGCGCGCCCTGGCGACGAACCCCAAGCTCCTGTGCCTCGACGAGCCCGCGGCAGGCTTCAACCCGGCCGAGAAGGTTCGGCTCATGGAGCTCATCCAGAGCATCCGCGACCAGGGCTACACCGTGCTGCTCATCGAGCACGACATGAAGCTCGTCATGGGTGTCACCGACCGGATCGTGGTGCTGGAGTTCGGCAAGAAGATCGCCGAAGGCCTTCCCGCCGAGATCCAGGACAACCCCGCGGTCATCGCCGCCTACCTGGGAGTTGATGAAGATGCTTCTTGAGGTCGACGACCTCTGCGTCAACTACGGACGTATCGAGGCGATTCGCAACATCACCTTCAACGTCAACGAGGGCGAGGTGGTCACGCTCATCGGGGCCAACGGCGCCGGCAAGACGACCACCATGAAGACGGTCTCGGGGCTGCGCCCGGTGCGTCAGGGCACCATCAAGTTCGAAGGTCAGGACATCACGTCGATGCCGGCCCACGAACGTCCGGTGCTCGGCATCGCCCAGTCCCCCGAGGGTCGCGGCTGCTTCGTCGGTATGACGGTGCTGGAGAACCTCGACATGGGGGCCTATGCCCGTCCGGACCGCAGGTCACCCAAGATCAAGGAGGACCGCGACCGCGTCTTCGGCCTCTTCCCGCGCCTCGCGGAGCGGCGCAGCCAGGTGGCCGGCACCATGTCCGGAGGCGAGCAGCAGATGGTCGCCATGGGACGCGCCCTGATGGCCAACCCCAAGCTGCTGCTGCTCGACGAGCCGAGCATGGGGCTGGCCCCCATGCTCATCAAGCAGATCTTCGACATCATCACCGAGATCAACCAGCAGGGCACGACGGTGCTGCTCGTGGAGCAGAACGCCGCCCAGGCGCTCAAGCGCGCCCACCGGGCCTACATCCTCGAGACCGGGGAGATCGTCCGCGAGGGCACCGGTGTCGAGCTGTCGAACGACCCCGCCGTCAAGGCCTCCTACCTCGGCGGCGACGTCTGAGGACCACTGGCGCCGGTCGGTCCGCGAGGAACGTCCGGTCGTGACGCAGGAGGGGTGGGCCGCAGTGCGGTCCACCCCTCCTCCATGGCCCCGGGTGCCGACCCAGCGCCGACCCAAGCTCCGGTGTCAGCTCCGCCTGGCTGCAGCCGACCGTGGCGCGTTGCTGGCTGCCTTCGTGCTTGCCGCCGCCTTCGTCGTCGTCCGCTTGGTCGCCGTCTTCTTGGTCGCCGTCTTCTTGGTCGCAGCCTTCTTGGTCGTCGTGGCGCGGGCAGCAGACGCCGCCGCCGTGCGCTTTGCCGGCGTGGCAGACGACTTGCTCGCCGTGCTGGCCACTGTCGCCTTGCCCGTGGCCTGGGCGGCCTTCTTCGGGGCGGCTGTTCCCCTTGCGCTGGCCCGCGCCTGCGTGGCCTTGGTGACGACCGCCGCCTTCTCGGCTCCCGCCTTCGCCACGGTGGCACCAGTGGGCCGAGCAGTGGTGCGTGCACTCTTGGCGAGCACCGGTCCGAGGAAGCGCCCCGTGTGGCTCGCCTCGACCTCCGCCACCTGCTCGGGCGTGCCCTCGGCGACGACCAGCCCGCCACCGTTGCCCCCCTCGGGTCCCATGTCGATCACCCAGTCCGCGTTCTTGATGACATCGAGGTTGTGCTCGATGACGATGACGCTGTTGCCCTTGTCGACCAGCCCCTGCAACACCTCGAGGAGCTTGCGGATGTCTTCGAAGTGCAGGCCCGTCGTCGGCTCGTCGAGGACGTAGATGGTGCGTCCCGTCGAGCGCTTCTGGAGCTCGGAGGCGAGCTTGACCCGCTGGGCCTCGCCACCGGAGAGGGTCGGTGCGGGCTGGCCGAGCCGGACGTAGCCGAGGCCGACGTCGTTGAGCGTCCGCATGTGCCGGGCGATCCCGGGAACTGCGGCGAAGAAGTCGGCGGCCTCCTCGATCGGCATGTCGAGGACATCGGCGATCGTCTTGCCCTTGAAGTGCACCTCGAGCGTCTCGCGGTTGTAGCGGGCGCCATGGCAGACCTCGCAGGGGACATAGACGTCCGGCAGGAAGTTCATCTCGATCTTGATGGTGCCGTCACCTGAACAGGCGTCGCAGCGACCGCCCTTGACGTTGAACGAGAACCGTCCCGGCTGGTAGCCGCGGATCTTCGCCTCGGTCGTCGTGGCGAACAGCTTGCGGATCGCGTCGAAGACCCCGGTGTAGGTCGCCGGGTTGGACCGCGGCGTGCGACCGATCGGGCTCTGGTCGACATGGACGACCTTGTCGAGGTTGTCCAGGCCCTTGACGGTCTTGTGCCGCCCAGGGACGTGCCGGGCGCCATTGAGCTTGTTGGCGAGGACGTTGTAGAGGATGTCGTTGACGAGCGTCGACTTGCCCGAGCCGGAGACCCCGGTGACCGCCACGAGGTTGCCGAGCGGGAACGACACGTCGACGCCGTGCAGGTTGTGCTCGCGGGCACCGACCACGGTGACGTCGCGACCCTTCTCCTGCGGACGACGGGTGATCGGCGTGGGGATCTCCAGGCGACCGGAGAGGTACTTGCCCGTGATGGAGTCAGGGTGCTCCAGCAGGCCCTTGACCGGACCCGAGTGCACCACCTCACCCCCGTGCTCGCCGGCGCCCGGTCCGATGTCGACCACCCAGTCGGCGGTGGCGATGGTGTCCTCGTCGTGCTCGACGACGATGAGCGTGTTGCCCAGGTCGCGCAAGCGGGTCAAGGTCTCGATCAGCCGGTGGTTGTCACGCTGGTGCAGGCCGATGCTCGGCTCGTCGAGCACGTAGAGGACCCCCACCAGGCCTGAGCCGATCTGGGTGGCCAGCCGGATGCGCTGGGCCTCGCCACCGGACAGCGTGCCGGCAGGACGGTCGAGCGAGAGGTAGTCGAGGCCGACGTCGAGCAGGAAGCCGAGCCGGGCCTCGATCTCCTTGATGACACGCTCGGCGATCTGTCGCTCGCGGGCGGTGAATTCGACGTCCTCGAGGAAGGTTGCGCAGTCGGCGATGGCCAGCGCGCAGATCGCGGAGATGCTCTGCCCACCGATGGTGACCGCCAGGGACTCGGGCTTGAGGCGCGCGCCCTGGCACTGGGGGCAGGGCACCTCCCGCATGTAGCCCTCGTACCGCTCGCGGCTCCATTCGGAGTCGGTCTCGGAGTGGCGCCGCTTGACGAAGGGAACGACGCCCTCGAAGCCGGTCGTGTAGGACCGCTCGCGGCCGTAGCGGTTCTTGTAGCGGACATGGACCTTGTAGTGCTGTCCGTGCAGCAAGGCCTCGCGGGCGCGGGCCGGCAAGGCGCTCCACGGCACGTCCATGGAGAACTTGAGGTCCTCGCCGAGCGCGGTCATCACGCGCTGGAAGTACTCCGCCGAACCACTGCCCTGCGCCCAGGGGGCGATGGCTCCCTCGTCCAGGGAAAGGTCCTCGTCGGGCACCAGCAGCTCCGGGTCGACCTCGAGCTCGGTGCCCAGGCCACTGCACTTGGGGCACGCGCCGAAGGGGCTGTTGAAGGAGAACGAGCGGGGCTCCACCTCGTCCATCGACAGCGGGTGGTCGTTGGGGCAGGCCATCTTCTCGGAGAAGCGTCGCTCCCGCATCGGGTCGTCGACGTCCTTGTCGACGAACTCCACGACGAGCACGCCTGCGGCCAGTCCCAGCGCGGTCTCGACCGAGTCGGTGAGGCGGCGCTTGGCTCCTGAGTCGGCGCCCTTGGCGACGAGGCGGTCGACGACGACGTCGATGGTGTGCTTGATCTGCTTCTCGAGCTTGGGCGGCTCCGTCAGCGACACGACCTCGCCATCCACCCGAGCCCGCGAGAAGCCCTTGCTCTGGAGCTCGGTGAACAGGTCGACGTACTCCCCCTTGCGGGCTCGCACGACCGGCGCGAGCACCTGGAAGCGCGTCTTGTCGGGCAGCTCGAGGAGGCGGTCGACGATCTGCTGCGGGCTCTGGCGGGTGATCGGCTCGCCGCAGGTCGGGCAGTGCGGACGACCGGCGCGCGCGAAGAGCAGGCGGAGGTAGTCGTAGACCTCGGTGATCGTGCCGACGGTCGAGCGCGGGTTGCGGTTGGTCGACTTCTGGTCGATGGACACCGCAGGCGAAAGGCCTTCGATGAAGTCGACATCGGGCTTGTCCATCTGACCGAGGAACTGCCTTGCGTAGGCGGACAGCGACTCGACGTAGCGGCGCTGCCCCTCCGCGAAGATCGTGTCGAAGGCGAGCGAGGACTTGCCGGAGCCGGAGAGCCCGGTGAACACGATCAGCGAGTCACGGGGCAGCTCGACCGACACGTCCCTGAGGTTGTGCTCGCGGGCCCCACGGACGACGAGCTGGTCGTGGTGGGGGCGGACGGGGGGTGTGGAGGGGTGCACTGCGGTCACGCGCTTCATGCTAGGTGCCCGCACTGACAGCCGCGTCACGGGCGCCTACGGTGAGGGGGTGACGACCATGCCGCAGCCGACCCCGATCGGGGAGTACGCCGTCCTCGGCGACACCGAGACCGCCGCCCTGGTGAGCCGCCGCGGGTCGATCGACTGGCTCTGCCTGCCGCGGTTCGACTCCCCCGCCTGCTTCGCGGCCCTGTTGGGCAACCGCGACCACGGACGCTGGCTGCTCGGGCCCGCGGGCCCGGCGCGCAGCACCCGGCGCTACGTGGAGAACTCCTTCGTGCTCGAGACGATCCACGAGACGGACACCGGCACGGTCAAGGTGCTCGACCTCATGCCCGTCGGCGACGGCCGGGCCGACATCATCCGCAGCGTGCAGGGCGTGCACGGCACGGTCCGTCTCCGCCACGAGTGGATCGTCCGGTTCGGCTACGGCAAGGTCCGCCCGTGGGTCTCGCGGGGCCTCGGCCACCGCCTCGACAGCGAGGTCATCACCGCGATCGCGGGACCCGACCTGCTCGTCCTGCGCGGCACCCGGCTCCCGGCTCCCGAGGACGGCCACCACGTCGACGAGTTCGACATCACTGCCGGCCAGACGCACACCTTCTCCACGACCTGGTTCCCGTCGCACGAGCCGGTGCCTGCCCCGCTCGACATCGACTCGCGGATCCGCGAGACCATCGAGGAGTCCAACACCTGGGCCGACCGGTGCAGCTACGTCGGCCCCTACCGCGAGCAGGTGGTGAGGTCGCTGCTCACGCTGCGGATGATGACGCACTCGGGATACGGCGGGATCGTCGCGGCCCCCACGACGAGCCTGCCCGAGGACTTCGGCGGCGAGCGCAACTGGGACTACCGCTTCTGCTGGCTGCGGGACGCCTCGCTGACCCTCGAGGCTCTGATCGCCTCCGGGTACCTCGAGGAGGCGCGGCTGTGGCGCAACTGGCTCATCCGGGCGGTTGCCGGTGACCCCGAGGACCTGCAGATCATGTATGCCATCGACGGCTCGCGCCAGATCCCTGAAGGGACCCTGGAGCACCTCCCGGGGTACGCCGGCTCCTCTCCCGTGCGGGTCGGGAACGCTGCCGTCGACCAGCGCCAGTCCGACGTCCTCGGCGAGGTGATGATCGCGCTGTACGAGGCCCGGCGCGCCGGCCTCGAGGTGTCCATCAAGGGCTGGGCGATGCAGCGGGCGCTGGTGGACGACCTCGCGAGGCACTGGGACCAGCCGGACAACGGGCTGTGGGAGATCCGGGGCCCGATGCAGCACTTCACGCACTCGCGGGTCATGGTGTGGGTGGCCTTCGACCGAGCGGTCCGTGCGGTCGAGGAGCACGGGCTCGAGGGACCGGTCCAGCGGTGGCGCGAGGTCCGGGACGCGGTCCGCGCCGAGGTCCTCGACCGCGGTTTCGACCGCGAGCGCGGCACCTTCACCCAGCACTACGCAACCCGCGAGGTCGATGCCTCCCTGCTCCTCATCCCGCTGGTCGGTTTCCTGCCCGCCGACGACCCTCGGGTCCTCGGGACCGTCAAGGCCGTCGAGACCGACCTGCTGCGCGACGGGTTCTTGCTGCGCTACCGCACCGGGTCCGGAGTGGACGGTCTTTCGGGCGACGAACACCCCTTCCTGGCCTGCTCGTGGTGGCTCGTGACCACGTATGCCGCGTGCGGCCGGGTGAGCGACGCGCGGGCCCTGATGGACCGCCTCGTCGGTCTCATGAACGACGTCGGGCTGGTGTCCGAGGAGTACGACCCGGTCCACCGGCGAATGGTCGGCAACTTCCCCCAGGCGTTCTCCCACCTCGCCTTCATCGGTGCTGCCCACGCCCTGGCGGCTGCCGAGGCCAGCGCGACGAACCCGGTCGAAGGCGCTGCCGGGGGCGAGCCTTCCGACTAGCGTGACCGACGTGCTTCCACACACCGCAGTCCCCACGCTCCTGGCCGGCCACACCGCCGGGCTCCTCGAGACCGCCGCCCGGCTCGACGACGTGTCCGGGCCCTCGCTCTGCGACGGTTGGACGCGCGGCCACGTGCTCACCCACATCGCCCGCAACGCCGATGCCATCGGCCGCCTCGCCACGTGGGCGGTGAGCGGTGAGCGCCAGGAGATGTACCCGGGCGGGACCGGGGCTCGCGACGCCGAGATCGAGGCAGGCGCACGTCGCGACCCGGCCGAGCAGCTGGCCGACGTCCGGACCTCCGCGCACGCTCTCGTCCCGGCTCTTGCGGCGCTCGACGGGTCGTTGGCCGCGGCGCGGGTGGAGATGCGTGGCGGGCACGAGGTGCCAGCCCTCCGGCTGTCCTTCCTGCGCCTGCGTGAGGTGGTCTACCACCACGTCGACCTTGACGCCGGCTTCACCTTCGACGACGTCGAGCCCGAGCTGCTCCGCGCGTTCGTCGGCGATGCCGTGGACCGCCTGGCGTCAGGGAGCCGGCCACCTGCACTGACGCTGCGGGCGGACTCGGGCGACACCTGGACGGTCGGTGAGGGCACGACGACCGTCCAGGGGAGGCTGGGCGGGCTGCTGCTGTGGCTTGCTCGCCGGGTCGAGACCGGCGTCGGCAGCGATGGCCCTGAGGTGCCTGCGCTGCCGCGCGGCGCCTGACCGCGTCACCTCGTGAGGATCGAGGCCCCGGTGACCCCGGCGCGCCGGGCGATCGCGACGGCCGCGAGGGCCGAGTGCACCTTGAGCTTGTGCAGGATGCTCTGGACGTGGGTACGCACCGTGTTGGGTGAGACGTGCAGGAGCTCGCCGATCTCGGTACGGCTCATGCCCTCGACGAGGCAGCCGAGGACCTCGAGCTCGCGCGTGGTGAGGTCGCGGATGCCCTGCACGTGCTCGAGCGGGGCGCGCTGCTCGCGGGAGAACGACACGAGGACCCCAGCGAGGAGATCTGCCGGGATCCGGGTCTCGCCCCGCGCGACGCCCTGGACCGCATCCACGAGCTCTTCCGGGGTGACGGTCTTGGTGATCCATCCGCGTACCCCCAGCTGGACGGCCTCCACGATGCGGTCGGAGGCGTCGAGGCCGGTGGCGACGACGACCCCGACCGAAGGGTTGAGGCGCAGCGCCTCGCGAGCGAGCCGCAGGCCGTCTTCGCCGGCAAGGTCGAGGTCGAGCACCATCACGTCGTAGTTGGCCTGCTCGAGCAGGTGCATCCCGGACTCGAGGCTGGTGGCGGTTCCCGTGACCACCACGCCGTCGAAGTCACCGAGGCAGACGGCGAGCGCGTCGACGAAGACCTCGTGGTCATCGACGACGATGATGCGCGTGGGGGCAGGCATGACCCCACCTTGTCGCCTCGGCACGGATTCCCCCACCGGCTGGTGCTGGAGAACCCCCTACGTCAAAAGGGTGATTTCTCCGCCGGCTCCCACCACAGCCGAGCTTGCACGCACCGCACCATCCCCGGCGGCGACGCTGCGCGTCGTGCCGGGGACGGTGCGGTTGGTACGGGCTGGGGTCGGGCTGGGGTCGGGCTCAGCGCAGGTGCACCGGCCACGACTCCTGCGAACCGTGCGCGGACATCAGTGCTGCGGCCTGCAGGCGGGAGTGGACCCCGAGCTTGGTCAGCAGGTTCTGGACGTGCGTACGCGCAGTGCTGCGCTGCACCCCCAAGGCCTGGGCCATCTCCTCGGTCGTCTGTCCCTCCATGATGCAGCGCATGACCTGCCACTCGCGGTCGGTCAGGAACTGCAGCGCCCACAGCGGGTCGGCCGTGGTCTTCTGCGGGCGCAGGGCGCGCTGCAGCAGCGCCGGTTCCACCGCGAGCTGGCCACGCACTGCGCGGTCCAGCATCTCGATGATCTCGACGATGGGCTTCTCCTTGCCCACGTAGCCCGACGCTCCCTCGGCGATCGCGCGACCGACCACGGTGTGGTCTGCCTCGGCCGAGAGCATGACGACCTTGGTTTCCGGCGAGATCTCCCTGATCTGGTGGATCGCCGCGACAGAGTTGCCGCCGGGGAAGTTCACGTCGAGCAGGCAGACCTCGGGACGGTGCATCGCCACTGCGGCGATCGCCTCGTCGGGTGTGCCGGCCAGGGCGACGACGTCGTGGCCCTTGGCACCGAGGGCGAGGCCGAGGGCCTCGAGGAGAAGGAGATGGTCATCGCAGACGACGATCCTCATGATGCAACCACCTGAAGGGTCGGAAGCGCCGGCAGCGCCTCGCGGTCGGGCACGGGCGATGCGAGGCAGATGTCGGCGATGACGCCGCCCTCGTCGGCCGTGTAGAGACGGAAGGACCCCTTGCAAGCAGCCACCATGGCGCGCGTGGTCGTGAGTCCAAGAGAAGTGACAGAGGCGATGCGCCCGAGACCGGGCCCGTCGTCTCGCACGGTCAGGTGGACGCCGGCGCCATCGGTGTGGATCGCCACGGTGACGTGACCTTCCACACCAGCTGCCCGGACGGCGTTGTCCAGGACACACGCGAGCGCGCGTCCCAGAGCTACCGGTCGCGCCCAAGCCTGCGGCGCACCCACGACATCGATCTTGATCGGGCACGAGGCGGTCACCTGAGCCCGGTCGACGGTCCTGTGGACCAGAGTGGTCAGATCGGTGCTGACGGCGTCGTCCTCGGACGCGTCGACGAGCACTGTCTCCACGAGATCGGCCAGCCAACGAGCCTGGCTTTCGATCAGCTCCATCTTTCGTGCGTTGTTGCCACCCTCGGTAGCCGAGAGGAGCAGGATGGCGGCCAGCGGTTGCCGCAGGTCGTGCAGCAGCGCTCGAACCGTGTCGATCTCTCCACCCGCGACTGGGCGCGGGTATCCCTGCAATGTTGCTGTCATGTTGTATCCCTCACCAACCCGCGGATGAGGGGCTGCACCCCCTGTGAGGCCCCCGTTGCTTCCGCGAACGGGTCAAACGTATGACATCAAAAAGAGGAGCAGCAATAGTCAATAGGAACTAGGTGGACGTCGATCCGCCCCGGTTGCCTAGTCTGACTACAGAATACGTGACATGACCTATGACGGACGTGTGAAAAAGATGGGCCCAAGTGAAAAAAAGATCCTCGATCTTCTCACCATCTGGAAGATCTCGGTCTCAGGGCTGGACAACAACGCCTATCTTCTGGCATGCAGACGCACCGGCGCACAGCTGCTCATCGACGCTGCGGACGGGGCGGCCCGCCTGCTGGAGCTCGTCGCGCAGGGCTCCGGGCGACTCGACACCGTCGTCACGACCCACCAGCACTGGGACCACCACCGAGCCCTGGCCGAGATCCTCGCTTCCACCGGGGCGACGAGCATCTGTGGCACCGACGATGCGGTGGGTCTCCCGGTCGCCCCCGACCGCACCGTCGACCACGGTGACCAGGTCCGGTTCGGCGACGTGGCCCTGGACATCGTCCACCTGCGCGGCCACACCCCGGGCTCGATCGCCCTGGCGTACGACGACCCGCGTGGCCACACCCACCTGTTTACCGGTGACTCGCTGTTCCCCGGCGGCGTCGGCAACACCAAGGACGACGGACAGAGCTTCGCGTCGCTCATCGAGGACGTGAGCACCCGGGTGTTCGACGTCTACGACGACGACACCTGGGTCTACCCCGGCCACGGGGACGACACGACCCTCGGCGCCGAGCGTCCGCATCTGCAGGAGTGGCGCGACCGCGGTTGGTGAGCAGCAGCACAGCGGTATGGGTGGCATCGGCACCGTGCGGAGGATGCTGCAGCGGCCGGTGAGCCCCGACGCACCCGGCCCCCGGCCGCTCACTACAGTCGCGGACATGGCGACGTCGCGAGCTCCGGTCTCCCCGTTGCTGTTCGTCCTCACCGCCGTCGTCTCCGTGCAGTTCGGCGGGGCGCTCGCTGCGACGCTCGTCCCCGAGATCGGTGCGGCCGGGTCGGTGACCCTGCGGCTGCTCTTCGCGACCGCCATCCTCTGGGGGCTGGCGCGACCTTCGCTGCGCGGCCACTCTCCCGCGGCCTGGCGCACCGTCGTCGCCTTCGGGCTCGCGCTGGGGCTGATGAACCTCGCCTTCTACGCATCCCTCGAGCACCTGCCGATCGGTGTCGCAGTGACCGTCGAGTTCCTGGGACCGCTGACGCTGGCCACCGTACTGGCGCGACGCGGCCGCGACCTGGTGGCCGTGGGCGCCGCCGCGGTCGGCGTCGTCCTGATCTCCCGCGCCCTCGAGGTGCCGCTGAGCACCGTGGAGTGGACCGGGCTGGGACTCGCGGCGGCTGCCGGGGCCTGCTGGGCCGCCTACATCCTCGCGAGCGGTCGCGCCGGCCGGGAGTTCGCGAGCTTCGACGGCCTGGCCCTGGCGATGGCGGTCGCGCTCGTCGTGACCCTGCCGCTGGGACTGCCCAGCGTGCCCTACTGGGGCGGCGAGGTCATTGTCAAGGGGCTCGGCATCGCCGTGCTGTCGTCGGTGCTCCCCTACTCGCTGGAGCTCGCCGCCCTGCGGCACCTCAGCGCCCGGGTCTTCGGGATCCTGCTCAGCCTCGAGCCGGCGGCAGCAGCCCTCGCCGGCTTCCTCGTGCTGCACCAGCGGCTCACAGGCCGGCAGCTGCTCGGCATGGGCCTGGTCGTGCTCGCCAGCGTCCTCGTGATGGGGGCGGGGCGAGGCAAGGACCCGGCAGCGACCACGGGCTGACGCGCGTGCCCGCTGTCCGGCTACCGGGGCCGGGCAGCGGGCACGACGGGGTGCCGAAGGGCGCGGTCAGGCGCTGGAAGCGCCCTCCTGGTCCTCCTTGCGGGTCTTGAGCAGGCTCGCCACGGTCGTCACGCCCAGGATGACGACGATCGCGCCGAGCGAGACCGAGATCGGGATGTCCGGGGCCCACTCGATGTGCTGGCCGCCGTTGATGAAGGGCAGCTCGTTCTCGTGCATGGCGTGCAGGACGAGCTTGACGCCGATGAAGGCGAGCAGCACGGCCAGACCCAGGCTGAGGTAGACGAGCTTCTTGAGCAGGCCGCCGATGAGGAAGTACAGCTGGCGCAGACCCATCAGCGCGAAGAGGTTCGCGGTGAGGACGAGGTAGGGCTCCTTGGTGAGCCCGTAGATCGCCGGGATCGAGTCGAGTGCGAACAGCAGGTCGGTGGTGCCGAGCGCCATGATGACGATGAACATGGGGGTGGCAAGCCTCTTGCCGTCGACGCGGGTGAACAGCTTGGCGCCGTCGTACTCCTTGGTCGCCGGGAAGCGGTGCTCGACCCACTTCATGAAGCGGTTCTCCTCGTACTCGTCGTCGCCGACCTCGCCCTCCCTGCCGAGCTTGACCGCGGTGTAGATGAGGAAGGCGCCGAAGACGTAGAAGACCCAGGAGAAGTTGTTGATCGCGGCCGCACCGACGGCGATGAAGATGCCGCGCAGGACGATGGCGATGATGATGCCGATGAGCAGCGCCGACTGCTGGAGCTTCGCCGGGACCCCGAACCTGGCCATGATCAGCAGGAAGATGAAGAGGTTGTCGACCGACAGGGAGTACTCGGTCAGCCAGCCCGCGTAGTACTCGGTCATGAACTTGGCGCCGGCCTGGTCGTGCGTGAAGTACCAGACTCCCAGACCGAAGAGCAGTGCCGCGCCGATGTATCCGGCCAGTGCGATGCCGACCTCCCTCGTCGTCGGCACGTGCGGACGGCGTGCGACGACGAAGACGTCGAAGATCAGGACGGCGGCCATCAGGCCGATCGTGAGGTACCAGAGCCAGGCGGGCACCTGCATCTCCGTGGCAGTGGTGGCAACGAGTGCGGTCACAGCAGAACCTTCCGGTCACGAGGGTGTGGCCGGAGGTCTCTCCCGCCCTGACTGGCGTGGACCGGTTCCCCGGGCAGGGCGCCGGGCGGCCGAGTGGCCGCGCGACAGCTGCCGTGATGACGAGGACACCGCGTGGGGATACTCCCCTCCGATGAACAGCAAACCAAACGTACATCGGGGGGACCCGGCCCTCCGATGAACAGCAAACCAAACGTACCTCGGATCGTCCCTGTCGAGCCGATCAGCAGGGCGCGCCGGTGAGATCCGTGGACCATCCTTCCAGACTGTCACCAGGGCTGGTCGCTGGGTGGGTTCAGGGAGACAGTGGCTACAGGGTGGCGGCCGACATCTGCCGCAGCTCCTTCTTGAGGTCACCGATCTCGTCGCGCAGCCGGGCCGCCAGCTCGAAGTGCAGGTCGGTCGCGGCCTGGTGCATCTGTGTCGACAGCTCCTGGATGAGGTTGGCGAGGTCGTTGGCCGGCATCCCGCGCAGTCGGTCGGTGGCCACCCCGGCGTCGGCCTGGGCCGTTCCGCGACCGCCGCGGCCACCCCCCTTCCCCCGGGACTGGCTGCGACCGGAGCCGATCAGGGCCTCTGTGTCGGCGTCCTCGCGGTTGAGCAGGTCGGTGATGTCGGCGATCTTCTTGCGCAACGGCTGCGGGTCGACCCCGGCGGCGAGGTTGTAGGCGATCTGCTTCTCCCGGCGTCGTGACGTCTCCTCGATCGCCGCCTCCATGGAGGGGGTGATCTTGTCGGCGTACATGTGCACCTGGCCCGACACGTTGCGGGCGGCGCGCCCGATGGTCTGGATGAGCGAGCGCGCGGAGCGCAGGAACCCCTCCTTGTCGGCGTCGAGGATGCTCACGAGGGAGACCTCGGGCAGGTCAAGACCCTCGCGCAGGAGGTTGATGCCGACCAGGACGTCGTACTCCCCCATCCGCAGCTCCCGCAGCAGCTCGACGCGGCGCAGGGTGTCCACCTCGCTGTGGAGGTAGCGGACCCGCACCCCCTTGTCGAGGAGGTAGTCGGTGAGGTCCTCGGCCATCTTCTTGGTCAGGGTGGTGACCAGCACGCGCTCGTTCTTCGCGGTGCGCTCGCCGATCTCGTGCAGCAGGTCGTCGATCTGGCCCTTGGTCTGCTTGAGGACGATCTCGGGGTCGATGAGCCCGGTGGGGCGGATGATCTGCTCGACCACGCCGGTGCTCTGGGCCAGCTCGTAGGGACCGGGCGTGGCCGAAAGGTAGATGGTCTGGCCGATCCGGTCGAGGAACTCCTCCCACCGCAGCGGCCGGTTGTCCATGGCCGAGGGCAGCCGGAACCCGTGGTCGACGAGCTGGCGCTTGCGGGACATGTCCCCCTCGTACATCGCCCCGATCTGCGGAACCGTCACGTGCGACTCGTCGATGACGAGGAGGAAGTCCTCGGGAAAGTAGTCGAGCAGCGTGTTGGGTGCGGTGCCGCGGGCCCGCCCGTCGATGTGCATCGAGTAGTTCTCGATGCCGGAGCACGAGCCGACCTGGCGCATCATCTCGACGTCGTAGCTGGTGCGCATGCGCAGCCGCTGGGCCTCGAGCAGCTTGCCCTGCTTCTCGAACGTGGCGAGCTGGTCGGCAAGCTCCAGCTCGATCCCGCGGATGGCGCGCTCCATGCGCTCGGGGCCCGCGACGTAGTGCGTCGCCGGGAAGACGTACATCTCCGTCTCCTCGCGCATGATCTCCCCGCTGACGGGGTGCAGGGTGTAGATCCGCTCGACCTCGTCGCCGAAGAACTCGATGCGAACTGCGAGCTCCTCGTAGACCGGGATGATCTCGACTGTATCGCCGCGCACGCGGAAGGTGCCACGGGTGAAGGCCAGGTCGTTGCGGGTGTACTGCATCTGGACGAACCGTCGGAGCAGCTCGTCGCGGTCGACCTCCATGCCCACCTTGAGGCGCGCCATCCGGTCGACGTACTCCTGCGGGGTGCCGAGGCCGTAGATGCACGAGACCGACGCGACGACGATGACGTCGCGCCGCGTGAGCAGCGAGTTGGTCGCACTGTGTCGCAGCCGCTCGACCTCCTCGTTGATCGAGGAGTCCTTCTCGATGTAGGTGTCCGTCTGCGCGATGTACGCCTCGGGCTGGTAGTAGTCGTAGTAGGAGACGAAGTACTCGACGGCGTTGTTGGGCAGCAGCT
>JBDSKZ010000024.1:0-16963 GCA_039916625.1 Pedococcus sp.
GTGCCTGTTTGATGCGCAGGTAGAGATGACCCGAGGCTGCTGCGAGGGACTGGCTCTTGAACCGTTGTTCGCCGGCCAGGCTGAACGACCGCCAGACCAACGGGTCGTGGTACAGCGTCGGAAGGACCTCTAGCAGGTCCTCGGGACGCTCCACCCGCACCCCAGACAGGCCCAGGGTCTCGGACAGGGACTGCGGCATGTCGCGGTAGACGACGGGCACCCCGATGCCGGCGACCTCCATGGGGACCATCTCGTAGGTCGCGAACTTCGTGGGCGCGACCATGATGCGGACCTGGGCCAGTCGCTGCGACATGAGCTTCGGCGTCATGAACGGCCAGACCTCGTCGAGGCCGAAGTCGGCGGGGAACCGCGGCTTGTACTGCTGGACGCCGTACAGGGGTACATCGGGCAGGCAGGCCCTGACGGCATCGACCCACGCCTGACCGGATCCGCCGATGAGGGACTCGTCCGAGAGCTTGGCGATGTCGCCCATGAAGACGCCCCGCGTGTTGGCGAACCTGGCCGCCGGCGGCTCCGGGGGCTCCAAGGTCTTGGGCACCGGCAGGAGGAGGTTCTCGATCTCGGCGAGCCCGGGGAAGCCGCGTGCCGACTCGGTGAAGATCATCAGGGAGAACTGCCCAGGGTTGCGGGCGTGCCAGCGCTTCATCACCTCGGTGATGTAGTGGTGCCGGTGTGCCGAGCCCTGCAGCGACAGGTTGACGATGACGGCGCGACCCAGGTCCGCGTGGTGCAGGACGACCTTCTCGACGTCAGCGAAGTCGGGCCGCTCCGGATCACCGACGTAGACGATGGCAACATCCGGGTCGAACCCGCCGAGGTTGTAGGCGTCGCCGGTCTCGATGTCGAACAGACGGGCGTCCACCGAGTAGCCCAACAGGGTCTCGGCCATCAGGTGCGTTGACTTGAGGATTCCCCCCTTCTTCCAGCGGGTGCGATCAGTGCGTCCCACGATGGCCACCGACGGCGAGTCCCTGCCGAAGAGCTGACGAGCCGGGTTGATCTGCCACGAGGAGTAGGCACTTACCGTGTCGCTGACCCTGGCTCGCACGTCCAGGACCTCGCCCCCCTCCTTCTTGATGGAGGCGTTGGAGATGGACGGGGCTCCCTTGTCGATAGGGTCAGCCCAACCACGTTGGTGGGCGAGCACCACCATGGGGACCTGGTGTTTCTGGGCCTTCAGGGCCAGCCAGACGTCAGCCATGTTGGGGTACTCGAAGTCCGACATGCCGAGCGGCAGGGTCGAGGTGTGGAAGCCAGCGATACCCGTCCCGAGCAGGTGGACAGGGATATCCTCGCCGCGGGTGGAGTAGTAGGCGATCACCCTGCGCGACGTGGCTTCGTAGTAGTCGGAGAACTCCGCGGCAAAGATGGATCCGTGCCACCCCACGAGGGCCTGACGCCCGTACTTCTCGATGCCGTCGACGATCCGGTCGACGTAGAACGGGGGGTAGGCAATGTCGTCGTCGCAGGTCAGGTAGTACCCCTCATGGCCGTCGAGGAACTGGAACTTGCCACGGTCGCCGAGGTCGGGGCCGGTCATGAAGTGGATGTGGTCGTGGTTGGGTACCGAGTCCGGGACGGAGTCCATCCCATTGAGGTAGACGAAGATCTCGTCCGCCTGGGTGGCCAACGAACGCAGCACGACTCCCAGACCTAACTCCCGCCCGGGCATCGTGGCGATGCCGATACGGACCTTCTCGCGCCCGGTCGCCGGCCGACTGAGGTACGGGTTGGTGTGATTCCCCACCGGGGCGACGGGCAGGACGGAGGGGTCGTCCAGGAGGCCCCGGATGGCGTCGTCCGAAGCCTGGTGCGACCACTCGTCGGGAGCCCGCTGGGCCAGTCGCCGGGAGACCAGGTCGAAGCTGGCCGCGAGGACACTGACGTCGCCAGCAACCAGCCGCCGAGAACCAAGCTCCCCCTCGAGCTCGGCCACGCGCTCGCGCAGCAGCCGGGCTTCGCGGGCTTGGCGGGCCTCGCGGGCCTCTTGGGCCTCGTGCGCCTCTTGGGCCTCGCGGAACTGCCTGGCTTCGTGGGTCTCGGCCAGCTCGTCGTCGGCCAGGTCTGAGGCTGGGGTGCCTGAGTCGAGGTACTCGATCCGGTCCTGGATGACGCGAAGGCTCTTGGCCACGTGGTCGGCCCGAGAGGTGGCTGTACGCTGCCCGATGCGCTCGCGGTGGATGGCGAGCGTGCGGGCCAGGTCGTCGACGCTGCACGGGATCGGGCTTCCTGGATGGACGAAGACCAAGTTGTCGCTCCGTCCCGCGACGTGAACCTCCGCGTAGCCGAGGGGGAGCAGCAGGCGACCGATCTCCCGCTGGGCCAAAGGACCGTTGGCCTCGACCACCACGATGGGGCGATGGGCTCGTAAGGTGCCGACGGCCCCCTGGAGGGCGCGCACCTCGGCACCCTCGATGTCGAGCTTGAGCAGCAGTACCCGACGGTCACCGACGATGTCGTCGAGTGCGACCGCGCGCACCGGGGAAGCCGGGTGGTCCGCGGACGAGACCATGAAGGTACCGGCGTTGTCGGGGTTCTGGTTGGAGAGGTCGAGCGTGTCAGCGCGGTCCCACAGGGCAGCCTCCACGATGTCCACGCGATCGCCGAGTGAGTTGTCGTGAACATTCCTGCGCAGCAGGGCGATGTTGTTCTGTTCGGGTTCGATCGCCACGACCTTGGCCCGCATGACACCGGCGAAGAAGACGGTGTGGTTTCCGAGGTTGGCACCGGCATCGATGATGACGCCGTCACCAACCAGCGGGATCAAGGAGATCGCGTCGAGCAGGTCACGCTCGTAGAAGGTACGGGTCGACCTGATCAGGTCGAAGATGTACTCACCTTTCGTCCCAGAGAGTTGCAGGTGTGGTGTCGAGGACTCGATCGTGACGGACGCTGTCCGATCGAGTGCTGGTTGAGACACGGTCACTGCTTGCTCCAGCCGTTTTCGTGTGGTTCCGGGGACATGTGTCGGCGCACCTCACTGAAGACTGCTTCGCTGCGTAGCGAGAGCTGTGTGTGTGACGCGGCCAGCGAGGAGAGGGCATTCTCGATCTCGCGAGCCTGGTCAGCAGCCCCTGCGTGGCCTGCCCTGATCCCGGCTTCAGCGAGGGTCAGCCGGGTGTCCAGATGGCGCATCTGACGTCCGATGATGCCCAGGGATTTCACGAGGCCGTCGAACCCCCGCGTGACGTCCTCGCGCAGTCGTGCCTGCTCCCCGAGCGATAGTTCCTGACCGGAGTTGACCCTGTGCTGCAGGGCCGCGAGTTCGGACACCGTCGTCGTGTGCGCGGCGTCGAGCCTGGCCGAGAGCTGCTCTGTCGCCTCGAGCGTGGACTCGGTCATCACCGATAGGCGCTGCATCGTCTCGACCTGACGGCGTTCGGAGCGCAGTGCCACGGTGCGCAGGGCCGTCGTCCGCCGCACGAAGAGCGCGGCACTGAGGAACGTACCGATCACCACGGCAAGCGTGGCGATGGTGATCTGGGTCGCCGTCGTCCACATGACGCCTGCGAACCACACGATCACGGTGCATGAGACGAGGTACAGCGCTGCGATCACACGGACCGGGACGGATCCGTCGTCGCCTCGCATCGCTGAGCGCTGAACGACATCCGCCTCCTGTGCGGTCACAGTCGCCTCGCCACGTCGGAGCAGGTCACGCCACGGGTGTCGAAGAAGATCGACGATGCGGCCGCGATCTCCTCTGGTGCGTAGAAGTCGTGGGCCTGCAGGAGGACCACGATGTCAGCCTGCGAGACGGCTGCGGTGAGGTCCTCGACCCGATCCAGTCCCGTGTCGGTGAGGTTCCAGCGCTCGACGAACGGGTCGTGGAAGGACAGGTCGGCACCCAGGGTGAGCAACCTGCGGGCCAGCGGGGCGGACGGGCTCTCGCGTTGGTCGGAAATGTTCTTCTTGTACGTCGCTCCGAGCAGCAGGATGCGCGACCCGCGCACGGGGCGCCCGACGTCATTGAGCAGTTCGGCGATCCTGGAGGCAACGTACCAGGGCATGGAGTTGTTGATCTCCTGCGCCAGCTCCACGAATCGGAACGGGTACCCGAGTTGCTTGCGCACTTCGTAGCTGAGGTAGTTGGGGTCGATGGGGATGCAGTGGCCGCCAACACCCGGGCCGGGGGTGAACGCCTGGAACCCGAACGGCTTGGTGGCCGCGCCCCGGATGACTTCCCAGATGTCGATGCCCAGCTCGTGACAGAACTTTGCCATCTCGTTGACCAGGGCGATGTTGACGTGGCGGTAGGTGTTCTCGAGGAGCTTGGCCGTCTCCGCCTCGCGGGTTCCCTTCAGCGTCACGACCTCGTCGATGAAGGCGGAATAGAACTCGAAGGCCCGCTTGGTGCTCCCCTCGTCCGAACCACCTACGAGCTTCGGGGTGTTGCGGATGTCGAACTCCTCCGAGCCTGGGTCGACCCGCTCGGGGCTGAAGGCGAGGAACAGGTCCTGGCCGAGCACGGCCCCACCGGCCTCAAGGAGCGGCAGGAGGAAACCGTCCGTGGTGCCCGGGTAGGTCGTCGACTCCAGGACCACGAGCGTAGGTCCGCCCCAGTTGGTGGCGATCATGCGGCTGGCCGAGTCCACGGCTCCCAGGTCGGGACCGCCGCCATCGGTGAGGGGCGTCGGTACGCAGATGACGACCACGTCTGCGTCAGTGATGACCGAGGCGTCCGTCGTGGCCCGGTATCCGCCGGCCAACATGGTCTGGACGGCTCCGTCACTGATGTCGTCGATGTGCGAGACACCGCTGTTGAGCCCGTCGACCAGGGACTGGCTGACATCCAGGCCGGAGACGGCGTACCCAGCTTCCACGGCGGCCTCTGCCAGGGGCAGCCCTACATATCCCTGGCCGATCACGACCAACTTCTTCGTCATGCGCGCTCTTCCGTTCGTTTCTTCGGGTGCTGTCGGGGGTGGAGCTAGCGCCACAGGCCGCGGGTATCGATGACGGCCTTCTCCGCGAGGAGCCGCCGGTCGATATGGCGGAACTCCCGGTGGTCGACGAGCAGCACGATGATGTCCGCGGCGGCGATCCCGGCACGGGTTTCGGCGAGCTCGACGTTCGGAAGGCCTGCGAGGGCCTCCGGAAGCTCGTCGATGTTGGGCTCGATCGCGAGTACCCGGGCGGCGGGATGGCGCTGGCAAAGCTGCCTGGTGATCTCCAGGGCGGGCGACTCTCGCAGGTCGTCGATGTCCGGCTTGAAGGCCAACCCCATGGCAGCGATCACCGGGTCCTTGAAGCGGTCGGCGCGGTCCTTGACCTTGGCGAGGACGACCTCTGGCTTGTGGTCGTTGACCTCGCGGGCGGTGCGGATGAGGCGGGCCTCCTCCGGCACGGCGCTGACGATGAACCATGGGTCGACAGCGATGCAGTGACCGCCCACGCCGGGGCCGGGCTGCAGGATGTTGACGCGCGGGTGCTTGTTGGACAGCTCGATGAGCTCGAAGACGTCGATACCGATCTTGTCGGCGATGATCGAGAGCTCGTTGGCGAAGGCGATGTTGACGTCGCGGTAGGAGTTCTCGGTGAGCTTGGCCATCTCTGCGGTGGCGGCGTCGGTGAGGTGCAGCTCGGCGTGGCAGAACACCTGGTAGAGGTCGCGAGCCCGCTGGGCTGCCTCCGGGGTCAGGCCACCGATGATGCGGTCGTTGGTGACGAGCTCGATCATCACCCGGCCCGGTAGCACCCGCTCGGGGCAGTGGGCGAAGTGGACGACGGGTCGCTCGCTGGACCCGTCGAGGGACAGGTCCGGCCGAGCGTCAAGCACCCGCCGGGCCATGTGTTCGGTCGCGCCAGGAGGTGACGTCGACTCGAGGATGATGAGCTCGCCCCCGCGCAGCTGGGGGATGATCGCGTCCGTTGCCGCCTCGATGTAGCTGAGATCGGCCTCATGCCCGTCCTTGAACGGGGTGGGGACGGCGACGATGTACGTGTTCGCCTGCGGCGTTTCCTTCTGGGCCGAGAGCATGCCCTGGCTGACCGCGCCGGCGACATGGGTCGCCAAATCGGGCTCGACGAAGGGCACCTCCCCACGGTTCACCGCGTCCACGTGCTTGTCGCTGACGTCCACCCCGATGACCTTGACCCCGTTGCTGGCCAGGATGGCGGCCGTCGGCAGTCCGATGTAGCCGAGACCGATCACCGCCACAGTCTTGGTTGTCACGAGGGGGCTCCCAGTAGTCAGATCATGATGTGGCTCGGACATTGCCCATAGGCCAGCACGCGTGCGTTTGCCAGTAGTTCCGCTGAGGTGGCTTCCCACGTGTGGCGCAGGGAAGTATGCCGCATCTGGACGAAGTTGAACCTATCGGCCGAGTAGACGGACAGCCCACTGGCGACCACGTCCCGCAGGAAGCCGGTGTCCTCGCCGCGCCAGACGTCGGCGAACGGGTGGGCGACCGCGACGTCCCGGCGAGCCACGATGGTCGGCCCCATGACGAGGTCGGTGAACCGGTGCTCGCGATCGGGGAACCGCAGGATGGTCACGTCGAGGGCCTCGAGGTACATGTGGTGCGCCTGCTTGCCCACGACGTCGGCCCCGGAGTAGTCCAGGGCGTACAGCTGGTCGCGCAGGTAGTCCGCGCCATACAGGTCGTCGTCGTCCATCTTGGCGACGACGTCGCCGGTCGCCGCCTGCACGAGGCGGTTGAGGCAGCCGCCGAGGGTCGTGGTCCCGGGCTCCTGCAGGAGGGTGATGCGCAGGCCGAGGGACGTGGCCCTCGAACGCAGGTCGGTGTCCGGCTCGAAGCCGTGGGTGAGCAGCACGAGCTCGCAGTCGACCCCACGCTGGGCGGCGACGGTGGCCAGCACATGCTCGAGCTGCTGCGGACGGTTGGTCGAGACCAGCGCACTGACCGAGGGGAGTCGCGCGGCTGACGCACCGGAAGCCAGGCCGGCGGCGGAGAGGACGGCGTCGACGCGCCGGGTATAGGTGTGCTCCGCCCAGATCCGGCGCTGGGCCGCGTGGACCGTGTGGTCGCGCAGCTCGGGGCTGTTGACCAGCGCCCGCAACGTCCACCCTGCCTCCTCGGCGGTGCAGACCTGGAACACCTCGTCGGCGGGAAAGAACTCGCCGATGGCCCGGCTCGGTGTCGACACGACCGGCGTGCCACAGGCTGTGATCTCGAAGATCCGTCGCGCGCACATGCTCGGTGACCCGACGACCGAGTTGACGTTGAGGAAGACCTTGTACGCGCGGTACGCCGTGAGCATCCTGGGGTAGTCCAGCGAGCCGACCACACGCCGGTCGAGGGGAGCGGGGAACTGGTAGCGCTCGTCGCCGCCGAGGTAGCGGGAGAAGATCTCGAGCCCGGTCTCCATCCGCGAGGAGACGGCGTCGGCAGCCCCCAGCAGCAGGTCCATCTGCTCGCGACGCTCGGGGTACTTGTGCGCGAAGTACATCCCCCCGAAGCCGATGTCGCGGCTCTGGTGCCCGTCGCCCGGACGGATGGGGTTGTGCAGCGACTGTTGCGCTGCGAACGGCAGCACGCCGACCCGGTCGTGGCCCAGGTCGCGGTGGTAGTCGGGGACACGGTCGGAGTCGGTGGTCCAGACGTGGTCGAACAGGCGGGCGGTGTCCAGGAAGTCCGCGTAGTGGACCGGGTCCTCCTTGTTCCAGAAGACCGTGGGCACACCGTGCTCGCGGCACCACTGCACCAGCTCGACGATGGCCGGGCGCGGCGCCGAGGTGCCCGTGAGGTGGTACTGCCACGCGTCGCCGTTGCCGTGCCAGGCCGACTCGACGAACAACAGGTCCAGCCGCGGGGAGTCCACCTGGTCGCGCCACCGGTCGGGGTGCAGCGCGACCTGGTCCCACTCATACCCCAGCGCCAGCGCCGTGAAGTCGTCCAGGACCACGCCCACCCGCAGGCCGGGGCGGCGTGGTGCACGCTGCGGCAGCGGCCACGGCGGCACCTCGAGCGTGCCGTTCCCGGAGAGTCGGATGCTGCCGCGCGGCTGCCGGCTCGCCAGGTCACGCCGACGCCACCACTGGCGCAGCTGGTCGGTACCGCCGTGCCGCAGGTGCCAGACGGCCCGGCGGGCATCGGCGACGAGCCGGGTCGCTCCGGTGGAGGGGGATCCGGGGGCGCCGGCGCCGGGCATGGTCTCCTCTGGGGGACGGCAGGGGGTATGCGGCGGGGGTCACCTGACCGTGGACCGGCCGCGCCCCCCCGCCGCGCGAGGTCACGGTCAACATAACCGACAGGCAGGTCAGCGCCACGGACTCGCCCGGCATCACGACGCGCCTGTAGTTCGGGGGGACGGCAACCTGTGCGGCACAATGTCCGAATGCACCGCTTCAGGGGGACCGACATCTGGCTCGGTATCCTCGCCGTCGTCGTCAACGTGGGCCTGGTCGTCGGTGTGGTCCTCCTGACCACCGGGCGACCCACCGTCGACGACCCGACCCCCGCGAAGACGACGCCGACGACCACGAGCACGACCGCCACCGCGTCGACGACGACCACGGCGACCCCTGCGGCACCACGCTCGCCCGAGGAGCTGCTCGCCTCCGGCGCCAAGATGACCATCGCCGTGCTCGGTGACCAGACCAGCGACGGTGAGTCCGAGTGGGTCACAGCGTTCAGCCAGCTCCTCGCCCAGGACCGCCGCGTCACCCTCAACCGGCTCAACCCCGCCGACCCGACGCAGTACACGATCAAGGCGTCGTTCGGTTCCTCCGGCCCGGCGACCGAGGTCTACAACGGCAGCCGCGCCGACGCTCCCGCCGACTATGCCGCCATGCGGGTGCCCTTCCTGGTGCCGGTGAAGCCGGACGTGGTCATCCTCAACTACGGCCGCAACGACTCTGCGTCCAACGTCAAGAAACACCTGGAGGGCGCCGCAACAGCGGTGAAGGCGAGCTATCCCTTGGCCACGGTCCTCGTCACGCTGCAACCGCCGACCCTGGACGACCAGGGCAAGAAGGTCCGCGCCGCCGCGGCCGCGTGGGCCAGGTCGAAGAAGCTCCGCACCCTCGACATCGCTGCCGCGTTCGCCGCCACGGGCGCACCGAACTCCTTCGTGTCGGCCGCCGACCCCGACGTGCTCAACATGCGCGGCGACGCCCTCTGGGGCCAGACGGTGTTCACCCTGCTCGGTGGCAAGGTCCGCGCGCCCGTGCCCGCGCCGACCCAGACCGTCCCCGCGCCGGTGACCACGACCGGGTCGACGTCGTTCCCCGCGCCGTCGTCGTTGTCGTCGTCCTCGGCAGCGCTGCCGCCTCCGTCCTCCATCCCGTCGTCCTCCCTCTCGTCGTCCTCCAGTCCGTCGTCGGCCTTCAGCCCGGTATCGACCTCGTCGAACTCGTCCTCATCGAGCCCGACCCCGGACCCCTCGACGACCTCCACGTCACCCGAGGCGGCCAGCACGGACTCGCCTGCGCCGGGGTCGACCCTCCCGGTGCCCGCCGGCCGCACCCCGCGCCGATGACCTCGGGGAGTCGCACGCTCGCATGACCGACCACGGGGTCTTCGGGGGACGCCCCACGGTGCTGGGTCACCGTGGGTCCGGCCGCGGCATCGTCGACGGCCACGTCGAGAACACCCTGGACTCCCTGCTCGCCGGCATCGCCAGCGGCCTGCGCTGGGTCGAGCTCGATGCCCGCCGAACCTCTGACGACGTCCTGGTCGTCGGGCACCACCCCACGCTGGAGGCCGGTGACTTCGTCGCCGACCTGACCTTCGACCAGGTCGCGCACCACGGGTCGGTCACCCTCGAGTCGGTGCTGGCGGCCCTGCCCGACGGCATCGGGGTCAACCTGGACGTCAAGACCTCGCTCGAGGACGCGCTGCGTCCCCGCAACGAGACGACCGCCGCGCTGCTGGCCCCGCTCGTCCAGGACACCCTGACCCGACGGCCCGTGCTCGTCTCGTCCTTCGACCCGGCCGCCCTGCTCGTGCTCGGCGAGGCGGCGCCGGCCGTGCCCCGGGCCCTGCTCGCCTGGGTCGGGTTCCCGCTGCGCAAAGCGATCCCGGCTGCCGCCCACCTCGGCATCGACGCCGTGGCACCGCACTGGACCTCCTTCGGCCCCAACGCCGTGGACATGGCCCCCGTCTTCCGTCCCGCCGCGTATGCCGTCGACGTCGCCCACCGCGCAGGGCTCGAGGTCGTCGTGTGGAGCCCGACCGCCGAGGTGGCCGACCAGCTCCTGGCCATCGGCGTCGACGCCGTCGTCGTCGACGACGTGCCCACGACGCTCGCCGCGCTGCGCGGTAAGGCGGACTGACGCCATACCGGTGGGTTCTGCGGAGGAGGTGTTCCGGTTTGCCCACCTGTGGGAGCCTTGCCCCGGCTGCGTCGGCAGGGCGGCAATGGGGAGTTCTCCCCATTGGGGGCGGTCCCCTCCCCATCTAGCCTTGCCCGGTGGCCGCCCGTCGCTGTCCCGAGAGGTCCTGATGCCCACCCTGAAGTACCCGAGCGAGCAGTTCCCCGGCCCGCCCTCGGTCACCGTCGACATCCCCGACGGGTGGTCGCCGGTGCGCGTGCCCGGGACCCTCCTGGCGGCGCGGCGTGCCGAGAAGGGCGGCAGCTTCGCCCCCAACCTCGTCGTACGGGGTTTCACCCGGTCCGCGGAGTTCACCATCGGGCGGGCCCTGGCCGAGCTCAAGGCGTTCGTGACCGAGCGGCCCGACGGCGAGATGGACGAGCCGTTCGAGGTCGAGATCGACGACGTGCCGTTCGTCGGGGTCAACGTGTCCTGGACGGACGAGTCGGTCGGTGACGTGGTGCAGGCGCACCTGTTCGCCGGGGCACGGCGCGGCCAGGTGGTCGACCTCATCCAGGTGACCGGTTCGGTCGGTGGCCCCGAGGTCGAGGCGGAGTACGGCACCATCCGCGAGCTCATGCAGACCGTGCGGGTGACCCGGTGAGCAGCGCCGTGGTGACGGTGTCCGGGCTGACGTTGCGGGCAGGTTCGGCCACCGACGTGGGTCGGGTGCGCGACCACAACGAGGATGCGCTGATCGCTGACGGTGCCGTGTTCGCCGTGGCGGACGGCATGGGTGGGCACGCCGCCGGCGAGGTGGCCAGTGGCATCGTCGTGGACACCCTCCGTGGGCTGAGCGGGCGCGTCGTGCTCGGGCGCGACGACGTGGTCGCCGCGCTCGCCGACTCCAACGAGCAGATGCTGCGGTCGGTGGCCCGCCACCCCGAGCAGACCGGCATGGGCACCACCGCCGCCGGACTGGCGGTCGTCTCCACCGGTGGCTCGGCCCACTGGGCCGTCTTCAACGTCGGCGACTCCCGCGTCTACCGCTACGTCGAGGGCCGGCTGCGCATGGTCACCGTCGACCACTCCGAGGTCCGTGAGCTGGTCGATGCCGGCCTCATCACCGAGGCCGAGGCCGCCCGTCACCCGCTGCGCAACGTCGTGACCCGCTCGCTGGGCTCCGACTCGATGCCGGCGGTCGACCTGTGGGTCTTCCCGCCGGAGGTCGGCGAACGCTTCCTCATCTGCTCCGACGGCCTCAACGGCGAGATCGCCGACGCCCAGATCGCGGGCCTGCTCGGCGACCACGAGGACCCGCAGACCGCCGCGGTCGCGCTGGTCGACGCCGCGGTCGCCGCCGGCGGCCGTGACAACGTCAGCGTGGTCGTCGTGGTCCTCGACCGCCGTGAGGACGACGGTGACGACGACGAGGTCGACACCGCTCCCCGCAGCGAGGTCACCGGGTCCTCGGCATGACCGAGGTCCGCTTCGACACCCCTGACCAGCCGGGATGGTCCGCCATCACGGTGGGCGGCCTGTCCGCCCTCGTGCGCGCTGCCGCCTCCGACGACGTGGTCGCGAGGGTCGTCGAAGCGGCCGGGTCCGGCGAGCTCGACGACCTGCTCGACGCCCTGACCCGCGACGGCGTGCGCACCGCCCCCGACTTCGTGGCCGTCCAGGACGGTGACCCGGTGCGGGTCGTGGCCCGCGGCACCGCGTATGCCGTGGTGCCGGCTCCCGGCGGCGACCTCGAGATCCGGGCGGCCCGCCGCGGCCCGTGGACTGACGAGGACGCCCCCGAGGGTGCGACCGAGCTCGTGCTGCACTCCGGAGTGCCGCTACCCGAGCCGGAGCACGTCGAGCCGAAGGGATCCGCCGGACTGCCGGACGGCCGGCTCAGCTCGCCCGGCGGCGCGCAGGGCTGGCAGGTGCCGGCGAGGCTGCGCCGGGGCGGACCACCGCCCGAGCAGCAGTCCGGTGCCGACGGGGCCAACCGTGCCGAGGGGGACCACGACGCCGAGCCCGTCGTGCAGGAGGTCCCGGGCTACGACTACCTGTTCGGTGCCCCGGGATCGACCGGCACCCCGCCGTTCCTGCCCAACCACGACACCGGCAACCTCCAGGAGCCGCCCATCGGGCGCGCGCCCATGGAGGAGGCCGCGGGTCTGGCCCCCCCACCGAAGCCGTCCGACCACACCCTGCCCCCGCCGCACCACACCCAGGCCGGGCGCCCCCTCCCCCCTCGGGTCGCACGGCCCCTGCCGGCACGGGACGCGCCAGGCCCGGCCGCACCCGCGGCGCCCCGCTCCGGCAGCGGGCTCATCGAGTCGGTGCCGTGGCGTCGTGGTGGCAGCAACATCGCCCCGTCCGGGGACGAGGCCGTCTCGCCGGCTCCCGCCGCCCTGCCCACGCCACCAGCCGCCGTCGCGCCGGCTCCCGCGGCCCTGCCCACGCCACCAGCCGCCGCTGCACCGGCGCCCGCCACCCCCGTGCCGGCCCCGGGGGCGGCTGCCCCTGCTGCGAACACCGCCGCCCCTCAGCACACGACCCCCCCGCCCGCGGACGCACCAGAGGTCGACGAAGCCACCGTCGACCGGGCGAGCCTGCCGATGACGGCGACCGGCTCCCTACCGAGGGGTCCGATCGTCCTTGCGGTGCTGTGCCCGGCCGGGCACCCCAGCCCGCCCCACGCGAGCAGCTGCCGGGTCTGCGACCGCGAGATCCCCCCGCAGCAGCCGTTCCAGGCGCCACGGCCACCGCTGGGCACGATCCGGCTCTCGACCGGCGACGTCGTCACCCTCGACCGCGGTGTCCTGCTCGGGCGCGCGCCCAAGGTCAACGCCGACCTGCCCGCCGCCCAGCGCCCCCACCTCGTGCGCGTGGTGAGCCGCGACAACGACATCTCGCGCAACCACGTAGAGATCGTCCTCGAGGGCTGGCACGTCCTGGTCCGCGACCTGGGGTCGACGAACGGCACCACCGTGGCGTTGCCCGGGCAGCAGGCCGTGCGGCTGCGTCCCAGCGACAGCCAGGTCATCGAGCCGGGCACGGTCGTCGGCATGGCCGACGAGGTCTCCTTCAGCTATGAGGTCCCGTCGTGACGGTGGCTGCCCCACCCGAGCTCGAGGGCCTGGTCTACCGCGAGCTGGTGGGCTCGGGTGGCTACGCCGACGTCTACCTCTACGAGCAGCAGATGCCGCGGATGCGGGTCGCGGTCAAGGTGCTCAAGGGCGAGGGCCTCACCGACTCCATCCGTCGCCAGTTCCGCGACGAGGCCGACACGATGGCCCAGCTGGCCGACCACCCCTACATCGTCCAGGTCTTCCGCTCGGGCACCTCTCCCGACGACCGCCCCTACCTGGTCATGAAGTACTACCCGCCACCGAACCTCGCGCTCCGCTCGCGCAACGAGCGGCTCAGCGTCGAGGAGGTGCTGCGCACCGGCATCCAGCTGGCGAGCGCCGTCGAGACCGCCCACCGGGCGGGCATCACCCACCGCGACATCAAGCCGGCCAACGTCCTGGTCAGCCAGTACGGTGCCCCCGGACTCACCGACTTCGGCATCGCCGGCCAGCTCGGCCACGGTGCGGCGCAGGACGACGAGGACGATGTGGGCGTCAGCGTGCCGTGGGCTCCGCCCGAGGTGCTGTTCGGCCAGTCCAACGGCGACGCGCGGGCAGATGTCTACTCGCTGTCGGCCACCTTGTGGCAGCTGCTCGTGGGGCGCTCGCCGTTCGAGGTCCCGGGTGGCGACAACTCCGCGTATGCGTTGATGCCACGCATCCGCACCTCGCCGGTGCCGGCCACGGGTCGCGCCGACGTGCCCGTCTCCCTCGAGCGGCTGCTCGTCCAGGCGATGGCCAAGGACCCGGCCACCCGGCCCCAGAGCGCCATCGCGTTCGCCCGCTCGCTGCAGGAGATCGAGCAGGAGCAGCGGTTCACCCGGTCGGCCATCGTCGTCCTCGACGAGCAGGGCCAGACCACGCTCGCCGACCAGAGCGCCCCCGCGCCCGGCGCCGACGACGACCGCACCCGGGTCCGCGCGCCGCAGTCCGTGCAGGGCCAGACCCCCGTCGCGCCGCGCCCGCGCAGCGCCGGTGGCACGGTCGCCGTGAACGGCGCCCAGGGCGTGGCAGGGCCGGCGTCCCACGCGGCATACGAACACCCCCAGGTGGACTCCGTCGACGTGGGGGGCACGGTGAGCCGGGACCGTCTCGCCACCCGCACCGCCCCGACGGACGCGCCCGCCCCGCAGTCGACGCGCAACCCCGCGGTGACGATGGCGGCGATCGCTGTCGTCGTGGTGGCTGTCGTCGTGGGGGTCTCCGTGCTCTTCGGCGGCGGCAGCGAGCCCAACGATGTCCCGAAGACGGTCGCGAGCCAAAGTGGTGACGTCGCGCTGTCCGTGCCGAGCACCCCGGCCCTCGAGGCGAGGGGGGTGCCCGGAGGTGTGGCGTTCGGGTGGCAGTACCTCCTCCCGGAGAAGGCCGACCGCTTCTTCCTTCGGACCGCGTCGAGCACCGGGGACCTGGGCCAGGCCCTGGACGGCGCACCGCTGGCCGACTCGACGTTCAGGGTCAAGGCCACCCAGGGCTCCCAGGTCTGTGGCCAGGTCAAGGTGAGCCGAGAGGGCCTGACCTCGGAGTACTCCACCCCCGTGTGCGGGAGGGCGAAGTGAGCACCGCGAGCAGGACAGGCGGCGTCACGGTGGAGTTCTGTGGCGAGGAGTTCGTCGCAGTGAGGGGCACCCCGTTGACCATCGGGCGCACGGGAGACGTCGAGATCGACGACAACCCGTTCCTGCACCGCAGCTTCCTGCAGGTCGTCGAGGACGGGGGGCTGTGGTGGCTCACCAACGTCGGCACCACGCTGACGGCCACGGTGGCCGACAACAAGGGCCTGTTCCAGGCCTGGCTCAACCCCGGTGCGCGGATCCCGCTGGCGCTGGAGCGGTTCACCGTGTGGTTCACGGCCGGGCCGACGACCTACGACTTCGACATCATCGTCGACACCCCGGCGTTCACCTCGACCGGCAGCGAGGACGTCCAGACCGACCGCACCGGCGAGACCACGGTCGGACGGGTCACCTTCACGCCCGACCAGTTCCTGCTCATGGTGGCCCTGTGCGAGGGGCTGCTCCGGCGGTCGTACGCCGCGCCCGGCCAGATCCCGTCGTCCGCCGACGCGGCCGGCCGACTCGGCTGGAAGGTCACGAAGTTCAACCGAAAACTGGACAACGTATGCCAGAAGCTCGCCGATGCTGGTACTCGTGGACTGCACGGGGGTCCGGGGAAGCTCGCGAGCAACCGCAAGGCACGTCTGGTCGAGCACGCGTTGTCGACCCGTCTGGTGACCGAGGCCGACCTCGCGCTGCTCGACGCCATCGACCACGACGACCACGACGACCACGACGACCAGGAGTCACCAGCATCGGCACGGGGGAAGTAGTCAGATGAGTCCGGTCTCACGCCGGCGCGCAGGAGTGGCGTCGGGGGTCGCTGTCGCCGTGGCGGCGTCGAGCCTGACGTTCTTCGCCGTCGCGTCCAAGGGAGAGACCGTCCACGAGGCGGCCCTCAACGACGGCGGTGTCTGGGTCTCGGCGACCAACTACAGCCAGTTCGCCCGCATGAACAAGGCAGCGCGGCAGTTCGACGCCGGCATCCAGGCCAATGTCACCCCCGGTGCCGGGCTTGACGTGCTCCAGGACGGAACCGCGGTAGGTGGCATCCTCACCACCGGCAACCAGCTCGTCCCCATCGACCCGCTCACCGGCCGGATCGACTCCACCTCGCCGGTCCAGCTGCCCCAGAAGGCCAAGGCGGTGGACCAGGAGTTCGTCCCGGCCACCGGCGACCTGCGCGGTGGCACCCTGGCGATGGTCGACCCCCGGACCGGCAAGGTCTGGGCCCAGCGCATCGACGCCGGGTCCCCGCTGTCCGGCCTCACCCTGTCCACCGCCTCCAAGCCGCTGGCGACAGCGGGCGGCGTCGCCGCGATGGCCGTCGACACCTCCGGTGGGGTGCACGTCGTCTCCGCAGCCACCGGCAAGGTCATCTCCATCCCCGTCGCCGGCGACTCCTTCGGCCCCCCGGTCACCGAGAAGGTCGAGCTCGAGGCGAGCGCCGTCGACATCACGGCCGTCGGCACCCGCTGGGTCGTCTACGACCCGGTCCAGGACCAGCTCTTCGCCCAAGGCCTGGAGCAGCCCGTCGCCGGTGGCGCCGACCGCCGCGGCGGCACGGCGTATGCCGCGTTGCAGCAGCCCGGCCCCGAGTCCGAGTCGGTGGCCCTCGAGACCACGACCGAGCTCAAGGTCATCGGCCTCGCTGGTGACGCCGGTCAGGCGGGGGTGCGGCTGCCGAGCCAGGTCGGCCCCGGCGCCGAGCGTCCCAAGGTCTCGCGACCGGTCCGCCTCGGCGACTGCGTCCACGCCGCCTGGGCCCAGACCGCCAAGGCCTACTACGGCGTGAACTGTGGTCAGGGCCAGACCGTCACGGCCGGCACCCTCGACAAGCCCGGCGACATCCCCCTGCGCGACGGGATGGCGCTGCGCACCAACCGCAACCTCATCGTCCTGAACGACCTCGACACCGGCGACGCCTGGGACCTCGACTCCAAGCCGCTGAAGATCGACAACTGGGACTCGGTCATCCCGCCGAGCAAGACCGACGACAACAACGACGACAAGGACAAGAACGTCGTCGACGACACGACGACGCC
>JBDSKZ010000025.1:0-9355 GCA_039916625.1 Pedococcus sp.
CGAGGACCCAGAGGTCGGCGGACGTCTGCGCGAGTACCTCTCCGACAGTGACGCCCGGGTGTGGATCAAGGACGGGCCCATGAAGGAGTGGAGCAGGTCGCTCAGTGGGGTCGGAAAGTACGCGGCGCTCATCGAGGGGCCGACGATATCCCGGCGAGACTCATCCGCAAGGCGATCGGCGATGAGTGGGAGGTCGACCTCGAGAGCCTGAAGACGAAGCCCCTCCGCGTGACCGCGCGCAAGGACCAGGACGAGACCGTACTCACGTGGGCACAAGCCAGAGACTTGAAGCACCTAGTTTGGGCGGCCCTGGCTGCAAGCGCTGAAGGGGATCCCGCGAATGGGTGATATGCGTGGTCGAAACGTTCGCTAGACCTACGCCAGCCAACGGGAAGCAGGCCCATCAGAGGTTGGCCAAGCGATGCGGCCTGCGCCTGGTACACGTGTCGTTGTGAGGAACTGACCGGATGTCCGAGGAGCACGCCCCTAGGGAGGACTGGCTGGCAGCCGCCTGGCAGTCGCTTCCTGACCGCTGCGACACCATCGTCATGCGCAGGCTCGCGGGCGACACCCTTGAGAGCATCGCCAACGGGTTGACGTTACGCGCGAGAGAATCCGGCAGCTTCAGAAGAAGGCTGAAGTCGCCCTCGTTGACGCGCAACGCCGCGAGGCGCCCGGCCTCCCCGACCTGATCAACGCCGTGCTCGCGGACCATCCGGCAGTGCGCGACCCCCTGGTCTCGGCGGTACTTCCCTCGGATGCGGCGATCGCTCGTCAGACCTTCCCTCGCAAGGGCACCAGCCACGTCACCGGTCGTAGGTAAGGAACTGGGTGGGGTCACGCCTTGACCCTACGAGTGGGACGCGCGAGCACGCGAGCGACAGACCCATAGGTAAACGCGGGCTCCAGGCCACAACGACCATGGCTCACATGGTTGGCGGCCGCGGGCAATGGCGTGTCGAGCGGGCTGTGCTCGAGGACTACATCGGGAAGGCGTATGCCGCTGGCCACGCCTTCAACGACCACCAGCCGTTCGGGAGACACGCCCTAGTTCCCCCGACCGCTGCCACCACCGCCACCGGCGCCGCCGACACCAAGACCGCCCTCGGTACCGAAGCGCCGGGTCAACAGCGAGTTCGCCGAGGGCAGGGGTGTGCTCGGGTCGGCCAGGACGACGGTCTGCCCGTGCGTGAGGCCGGTGAGGATCTGGGCACGGCCCTGGCCCACCGCACCCACGGTCACCCTGGTCGCGGTGGTCGACGCGCCCGTGACCACGGTGACCGACCCGGAGCCTGCGCTGACCCCGCCGAGGGCCGAGACCGGCACGGTGAGCACTCCGTCGACCGAGGCGAGCGTGATGGTCGCGCTGGCTTGGGAGCCGGTCGCGAGGGACAGGGGAGCCTTGGAGACCGCCACCACGACGGGGTAGGTCGGTGTGGTGGACGTGGTGGAGGCGGGCAGGACGCCGATGCTCTGGATGGCGCCGGGTACCGTCGTGGTGGTGCCTGCAGGCACGACGTCCACGCTCTGGGCCACCCGCACGAGGCCGAGCTGGGACAGGGGCACCGTCGTGGAGACCAGGGCGGCACCCGAGCCGACGATGACCACGGACGACGACGTGGTGGCGAGCCCACCGGCAGCGATCCCGACCGAGCCGACGACGCCCGTGATGGGTGACTTCAGGGCCGAACCGGCCAGCGCCTGCTGGGCGGAGGCCAGTGCGGCCTGCGCCTTGAGGACGGCTACCTCCTTGGTGGCGGTGCTCCCCGCGGAACCACCGCCGTTCCCCGCGACGGAGCCGCCGGCGGGAGGCCCCTGACCCAAGGTGCCACCGGCCGTGGTGCCGTTGGTTGTGCCCGCGGTGCCCGGGGTGCTCGTCCCACCCCCGGTGGCGGCGGTAGCGGCCTGCTGCTGGAGCGTGGCCGCCGCCGTGGTCAGGGCCCGGGAGAGCTGGGTGAGCAGGACGCCGGAGGAGTGCTGGGATGACAGTGCCGCACCCAGGGCGCCGATGCAGGCGTTCACCTCGGCCGCCGTGGGAGCCGACGGGTCGGGGTTGGTCGGCGGCGTCGTGGGTGAGGTCGTGGGTGAGGTCGTGGGTGTGGTTGTGGGTGTGGTTGTGGGCGTGCTCGTTGCCGAGGTCGTCGTGGTGGGTGTGCCCGTGGTCGCGGTGGGAGTGGTGGTGGTGGTAGTCGTCGTGGTGGTAGTCGTCGTGGTCGGGGTCGTCGTGGTGGCGGTGGGAGTGGTGGTAGTCGTCGTGGTCGGGGTCGTCGTGGTCGGGGTCGGGGTCGTCGTGGTCGTGGTCGGGGTGGTCGGGGTGGTCGTCGTGGTGGTGGCGGTGGGCGTGGTGGTCGTACTCGTCGTGGGAGACGGGGTCGGGGGGGTGCTGGACCCGCCGCCCGGTCCGCCGTCGCTCGCACCGGCCACCAGCGGGCGGCACGCGGTGTCGACGTCGGCGAGCAGGGCGGCGCTCGCCGAGACCGCTGCCGTCGCCTTGCGGGTGTCGATGGGGGGTAGTCCCGTGCTGCCGGGGTCCGAGCTGCTGCCCCTTCCCGTGCTCGCCGAGGGGCTGGCTCCGATGCCTGAGGTAGTCGACCGGGTCGCCGTCGCACCAGTCGCCACCGACGGGGCGCTCGGGGTCGTGCTGGTCGTGACCGAGGCTGCGTCGTTGAGCGCGGCCTGGGCCGACACCAGGTTGGCCTCCGCGACGCGAACGCTCTGGGCGAGGCTGGTGGTGTCCATGGTGGCGAGCACCTGCCCGGCCTTGACCGCGTCACCGACGCCCACGGCCACCGACGTCACGGTGCCTGCGGCGGGAAACATGGCGCTGACCTGGTTCACCCGGCTCACCGTGCCGGGCAGGGTGACGGTCTGCGCGACGTCGGCGGTCGTGACCGATGCGGTCCGCAGCCCATCGGTCGTCGCCGAGCTGTCGCCTGCATACGCCAGCTGGTAGGTCGCTGCTCCGACCAGTGCGACGGCACAGCCCGCAGCCACCCGTCGCAGCAGACGGGGTGAGGGTCCCGGGCGGCCAGGGGGGTTCGGGAGGTCAGCCACGGCGCAGGCCGTTCGTGCACTGGCCGGCCTCGGCCGGGCTCAGCGACAAGGAGGTGGCTGCGACCGTGCCGACGTCATCGGTGGGGCCGATGGCCGTGACGCAGCCGCCCTCCTTGATGGCGCTGGCCGGGGCGGCCTTGCTCGCCGAGAACGTCGTGGTCCCCGTGTAGGTGACGGTGACCGTCCGGGGGGTCGAGGACGAGCCGGTGGCCTGCGGTCCGACGGCTTCGGTGATGGTGAAGGTGTCCTTGCCCAGCGAGGCCACCGTCCCGATGGCCCCGAACCCCCCGAAGCCGCCTCCGCCCGGTCGACCCTGGCCCGTGCCGGTCCCGGTCGGACGGTCCGTGGGCGCCCCGGAGGGACGTGCGCTGCTGCCCCGGCCCCCGCCGAAGTCGTCACGGCCAGCGGCACAGCTCGCCTGGCCGGTGGAGATGATCTGCACCGTCCCCGCGGCCACCGTGGTCGGAGCCGGTGCGGTGGACGCGGGTGCGCCGTCAGGCGCCGTTCCACCGTTCGCGGCAGCACCACCCGTGGTCGCCGGGCGGGCCATCACGCAGTCGCCCACCGCCAGCGCGCTCGCCGTCGTGGCGACCTGTCCGGTGATCTTCGTGGACTTCGTGTAGGTCACGGCCGTCTGCTCGGTGTTCGACTGCACCTGGAGGGTGGTGCCTTCCACGGCGGCGATGAGTCCGGTCACGCCGGGGGCCCGGCCGCCAGCGCCGCCGCCAGTGCCGCCGTTGGCTCGAGCCGCTCCGGTCGTGCTCGCGCCGGCGGGGGCCGGGGCTGAGCCGCCGCACCCGGCGAGCAGCAACGTGATGGCCGCGCCCATGGCGCAGACGGCATACGTGGTCCCGGTGGTCTTGGTGGGGGTCATTGGATTCACTCGCTCCTGAGGGCGTCGATGGGGGAGAGGCGGGCGGCGCGGTTGGCGGGGTAGACCCCGGCGACCACGCCGATGACGAGGGAGATGCCGAGGGCCGCGACGGCTGCGGTCGAGGACATCGTCACGGGCTGGTTGATCAGCGAGGGGAGGACCTTGGCACCGAGCATCCCGAGCAGGATCCCGAGGACGCCGCCGGCCAATCCGAGCAGGCTCGCCTCGGTGAGGAACTGCCGCAGGATCACCGAGGGCCTGGCCCCCAGGGCCTTGCGCAGCCCGATCTCGCGGATCCGCTCGGTGACCGAGACGAGCATGATGTTCATGACGCCGATGCCGCCCACCAGCAGCGAGATCGCGGCGATCCCGCCCAGGAGCACGGTGAGGGTCTGGGCGGTGCTCGTCGCAGTCGCCACGATCGACTCCTGGCTGCTGATGCTGAAGTCGGCGTTCGCGGCGCTGAGGCCGTGGTTGGTCAGGAGGGCATTGGTCGCCTCCTGGTATGCCGCGGAGAGGCTGTCGGGGCCGCGCGCCTGGAGGTAGATCGTGGAGACGCTGGTGCCGCTCGTCGGCGAGATGAGGTTGGCGTAGGTCGTCGCCGGCACGATGGCCTGGTCGTCCTGGTCGCCACCGACCGTGGAGCCCACGGCGGCGAGCTCACCGATGACGGTGAACGGCTGCGAACCGATGACCACCGACTGGCCGACTGGGTCACTGACGCCGAAGAGCTGCTGCGCGGTGGTCTGGCCGAGCACCACCTCGGGCTGGGCGTCGGTGAGCTCCTGGTCGGTGAAGAACCGCCCGGAGGCCAGGGTGCGGGCCCGGACCTGCGGCCAGTCGGGGGTCGTGCCGACGACACTGGTGGTCCAGTTGGTGCCGTTCGCGGTCAACGAGGTCTGGGTGTTGGAGGTGGGGGCGACCGCCAGGATGTCGGGGGCCACCACCGGGTTGGCGAGCGTCGCCGCGTCAGCCGTGGTCAAGGTCGTCGCCGATCCGCGCCCGCCGCGCACCCCGGACAGGCTGGTGGTACTGCCGGGCGAGACGATGAGCAGGTTGGACCCCAGCTTGTCGATCTGGCTGGCCACCTGCTGCTGGGCACCCTGGCCCAGGCCGACGGTGAGCATGACGGCGGCGATGCCGATGAGGATGCCGAGCATGGTCAGGGCCGAGCGCATCCGGCGGGTCCGGATCGCGTCGAAGGCCGTGCGCAGCGTCTCGATGCCGGTCATAGCGAGCCGACCAAGGTCTGTGCGGAGTCGATGAAGCGGCCATCGCGGATCTGCACGCTGCGCCGGGCGCGGCTGGCCACGTCCGCCTCGTGGGTGATCAGGACGACCGTCCGGCCCTGGTCGTGCAGCTCGTCGAACAGGGCGAGGACGTCGGCGGTGGACACCGAGTCGAGGTTGCCCGTCGGCTCGTCCGCGAGGATGAGGCGCGGATCGGTCACCAGCGCGCGGGCCACGGACACCCGCTGCTGCTGGCCCCCGGAGAGCTCGCCGGGTCGGTGGTCGACCCGGTCCGCGAGGCCGACCCGGGTCAGCGCCTCGATCGCCCGTTCCTTGCGCTCGGCGCGGGGCACCCCGGCATACACCAGGGGGAGCTCGACGTTGCGCCAGGCCGACATGGTGGCGAGGAGGTTGAACTGCTGGAACACGAAGCCGATCCGGCGGTTGCGGACCTCGGCGAGCTGTGCCTCGTTCATCCTGCTCACGTCCTCGCCGGCGAGGTGGTAGGTGCCGGCGGTGGGGACGTCGAGGCACCCGATGATGTGCATGAGGGTGGACTTTCCGGATCCCGAAGGGCCCATCACGGCCATGTAGTCACCCTCCTCGACGGTCAGGGTCACTCCACGAAGGGCCTCGACCTCGAGGGAGCCCGACGCGTAGGTCTTGCCGACATCCGTCAGCCGCAGGATGGGTTCTGCCGAGGCGGGCGCGCGGGTCATCAGTTCCCCCCGCCGGCGCCCGGCGGCCCTCCCGCGGGCGGGCCGCCGCCGTTGCCGCCGAACCCACCTCCACCGAACCCGCCCCCGCCGCCCCCGCCGCCGGTGCGTCCGGTGCCGTTGTCGGTGCGTCCGGTGGTCCCCGCGCCGGGGAAGGTGCGCACCTGCACGACCACCTCGTCGCCCTCGGCAAGGCCCTTGGTGACCTGCGTCGTGGCGCCGTAGACCCCGCCGACGCTGACCGGGGTCGTCGTGACCACGCCGTTCTTGCTGAGCTGGACGGTCGTCTGGCCGCCGGTCGATGCGATGGCCTGCGTCGGCACGGTCATCACGTCGGTGAGCTGCTTGACCGTGATGGCGACACTCGCCGACGTGCCCGCGTAGACGCCGGTCGGTGATCCGGTGACCTTGATGACGACCGGGAACTGCGCGGTGCCGGAGGACGTCGACGAGGCGACCACTCCGACGCTCTGCACGGTGCCGAAGATCGGATCCGCTGAGCCGGTCAGCTCGATGGTCGTCTGGAGGCCCTTCTTCAGGGAAGCCAGCTCGCTGCTAGGCACCGTGGCACTGACGATCCAGGCCGAGGTGTCGACGACGACAATGCTCGCCGAGGACGAGATGGAGCCGCTCGCCGCGGCGCCGCCCGATGCAGCGGCGGAGCCGGAGCCGCCTTCGGAGCCGCTGGCGCCCGATCCCGAGTTCGAGCCCCCGGTCGAGCCCGATGAGCCGCCCGCCACGGCTCCCACGGTGAGGCCCACGCTCGCCACGACCCCTGAGATGGGGGACTCGAGCGTGGCTCCTGCGAGGGCCTGCTGAGCGGATGACAGTTGCTGCTGCGCCGACGCGAGCTGGGCCTGCGCCGAGGCGGCGGCGCTGGTGCCCGCGGTGGCCGTGTCGACCTGGGACTGGGCGGCCGTGACCCCCGCTTGGGCGAGGGCGACGTCCTGCTCGAGCGCGGTGGGGTCCAGGGTGGCGAGGGTGGCTCCCTTGGCGACCGTGTCGCCGACGGCCACGTCGACTGCCGTCACGGTGCCGGCAGAGCCGAAGGCGAGGGTGGCCTGGGTCCCGGGTTCGATGGTGCCAGTAGCCGAGACCGTCTGCTTGACGGTGCCGAGGGTGGCGGCGACCAGCTGGGTGCGCACCGTGGCCGCTGCGGGGGAGGCGTCGGCGCGGTTGGACCACCAGATGCCACCGGCCGCCCCACCGGCCACCAGGGCGAGCGCCACGCCTCCGCCCAGGATCCGACGAGGCCAGGACGTCGCACGCTTCGGTCTGCTCACAAAGCCGGACGCTAGGGCTGGGGGCTGTACCGTTCCTGACAGCGACCTGTGGTCAACCTATGAATCTGGTCCCTGGTCCGCACGGTGCCGGGGAATGCTGCCCCGGTTGGCGCCGTTGACGCCGACACCGATCTCCAGGACCTGACCACCCAGCTGGCGACGGCGCGACCAAGAGGCCCCGTGGAACACCTCGGCAGCCAGGCCGGGCGATCACCCCTGCTCCCAGCCCCAAATCACCACAGCGAGCCCCCCACAGCACCAACGAGATCGGTGGATCGAGGCTTAGAGAGCGGGGTGGGCATACCGCCGTTCAGACCCCAGACTCTCCCCAGATCGCGTTGCCGACCCTCGCCGCGGCCTCGATCCGCATGGTGTCCATGACGTGTTGGTAGCGGCTGAGGAGCGCGGCCTGGCTCCAGCCCATCAGGCTCATGACGACACGGCCGTCGACGCCTTGCGCGAGGAGGATGGTTGCGGCGGTATGGCGGGCGTCGTGCAGTCGGGCGTCTCGGATGCCGGCACGGTCGAGGAGGGCCTTCCAGGCCCGGTGATCGCTGCGCGGGTCGGCTGGAGAGCCGTCGGATCGGGGAAAGACGAGGTCAAAGTCTTGCCAGGCGGACCCAATATTGAGACGCTCTGCAGCCTGCGCGCGGCGGTGGCTGAGGAGTTGGGGGACCATCTGTGGAGGGATGGCCAGAACCCGACGTCCGGCCCCGCTCTTGGTGTCGTCGAACCGCAGGCCTCCTGAGTGGCGGTGCGGGCACAGCGCGGGGCTGTGTTGGGGCTCGGCTGCCTCGCAGCCGTGTTCCCACGGCTGCCGCTGAAGCTGGCGGTGGACGGCGAGAGTGCCGCTGTCGAGGTCTATGTCGTCCCACTTGAGTGCCAGGGCCTCGCCCTGGCGCAGTCCCAGCGCGAGCGCGACCGGCCACCGGGCTGCGTTGAGGTCGTCGGTCGCGACTGGCAGCAAGCGGTGCACCTCCTGAATGGTGAGTGGTTGGACTTCCGTGTGCAACACGCGCGGGACGGTTGCATACCGACACGGGTTAGCGGAGACGAGTCCGCGGCGTACGGCGATGGAGAAGGCGGCGCGCAGTGTGCGGTGCAGGTTGCCGGCTGTGGTGGGACTTACGGTGGTCGCGACACGGTCGAGCAGGTCGTCGATCTGGCGCACGGTGACCTCGTGCAGCTTGACGTCTCTCAGTTGCTGGCAGTGGGTGCGGATTAGGGCCTCGTATGTGGTGAAGGTCCGTGGCTTGCGGCTTCGCTTGATGTGCACAAGCCATTCGTCGAGCCAGTCTCCGAAGGCTTGCCGACCATTGGCTGCTGCACTCCCAGAACTGTTTGCACGCTCGTTCTCCAAGGCCGTCACGCGCTCGGTCACGGCGCCTCTCGTGCGACCGCGCACGTGCCTGCGCACCAGCCTGCCGTTTTCGTCGCGGCCCATGGTGACCCATCCGTGCCAGGTCGCAGTGGAGTCCCGGTAGATCGAGGACCGGCCATTAGCGGACCGGGTCCGGCTCATGAAGCGACCTGACGAGCCGCGTAGCTGCGCAGGTCGTCGGGGCGGAACAAGGTGCGCTTGCCGACCTTGACATGGCGGAGCTGGTTGTCCGAACGCAGCAGCCGAAACATGGTTGCCCTAGACACGCCGAGCCATTGCGCGGCTGCGGAAACGTCCAATAGATGGTCGTCAGCCGCGGGTGCGGATAGCGACGCCAACGCCTCCAGATCCATGCGGATGGCCGCCTCGTGTTCGGCGATCGACAGCAGCCGCGCTTCGATGCGCACCGCGATCGAACGAACCTCGGCGGTGGTCATCTCGGTCACGCCACCTAACGCCATGGGCGCACCGCTGGTGGTCGGCAGGAGCTGGGCCAGATCGTCCCTGCGACTTGCCGAGACCGTCTGAACCGGAAGGGCCCCACACTGTCTCGACGACGCGGTGAGTCTCTCGATTGCACCGCTAACTGCACCAACCGCGCAGTGGGGATACACATGGGACGTCTCATTTCTCGAATGAGAGGCCGTCTGAACTGCGGCAATGCGTGGTGGGCCCCGTCGGATTCGAACCGACAACCTACGGATTAAAAGTCCGCAGCTCTAACCATTGAGCTAGAGGCCCTGGGGTTCTCGGACTCTGGTCGAGACCGTCCCAAGGACTTCCTCGGGACTTCCCGCGTCACGTTCGCCGCCGGAGAC
>JBDSKZ010000026.1:0-8173 GCA_039916625.1 Pedococcus sp.
AGGGCGTCGCGCATGACCGAGTGCCCGATCCGGTAGCGGCCGCCGATGCCGCGGGTGTTGCCGACGACGATGACCTGGGCCCGGTCGAGCTCGACGCCCGAGGAGCAGGAGGCGACCGACGAGAAGAGGCTGCGGTCGCGCAGCACGTCCTCGTCGCGGGGCATCTCGATCTCGCCGAGGGCGACCGCGATGCCGAGCGCCGTCCCGCCGTTGGACACGTCCATGGACGCGAGCGTGTCCTGCGTGAACACGTCGTTGCCGCGGCTCTTGGCGTCGCGGATCGTGTCGATCGTCAGCAGTGGTGTCTTGGTCTGCACGTAGTGGACGTCGGCAGGATCGGTGATGCCGGCCTTCTCCATGGCGACCTTCACGGCGTCGGCGACCTTGGTGACCATGGCGGTGCGGCCGATGTCCTCGGGCAGCAGGACCTCGCTCATCGCGAACCCGACGGTCAGCCGCGGCTCGTCGGACTGCTCCGCCTGCTCGGCCGGGACGGTGGCGAAGATCGTGGCGTGGGGGCTGATGATGCCGTCGGTGCCGCCGGACCAGACGATCGGGACCTGCTTGACCTGCTCGGGGTCGGCGCCCTTCTCGACCAGGACCTCGCGGAACGCACGGTCGGCGATGATGCGGGTGTAGTCGTTGACACCGCCGTTGCCCTCGGTCTTGCCGATGACGGCGACGACCCGGCTGGCCTCGATGACGCCGTCATCGATGAGCTTGGCCAGCTCACTGGCGTCGGAGACGCTGTGGAGCGGCACCTTGCGGACCTCGATGGGCTCAGGCACGTGACTCACCCTTCTGTTGGAGTTACAGGTGTTGCGGTTGATGGGGGTTCGATGATGGTGCCGACCTCGCCGGTCACGGCCTCGGCGATGCGGTCGAGGGCGGTGATGACGCTGCGACGCCCTCCGTCTCGGACGAACCTGAGCGCTGCCTCGACCTTGGGGCCCATGGAGCCCGACGCGAAGTGGCCGTCCGCGGCATACCGCTCCATCTCCTCGAGCGGCACCCGGCCGATGGGCCGCGCCCCGTCCGTTCCGTAGCCAAGGACGGCGTGCTCGACGTCGGTGGCGATGACGAGGACGTCGGCGCCGATGGCGCGGGCGAGCACCGCTGCGGTGAGGTCCTTGTCGACGACCGCCTCGACACCCTGCACCGAGCCGTCGGGCTCCCGGACCACCGGTATGCCGCCTCCTCCCGCTGCGACCACGACGTAGCCCGCGGCCAAGAGGGTCAGGACGGTGTGGGTATCGAGGACCTCGAGGGGTTCGGGGGAGGCGACCATCCGGCGCCAACCCTGCTCGCCCCGGTCCTGCCACGTCTCGCCGTGCTCGATGAGCGGGCGCGCCTGGTCGTGGGGCAGGAACCGGCCGACCGGCTTGGTCGGGGTCGTGAACCCCGGGTCGTCGCGGTCGACGAGCGTGCGGCTGACCACGGCGGCGGCACGGCGGTCGAGCCCGCGCACGGCGAAAGCGGCCTCGAGGGTGTCGAGCGCGGTGAAGCCGATGGTGCCCTGTGTCTGGGCGCCGCACCAGTCCAGCGGGACCGGCGGGACGACGTGCGCGGCGAGCTCGTTCTTGACGAGCAGGTTGCCGACCTGGGGACCGTTCCCGTGGGTGAGGACGACCTCGTGGCCGGCCGCCACGACGGAGGCGACCCGGTCCATCGCGCGGGCGATGGCATGGCGCTGGGCCTGCGGCGTGGCGCTGCCGTCGGGGCCGGTCATGGCGTTGCCGCCGAGCGCGATCAGGACCCGCATGCCACCACCCCACAAGTCGTCGTGCGGCGAGCCTAGGGAGAGCCGGTGGCCGCTGACGTCGGCAGGACCTGCTGGGGCGACCGGGGTGGGGTTGGCAGATCTGCCCGGTCGGCTTCGTGGTCAGCCGAGCGCGACGACGAGGTCACGCACCACCTGGGGGTCGTCGAGGTCCTCGCCGAACAGCTCGCGCAGCTGGCCGACTCGGTAGCGGACGGTCTGCTGGTGCACGAACAACGCCTCGGCCACGGCCTCGCGTCGCCCACGGTGCAGCAGCCACAGCCGCAGCGTCTCCTCGAGCTTCTCGCGGGCGACGGGGGTGAGCTCGTCCAGCGGCGCCAGTGCGGCGCGGCGCAGGTCGGCGAGCGCTTCGGGGTCGGCGGCCCGCACCAGGTCGGCCAGGTGGGCCTCGGTGTCGTAGGCCTCGTGCGGCCGGTCCTTGCGCCCCCTCACCAGCCGGTGGGCACGCAGGGCGCGCTGGTAGGAGCCGCCGGTGAGCAGCCACGGCCGCGTCGGTCCGACGACCGCGTCCCGGGTGCCGATCGCCCGCAACAGCCTGGTGCGGGCACCGGGGGCGAGGTCGGGCACGAGCAGGGCGGCAACGTTGTCGTCGGCGGCGACGTCGGGCAGGTCCTCTGCCAGGACGAGGGAGCGCGGGTCCACGAGCCCTCGTATGCCGTGCAGGTCCGTCTCGCGGGTGAGCACTGCGGTGATCGTGGCCGGCTTCTCCCAGCGGGCCCGGTCGACGCGGCGCAGCAGGACCTCCTCGGAGGCGCCGCGGAGCAGCTCGAGCGCCAGGCGGTCGCGGTGCTGGCGCTGCAACCGCTCGGACGTCGCGAGCTCGTCGGCGTGGCCGGCGACACTGGCTGCCGACAGCTCGTCGATGTAGGCGAAGACGAGCTCGGCGAACTGCGCCAGCAGGCCGGCGCCCATCCCCGCCTCGACCGCGACGGCCGACAGCTCCCGCCACGAGACGCGGGCGCCGACCCGGTAGGCGGACAGCAGGGCGTCCATGCTGCGGCCGCTGCGTGCCTCGCCGCGACCGAGCTCGTAGGAACCGCGCTGGGCAGGGCGCAGAGGGGTGGAGGCATCCCCGGATCTGGCCGCCAGCGTCAGGAAGCTGCCGAGAGCCATCTGGACCGCGGCCTCGATGTTGTCCACCATGAAGCTGCGCGCCGCGGCATACACAGGGACCTCGACGATGATGGCAGCCACGGCGTGCTCAGCGACCGAGGGCAGGTGCGAGCGCAGCGCGGTCTGCACCTCGGGCGACAAGGTGAGGGCGGCCGCCCGATCGGCGGTCACGGTGGGCGATTCCGGGATCTTTTCACCATTCTTTATCATCTGCGAACAACTCTCTTGAGAGAACTCACGCCTACTGGTCAGGATTTTAGACCCCTGAACCACCATGATGGAACCATGACCGCAGTCCTTAGTCCCCGCGCAGCTCCGAGCACCCCGCAACGGCGCTCGCTGCGTGACACCCTCACCCGGGTGGCCCGGGCAGCGACGACCCCGCTGGTCCCCGCCGACTACCTCGACCTCATCGCCCCGATGCGCAGTGGCGCCGACCTGCGCGGACGCGTCCTGTCCGTCACGGCCGAGACCCGTGACGCCGCGACGGTGCGGATCAAGCCCGGTCGCGGCTGGAGGGGGCACGTTCCCGGCCAGTACATCCGCATCGGCGTCGACGTCAACGGCGTCCGCAACTGGCGCGCCTACTCCCTCACCTCGCTCGTCGGTGACCCTGACGGCGCGGTGGCGATCACGGTCAAGGCCATCGACGGCGGCAAGGTCAGCAACCACGTCGTGCGTGAGCTCGTGCCCGGCACGATGATCCACCTCGACCAGGCGACCGGTGAGTTCACCCTCCCGGCCCCGGCACCGCGCAAGGCGCTGTTCCTCACCGCCGGAAGCGGCATCACCCCGGTGATGGGAATGCTGCGCAACCACCTCGCAGAGCTCCCCGACGCGGTCATGGTGCACTCGGCCCCGACTCGCGACGACGTCATCTTCGGCGACGAGCTCCGCGCCTGGGCGACGGCCGAGTCGCTGCAGCTCGTCGAGCTGCACACCGACACCGACGGTCTGCTGAGCACCGCCGACCTCGACCGCATCGTGCCCGACTGGCGCGAGCGCGAGACCTGGTGCTGCGGCCCCACCGGCATGCTCGACGCCATGGAGGCCCACTGGGCGCAGGCCGGGCTCGCCGACTCGCTCCACACCGAGCGCTTCCGCCCCGTGATCATCTCCGAGGGCGAGGGCGGCACGGTCACCTTCCGCAAGAACGGCACCGTCATCGAGTCCGACGGCGCCACCCCGATCCTCGACGCCGGCGAGGAAGCCGGCGTCCTCATGCCTTCCGGGTGCCGCATGGGCATCTGCTTCGGCTGCGTGCTCCCGCTGCGTGAGGGCGCTGTGCGCGACCTGCGCAACGGCGAGCTGACCGTGGCCACCCCGGACGACGACGTCCGCATCCAGACCTGCGTGTCGGCTGCCGCCGGCGCCTGCGAGATCGACCTCTAGGAGCGAACATGGCTGCCATTGCCCAGAACCGCGAGACCGACAACTTCGACCTGACCATCGACGGGTCGCTGGCCGGGACGCCCCGTGCACCCCAGCGCACCAAGGCCGTCAACAGCCGGCTCAACGTCGTGACCACCGAGCGCACCCACGCGCCCAAGCCGTCCGGCAAACCGGACCCGGCCGGACACCTCAGCCCCGAGGAGATCGAGGCCCTCGGCCTCGAGCTCGACGCCCTGCGCCAGGAGATCCTCGACTCGCGCGGCACGCGCGACGCGGCTTACATCCGCAAGGTGCTCAAGTGGCAGCGCGGCCTGGAGATGAGCAGCCGCGCCGTCCTGTTGTTCTCGATCTTCCCGCCGGCGTGGTTCGTCGGCACCGCCGGTCTGTCGGCGGCCAAGATCCTCGAGAACATGGAGCTCGGTCACAACATCATGCACGGCCAGTGGGACTGGATGCGCGACCCGCGGATCCACAGCCAGGAGTGGGAGTGGGACAACGCCACCCCGTCGGAGTTCTGGAAGCACTCGCACAACCAGCTCCATCACACGTTCACCAACGTGATCGGCCGTGACAACGACCTCGGCTACGGCATCATGCGCGTCGACGAGGACCAGAAGTGGGTCCCGGAGTACCTCGGCCAGCCGCTCTACAACTTCACGAACATGCTGTTCTTCGAGTACGGCATCGCCGCGTACGACCTCGAGGTCGGCGCCTACCTCAAGGGCCGCGGCAAGACCAAGGAAGAGTTCCGCAACGACGGCGCCAAGGTGCTCAAGAAGATCGGTCGCCACGCCCGTCGTGACTACCTGATCCACCCGCTGCTGTCCGGCCCGTCGTTCTTCCACACCATGGGCGCCAACTTCGTCGCCAACACGGTGCGCAACGTCTGGACCCACTCGGTCATCATGTGCGGCCACTTCCCCGAGGGCGTCGAGACCTTCGCGAAGACCTCGATCGAGGGCGAGACGCGTGGCGAGTGGTACCTGCGCCAGATGCTCGGATCCGCGAACATCAGCGGTAGCAAGGCCATGCACCTCATGTCGGGCAACCTGTCGCACCAGATCGAGCACCACCTGTTCCCGGACCTGCCGAGCAACCGCTACATCGAGATCGCCCCGCGCATCCAGGAGATCTGCCAGCGCTACGGCCTGAGCTACACGACCGGCCCGCTGCCCAAGCAGGTCGCCTCCGCGTGGAAGCAGGTCATCGTCCTGGCCCTGCCCAACCCGCAGCCCGGTCGCACCCGCGTCGGCATCGCCGCCGAGGCCGTGGGCAAGCGGGTCAAGCGCAAGTTCCGTCGCTCCGCGCCCCGCCGTACCGCCTGAGCGGTTCGCAGCGGTACCCTTCACACGCCGACGGTCCACCTCCTCTCGCCAGGACGTGGGCCGTCGGTCTGTCGTGTGCCGGGGGTGCAGACTGCCCCGTGATCCGGGTGTGCCGCGTGGACGGCTCGGTGAGCGTGCTTCAGGCGCGGCGTGCGGTGACCAACAGGTACTCCCAGTCCATCACCGTGTGGCCGTCGCCGTCGTCGCTGCGGTCACACCGCTCGGCCAGCGCGACCAGATCGCGGTCGAGGGCTGCCACCTTCTCGGGGTCGTCGGCGATGCTGCGGTAGACCGCGATGGTCGGGCCGTAGTTGGCCTTGAAGAAGTCTCGGAACTCCTCGGCAGTCGCGAAGACATCGACGACGATGTCCTGCCGCACCGCGTGGACGTCCTCCACCCGGTCGCCGAACAGCTCGCGCACGTGGTCGACGTGGCCCCACAGCGGCGGCGGCTGCGCACCGGGCGGTGGCGGCGGAGCATACGGCTTCATCGCCGCGAACATCTGCCCGATGAAGCCTTCGGGCGTCCAGCTGAGGAGCCCGATGGTGCCGCCCGACCGGCAGGTGCGGACCAGCTCGTCGGCCACGAGCTGGTGGTGCGGCGCGAACATCACCCCCACGCAGGACACGACGGCGTCGAACTCCCCGTCGGCGAACGGCTGGGCCTCGGCGTCCGCGGTCTGCCAGGTGATGGCGAGGCCCGCGGCTTCGGCATCTGCCCGACCCTTGGCCAGCAGCTCGGGCGTCAGGTCGCTGGCGACGACCCGGGCGCCGGTGCGTGCGGCGGGCAGGGCGACGTTGCCCGAGCCGGTCGCGACGTCGTGGACGCGCTGCCCGGCGGTGATGCCGGCGGCCTGGACGAGGATCGGACCGAGGGGCGCGATCAGCTCGCTGGCGACGACCGGGTAGTTGCCCAGCGCCCACATGGCCGCGTGTCTGGCCTTGAGGGCCTTGTCCTCGTCGGTCTGTGTGACCCGTGTCGTTGCACTGCTGTCGCCGTGCGTGTTCATCGTGCTCTCCCCGGGTGTGGTCGTGGGTGGGCCCTGCCCCCACGACCGTAGAAGCGAACCCACCCGCGGCGCATCGGTGCATCTACGTAGTTCCGCCATGCCGGTGCTCCGTGCGCGTAGGTCCGGGCGGAGGGGAAGGCGCAGGGAGGTCGCGATCCCGAGGACGGTCGGGAGTGGCGCTGCACCGGCAGTCAACCAAGGATGGGAGCCATGAGGCTGAGCTCAAGCGCTATGCCATGACGAGCGAGGGGTCGATGCTCGTGAGCACGTCGGGGGTCGGCCTGCGTCCCGACACCACAGCGGCCGCGCAGGCCATGGCGAGAGAGCCCGAGCGTCGCGGCGACCACCCGCCCAGCAGCCCGCACAGCAGGCCCGCGGTCGCGGCGTCGCCTGCACCTGTCGTCGTGACCACACGGGTCACGGGGTAGGCGGGCATCCACTCGCGCACCCCGGCCCAGAGGTCCGCGTCGACGAAGGCCCTTCCGCCCGCACGAAGTCGGTCTGTGTCCGCCGTGCACACGAAGACCCCGCGCACCCCCGCCGACACCGCCACGACGCCTGCGCCCCAGTCCAGCAGCGTCTCGGCGAGGCGCTCGACGCTGGCATCGTCGTGATCCGCCGACCCGACCTGCCCGGGTAGTGCACACAACAGGTCGTCGATGCTCGGAGTGAGGACGTCCACCTCGCGCATCGTCAGGCGCAGGATCTGCCCCCAGTCCAGCGCACCGGTCGCCGAGCTGGGGTCGATCACCGCCAGGTCTACCGAGGTCGTCACCCCTGCGGACCGCAGCCGCGCAAGCATGTCGCGCATCGGCCTGCCGCTGTCGGCGACGAGCGCCGGGAGCAGGTTGGGGTAGCCGAGGTGGAGGAGGTCAAGATCGTCACCCCGCTCGACCTCGCTGCCGTCGAAGTAGGCGTTGCTCCCGACATGGTGCCAGAACGTTCGGTCCATGCCTGGAGCCTCGAACACCAGGCTGTAGGAGGAGGCGCACGCGCCGACGTTGCGCAGGCGCGGCGTCATGCCGGGCCGCTCCTCGACCATCCGGCCCAGCAGCACACCGAGGTCGTCGTCCCCGACCGTGGCAAAGACGTCGACGGGGATCCCCAGGTCGGCGAGGTCGCCGCCGGTGTTGGCGACGCTGCCTCCAAGCCGAACCGACAGTGGCCCCACCTCCATGAGGTGTCCCGGGTCGATGCGCTCGCTCCCCTCCAGCGCGGGAGTCAGGTCCAGGCACAGGTGTCCAGCGACAGCGACGCGGGCCATTTCCACCCTCCCGACAAGTCGGACTGGACACGAGTGCTCCATCGTGTCCCGGTCGGACGGCAATGTCACCCACTGCGGGGACGCCGTGGCGAGCACCACGGGATCGTCGTCCGGTCGAGCCGGACCACGCGAGGCCCTGGCGCTCGATGTCATACGCTGCTGGCCATGACTGACTGGTTGAGCGGTCCCCACAGCCTCGGCAAGCTCCGGTCGCTGACTCGGATCTCCACCGAGGACGGTTTCATCGCGACGCTCGCCATCGACCACCCCGAGAACTACCTGGCGATGAT
>JBDSKZ010000027.1:0-75736 GCA_039916625.1 Pedococcus sp.
GCACCGGAGATGCCGCACGCGACGTAGAGCTGCGGCGAGACCTGCTTGCCGGTCTGGCCCACCTGCGAGGTGTGCGGGTACCACCCGGCGTCGACGGCAGCGCGCGAGGCACCGACGGCAGCGTTGAGAGAGTCGGCGAAGTCCTCCACCTTGGTGAAGTCGCCGCCGGTGCCACGTCCGCCGGAGACCACGATCGCGGCCTCGGTCAGCTCGGGGCGGCCCGTGGCCTCCTTCGGCTTGGACTCGGTGATCCGCGCGCCCTTCGCGGCCTCGGAGACCTCGATCGACACGACCTCGTCGACGGCCGCGCCGGCAGCCTCCTCGGGGGCGGCCGAGTTGGGCTTCACCGTGACGATCGGGGTGCCCTTGGTGAATGTCGAGATGACGGAGTAGGAGCCGGCGAAGACGGACTGCGTGGTCCTGACGCCACCGCCCTCACCCGCCTGCACGTCGACGGCGTCGGTGATCAGCCCGGACCCGGTCTTGATCGCCAGCCGTGCGGCGACCTCCTTGCCGGAGGAGTTGCTCGGGATGAGCACAGCCGCCGGCGAGGCCGACGCGACGAGCTGCGCGAGCACCTCGGCCTGCGGGGCCACGAGGTGGTCGGTGACGTCGGTCGACTCGACGCGGTACACCTTCTGCGCGCCGTACCTGGCCAGGGCCTCCTTGGCCGCGTCGAAGCCCTCGCCGACGAAGACGGCAGAGGGCTCGCCGAGGCGGCGGGCGATGGTCAGGAGCTCAGCGGTGGTCTTGCGGACGGTGCCGTTCGAGTGGTCGACCAGGACGAGTACTTCAGCCATGGGTTGTTTCCTTCCTTCGGTCTCTGACCGGCTCAGACGAACTTCTGCGCGGACAGGAACTCGGCGAGCTTGGTGCCGCCGTCACCTTCGTCGGTGACGATCTGGCCCTGCGCGCGCGGGGGGCGCTTGGTGAACGACTCGACCTTGGTCCAGGCGGCGTCGAGGCCGACCTGCGAGGGGTCGATGCCGAGGTCGGCGAGCGCCCACTGCTCGACCGGCTTCTTCTTCGCGGCCATGATCCCCTTGAACGAGGGGTAGCGCGGCTCGTTGATCTGGTCGGTCACGGAGACCAGCGCGGGCAGCGAGGCGACGATGGTCTCGGACGCCGCGTCGCCGTCACGACGGATCGTCACGGTGGACCCCTCGACCGTCAGCTCGGAGGCGAACGTCACCTGCGGCAGCCCGAGGCGTTCGGCGAGCATCGCCGGGACGACGCTCATCGTGCCGTCGGTCGAGGCCATGCCGGTGATGACGAGGTCGGGCGTCCCGATCTTCTTGACGGCCTCGGCGAGGACGAGCGAGGTGGCCACGGAGTCGGATCCGTGGATCGCGTCGTCCTTGACGTGGACGGCCTTGTGCGCGCCCATCTGCAGGGCCTTCTTGAGGGCGTCGGCGGCCTGGTCGGGACCGACCGTGAGGACGGTCACCTCTCCCTCGCCGGCTTCGACGATCTTGAGGGCCTCCTCGACGGCGTACTCGTCGAGCTCGGACAGCAGTCCGTCGACGCCCAGCCGGTCGGTGGTGTTGTCGGAGTCGTTGAAGGTGCGGTCGGACTGTGCGTCCGGAACGTACTTGACGCAGACGACGATGTTCATGCGCTGATCGTCCTCTTCCAGGTAGGGAATGAGATGAGGTCAGGTGCCATCCTTACAGTCCGTGCTCGCTGAGGGCACACCAGCACCGCGTGACGCTCACCACGGGCGCGCCCGGAACGAGGTGGGGGGTGACCGTGGACTCCGGGGTCCCCCTGGTCATCACCGGCGAGCGCACCGTCCCCGGCGTCTGGCACGAGAACTACTGGTTCCGACGCCACGAGGCCGCGTATGCCGCCCTGCCGGACTGGCTGCCCACCGTCCCCGGCGTCGTCCTCGACGCCGGGTGCGGCGAGGGGTATGGCGCGGCCCTGCTCCGCGCCGCGTGGCCGGGTGTGCGTGTGGTCGGGGTCGACTATGACCCTGTCGCCACGGCACACGCGGCACGCACCCACGGTGGCGGGCAGGCGGCATACCTGCGAGCGGGTCTGACCGCGCTCCCCCTCGGTGACGGCGTCGCCGACCTCACCGTCTCCTTGCAGGTGCTCGAACACCTGTGGACCCCGGGGGAGTACGTCGGCGAGCTGACCCGCGTCACGGCCGACGGCGGCGCGGTGGTGCTGTCCACCCCGAACCGACTGACGTTCTCTCCCGGGCTGGGTCGCCTCGAGGCTCCCTCGAACGCCTACCACTCCCGCGAGTACGACGTAGAGGAGCTCGAGGCGGAGCTGCGCTCGTGGCTGCCGGGCTGCACGGTGCGGGTCGTCGGCCTGCACCACGGCGAACGGCTGCGGGACTGGGAGGCACTGCACGGCCTGCTGGCCGACCACCTGCTCGCTCCACCGCAGGACTGGAGCAACCCGGTGCGGGACGTGGTGGCGTCCTCGACCGCGGCAGACTTCGTCGTCGGGGCGGCGGACGAGGGCTGCCTCGACCTCGTGGCCGTGGTGCGGCGGTGAGCGGGTCGGTGGTGCGGCGGTGAGCGCGTCCGTGCAGCACCTTGCCCTCAGGTGTCGTCGGTGGAGCGACGCCCTGCCTTGAGCCGACCCCGGCGCTTCTTGGAGTCGAGCCTTCGACGGCGCGAGCCGAGGGTCGGCCGGGTGGCACGACGCGGCGGGGGGTCGGGCGCTGCTGCCTCCCGAACGAGGGCGACGAGGCGCTTGCGCGCGGCAACGCGGTTCTGCCGTTGCGCGCGGTGCTCCGACGCCACGACCAGCAGCCGACCACCAACCAGGCGTGGGGCGAGCCTCTCGAGCAGGCGCTCGCGGACCTGCTCGGGCAGGGCGGCCACCGCCACCGAGGTGGACGGGTCGAACTCGAGCTCCACCCTGCTGTCGGTGGTGTTGACGCCCTGCCCGCCGGGACCCGAGGACCGGGAGAAGCGCTCGACCAGCTCACCGGTGTCGATGCGCAGCCCCTGCGGCAGACCGGGCCCCGGCGGGATCGCGAGCGCGGCCCCCGGTTGGGGCCGGCTGGCCGAAGACGTGGTCACGGCACCACTCCACCACACCGCCTCCCCACATCACCCGTGCGTGACCGAGCTCAGAAGGGCACGGCGTAGTACCTCAGGGGCGCCGTGACGACGTAGTGCAGGGCCAGTCCGCTGGACGCGACCGTCGACCGGGGGGCGTGCAGCGACCGCAGAGAGCCGTCGACCTGGTCCGTGGTCGCTGGACCGGTGATGACACGCGAGTGGGCGAGCACGCACTCGTCATGAGTACGGGTACGTGGCTGCGGCAGACTGCTGACTCGTGACCACTTCGGTGCCGGGCACGTTCTGCCTCGTCCTGCACTCCCACCTGCCCTGGCTGCCGGGCCACGGGGTGTGGCCGCTCGGTGAGGAGTGGTTGTTCCAGGCGTGGGGCGAGTCATACCTTCCCCTCGTGGCGGAGCTGGACTGCCTTGCCGCCGAGGGACATCGCGATGTCCTGACGCTCGGTGTGACGCCGGTGCTCGCCGCGCAGCTCGACCACCCCCGGATGCGCAGGGGCGTCGGCACGTGGGTCGGGCTGGCCCAGCAACGAGCGCGCGAGCTGGGCTTCGACGCCGACCCGGTGCGCCGCGCGGCGGCGACGACGGAGTATGCCGCGGCCGCCGAGGCCGAGCGCCTGCTCGCCACCCGGTGGAGTGGCGGCGGCTCCCCGGTCCTGCGGTCGTTGCGCGACACCGGGGTCGTCGAGCTGCTGGGTGGACCCGCGGCGCACCCGTTCCTGCCCCTGCTGCTGCCGGAGGTGGCCGCCCTCGCCCTGGAGTCGGGGCTCGCAGACAGCACCTGGCGGCTGGGTGCACGACCTCGCGGGATCTGGTCACCGGAGTGCGGCTGGACGCCCGGACTGGGCCCCGTGTTCGACGCGACAGGCGTGGGGCACTTCGTCGTGGACGAACAGCTGGTCCAGGACGCCGGCGGACACCCCCACGCTGCGTGGCGGGTGAAGGGCTCGGACGTGGTGGCGGTCCCCCGCGACCTCGCGGTGACCAACCTCGTGTGGTCGTCGCGCACCGGCTACCCCGGCGCGGCGCCATACCGGGACTTCCACGCCCGCGAGGAGTTCACCGGCATCCGGCTCTGGGCGGTGGGCTCGGGTGCCGACGGTGCCAAGGCGGCCTACGACCCGGCCGCGGCCTCGTCGCAGGTGGACCGCGACGTCGCTCACTTCGTCGCGGCGGTCCGCGCTCGTCTGGAGCAGGCGCACGCGACGACCAACGCACCGGCGTTGGTGGTCGCGGCCTACGACACCGAGCTCTTCGGGCACTGGTGGCACGAAGGCCCGATGTTCCTCGGCCGAGCCATCCGCGCACTACGCGCCAACGGAGTCCGCGTCGAGACCCTCGAGAACGCGTTGGCCGGCGGCCATGTCGAGGGTGAGCTGGACCTCGGGGCCGGCTCGTGGGGTGCGGGCAAGGACTTCTCCGTCTGGGACGGTCCGGCCGCCGCCGAGATCGCCCACGAGAACACCTGGCTGCAGCGCCGCTGGCTCGAGGTCATCGCCCGTGAGCGATCGGGTGGACAACTGGGCACCCGCCGTCCCGACCTCGACCAGCTGCTGCTCACCCTGTGGAACGCGTTGTCCAGCGACTGGGCGTTCCTCGTTTCGCGCGACCAGTCGGTCGACTACGCACTGCGTCGCTCCGGCGAGCACCGAGGCGACTTCCACCGGCTGGCCGGGCTGATCGAGGACGGCGACCGGCCGGCCGCGCTGGTCGAGGCGAACCGGCAGGCCCGGCACGACCGCACGTTCCCGGCGCTGGACGCTCGACTCACTCCACGCTGACTGCGGCGAGCGCGTCGGGCGTCGGCGCGTTCTCGGCGGGCAGGCGGACCTCGAAGGTCGTTCCGCGCTCCACGGGCAGGATGCCCACCGTGCCGGCGTGCCGTTCGACGACCTCACGGACCAGCGCCAGCCCGAGCCCGAACCCGGGTGACGACGGGTCCTTGGCGAACCGGTCGAACACCCTGCTCGCAGCAGCGGGGTCAAGGCCGGGGCCGTCGTCGGCCACCGTCAGGACGACGTCGTCACCGTCGTCGCGAAGCCGCACCGTCACCGTGCTGTGGGCGTGGTGCAGGGCGTTGTCGACCAGGGCATCGACCACCCGTCGCAGCGCCGGGAAGGCACCGCGCACCGGGGCGACGAGGTTGACGTCGGCCAGCAGCTCGACACCCCGCTGCGCGGCCAGCTGGTGCTCGAGGTCGAGCACCTCCTCGACCAGGGCCGCGAGGTCGACCAGCTCGCCCGCATCCGGGGAGGCATGCACCTCGGCAGCGTGCAGCAGGTCCTCGACGATGTCCGCCAGGGCTGCGGCCTCGCGCCGCAGGAGGTCGACGTCCGGGGCGAGCTCGGCGGCGGGGGGGTCCCGGCGCAGGGCGTCGTGGAGCAGGTCGGCGCGCAGCGCGAGCCGCGCCAGCGGGGTGCGCAGCTCGTGGCTGGCGTCGGCGATGAACTGGCGCTGCTTCAGCAGGGCGTCGTCCCACACCCCGACGGCCCGACGGCCCAGTCGCCCCCCTGCGACGAGGGCCACGAGGGCTGCGACGGCACCGGCGACGACGAGGGCGATGAGGAGTCGGTGCCGCTCGGACTCGTACTGTGCGAGGTCGACACCGGCCTGCACGACACGCTCGCCCACCTTCCGCGTCCGGGTCTGGTACTCGCCGTCCTCGACGTAGGCTTCGCGGTCGACCTCGGTGCCCCGGCGCGCCTGCTCGAGGTCGTCATCGGTCGGCAGGGAGGCGGGGGCGCCCACGGACGCGGTACGCCGGCCGCTGCCGTCCACACTGACCACCCACGTGCCGCTCGGCACGGCACGGGCGTCCGGCACCGACAACAGCGCGGTCAGCTGCGACTGCACCTCGCGGTGCTGGCCGACCAGGACCAGACCGACCGTCGCCAGGCCTGCGACCAGGACACCTGCCACCACTCCCGCGAGCGCCTGGACCGCGATGACCCGGCGAGCTCGGTCGAAGGCGTCGGTGCTCACCCGTCGTCCAGCTCACCAGCGCGGTAGCCGACGCCACGCACCGTGCGGATCACATCGCGGCCGAGCTTGCGCCGGATGCCGTAGACGTAGGTGTCCACCAGGGACAGGCTCCGTGTGCCCGGGGCGAGGGAGTCCCGCAGCTCGTCCCGCGAGAACACGCGCGTGGGTCTTCGCGCCAGCTGGGCGAGGAACGCGCCCTCGGCCGGCGAGAGCTCCACCGAGGTCTGGTCGGCGAGCAGGACGACGTGGGTGGTGGTGTCCAACCGCGCCGCACCCAGGGGCAGCAGGACCGCGACGTCGTCGAGGTGGCGGCGCAGCAGGGACCTCACCCGGGCCAACAGCTCGGCGGAGTCGAACGGCTTCACGAGGTAGTCGTCTGCCCCCCCGTCGAGCCCCTCGACACGGTCGCGGACCGTGCCGTGTGCGGTGAGGACGAGCACCGGGGTGGTGACACCCTGTTGCCGCAGCCGCGACACGAGGTCGACGCCGTCCCCGTCAGGGAGGCGGCGGTCCACGACCATCACCGCGTGGGCGCCGGTCAGGGCCGCGTGCAGGCCGGACTGCACGTCCGGAACCGCCTGCACGGCATACCCCTGACCCTCGAAGAGCCGCACGAGCAGGGCCCTCAGCTCGCGGTCGTCCTCCACGAGCAACAGTCCGGTGCGCGTCGCGTCTTCCATGTCGCCCAGCATGGCAGCGGCTCAGCGCGCAGGTGCGCCTTCCTCCGACCCGCTTCCCGACGTGGACGTCCCGCTCCACACCGACTGGGCTCCACTGTGGCCGATCCGGCCGACCTGGACCAGCGTCCCGAGAGCGGCGACCACGCCGAGGACGGCCACGACGCGCAGGACTGCCGGCGAGCCCAGACGGGCCACGAACCCCTGCGAGCCCTCGTGGCCACCGCGGCTGCCACGCAGCTCGAACCACGCGAGGCCGAACGCCAGGACGGTCACGACGATCATGAACGGCAGGAGGGTGTCACCGAGCTGGGTGTGCTCACGCAGCTGCGCGGTCTGCTCGACGTTGCGTTCCAGGTTCTCCCCGCTGCTCGTCGCCAGCGGCACCATGACCAGGCCCAGGAGGGCCGTCGCGGGGGTGGCGTACCGAGCCCAGTGCCGAAAGCGCGGCGACACGGCCGACATCCCGAGGAGCACGGCGGCCAGGGGTACGAGCACCACGACGGCGTGCACGATCAGCGGGTGGACGGGCAGGCCGAGAAGGGTGTCGGGCACGGGGTCTCCTGGGTTCAGCGGGGTCAGGCAGGGTCAGGCAGGGTCAGGCAGGGTCAGCCCAGCGTGCCCCACCATTCTCAACGCATTCTCAAGGCGCACCGGGCGCTGTGGCGCGGGCTCACGTCCGGGTGCGGACCACCCGGCCGGGCACACCGGCCACCACGCAGTGGTCGGGGTAGCTGCCCCGGGCGACGGCTGCCGCCGCGACGACACTGTGGTCGCCGAGGCGGGTCCCGCGTGTCACGACGACCTTGGTGCCGATCCACACGTCGTCGCCGATGTGCACCGGCGACTTGACGATGCCCTGGTCCTTGATCGGCACGTCCAGGCGTTCGGTGACGTGGTCGAAGTCGCAGACGTAGACGTCGTCGCCGAGCAGGCAGGCCTCACCGATCGAGATGTCGAGCCAGCAGTTCACGGTGTTGCGTATGCCGATCACGGACTTGGCACCGATCCGCAAGGTCCCTTCGTGGGCCCGCAGGCGGGCGTGGGCGCCGAAGTGCGTGTAGGCACCGACGACGAGGCGTCCGTAGCCCTCACGGACCTCGAACCGGACGTCCGGGCCGATGAAGCAGGGCCCCTCGAAGCGCAGCGACGGGTAGCGTGCGCTGGCTCGCGCCATCCGCAGGTAGCTCAGCAGGTGGTGGCGGGTGAAGGCCCGGTGCGAGAGCGCCCAACCGACCCACCGCAGCCACCGCAGCGGCTGCGGGGTACCCCACCTACCACGCACTCCGCGCCCCCGTCGCCGTCCCCGCACGCCGTGGTCGGCGGGCGACATGTCGGCCTCGGCTGCAGCGTCCACCTCAGCCGGGCTTCACGCCGGTGATGCCGACGTTGTAGAAGAACTTGGCCGGTACCACCCGCGCCAGCACCCGGTCGACGGCGGACAGCCGCCGCCACGAGCCGTAGGCGAACCTCGCCCAGCCCCACCCGAGGGCGCCGGGGCTGACGGCCGCCTCGAAGGTCCGCACCGGCCACCCGAGGAACGCCGCGGTGAGCTCCTCGGTACGGGTCCGCACGTCCACGGCGCCGGCACGCAGCGCCATCCGCGCGAGCTCGTCGGGGTCGAAGGTGTGCAGGTCGACGACCGCCTCGAGGGCCGCGGCCCGCGACGACTGGTCGAGCGCCTCGGGCGCCTTGGCCCAGGTGCCCCGTAGCGGCGGCAGGGCAGTGACCGCCTTGGTCGTGTGCCAGGTGAGGCGGCCGAGGTGTCGGGCGTACCAGTCGCCGATCCGGGTCGGCTCGCCCGCCACGACGAACCGTCCGCCGGGCTTGAGCACACGCAGCATCTCGGCGAAGGCAGCCTCGACGTCAGGGACGTGGTGGATCACCGCGTGCCCGACGACGACGTCAAAGGTGTTGTCGTCGTATGGAATTCGTTCCGCGTCCGCGACACGGCCCTTGACGGTGAAGCCGAGCTTCTCGGCGTTGGCCTTGGCCGCCGCGACCATGCATGGCGACAGGTCGGTCACGTCGACCTCGTCGACGATGCCGGCCTGCTTGAGGTTGAGCGAGAAGAACCCCGTCCCGGCGCCGAGCTCGAGCGCCGTGGCGTAGGGCAGGGGGTCCGGCAGGCCCGTGATCGCCTCGAAGCGGTCCCGGGCGTAGGCGGTGCAGCGCTCGTCGAAGGAGATCGACCACTTGTCGTCATAGCTCTGGGCTTCCCAGTCGTGGTAGAGCACCTGGGCGAGCTTGTTGTCCTCGTAGGCGCGCGCCACGTCCTCGCGGCTCACGGGGCCGGTGCCCGTGCGCGGGGGCCCAGGGCTGCTGGCCATCGCTCAGGCGCCCTCGAACTTCGCCTTGCCCGGACCGTTCTCGACGAACGACTTCATGCCGATGGTGCGGTCCTTCGTGGCGAACAGCGATGCGAAGAGCATCCGCTCGATCTCGAGCCCGGTGTCGAGGTCGACCTCCACCCCGCGGTCGATGGCCTCCTTGGCTGCGCGGATGGCGTAGGCCGGTCCCCCGACGTACTGGGTGAGGCGCGCTCGCGCGGCGGCATACACGTCCTGTGCCTCGACGACCTCGTCGACGAGCCCGATCGCGAGCGCCTCGTCGGCGGAGACGAACCGGCCGGAGAAGATGATCTCCTTGGCCCTGGACGGGCCGACGAGCCTCGCCAGGCGCTGGGTGCCACCGGCACCGGGGATGATGCCGAGCAGGATCTCGGGTTGGCCGAGCTTGGCATTCTTCGCGGCGACGCGGAAGTCGCACGCGAGCGCGACCTCGCAACCACCCCCGAGGGCGTAGCCGGTAATGGCGGCGACCGTGGGCTTGGGGATCCGCGAGAGGGTGCGCGTGAAGTCCTGCAGGGCGCCGGAGTAGTCGGCCATGTCGGTGTAGGACATGGTCTGCATCTCCTTGATGTCCGCTCCGGCGGCGAAGACCTTCTCACCGCCGTAGAGGATCACGCCGGACACGTCACGGCGCTGTCCCACCTCGAGCGCCGCGGCGGACAGGGCGCCCTGGACCTCGGCGTTGAGGGCGTTCATCGGCGGACGGTCGAGCAGGATCGTCGCGATACCGCCCTCGACCTCGACCGAGACGACGTCGCTCATACCGGGTCACCGTCCGTGGTGGGCTGGCCCTCCCCGGGGCCGGTGTCGCCCCCACCCATGATCCGCTCGTGCCACATCTGCACCCCGGCGAGGACGAGCTGGATGCTGACGTTGACCAGACCGGGGACGTCGGTGTTGGGGACCACGATGTGCTCGCCGGTGACGATGAGGGTGTCGTTGGCCAGGCCCGCCTTGACGATGTTGAGCTGCAGCGTGATCTCGTTGCACGTGGCGAGCCGGGTGAGCGGGTCGTTGGGCACGGCGTCGCTGATGGCCCACTGGCCGAACAGTCGCATGATCTGGAAGTCACCCTCGGTGCAGCGCACGAACAGCTGCTGGTCCTGCACGGTGAACGCCACATCGCCGTCCCCGTCGATGTCGGGCGACAGGCCCATGTCGATCAGTGCGTCCAGGACGCGACCGCGAAGGGGGTGCTCGTCCGCGGGCGGCGGGAAGTTGGGCAGCGACGTGGGATCGGTCATGCGCCAACCGTAACCACTACCTAGTCTGGTGACCATGTCGCCTGCCACGCGCCCGCGTGACCTTCCTCCCACCCTGGGCATGACCCTCGTCGAGGGCGGCGCCGAGTTCGCCGTCTACGCCGGCCACGCCGAGTCGGTCGAGGTGTGCCTCTTCGAGCCCGGCGACACCGACGGCTCCACCGAGCAACGCGTCGCCCTCACCGGGCGCACCCACGGCACGTGGTTCGGCTTCCTGCCCGGCGTGGTTGCGGGCCAGCGGTATGGCGTGCGCGCCGACGGTCCGTGGCGCCCCCAGGAGGGCCTTCGGTACAACCCGCACAAGCTGCTGCTCGACCCGTACGCCCGCGCCATCGAGGGCGACGTCGACTGGTCGCCGCAGGTCTACGCGCATGCCGTCGACGCCCGGCTCAAGGGTGACGACGTGTTGCGCGGCACGCTCGACAGCGCAGGGGCCGTGCCGCGCTGCGTCGTCGTCGAGGACCGCTTCGACTGGGGAGACGACCGCCACCCGCACACCCCGCTGGCCGACTCCGTCATCTACGAGGCACACGTCCGCAACCTCACGATGCTCCACCCGCAGGTGCCCGAGCACCTGCGGGGGACCTATGCCGGGTTGTGCCATCCCGCGGTCATCGCCCACCTCAAGGCGGTGGGCGCCACCGCCGTCGAGCTGCTCCCGGTGCACGCCTTCGCCTCCGAGCCAGAGGTGGTGCAGCGTGGGCTGAGCAACCACTGGGGTTACAACACCCTGGGCTTCTTCGCGCCGCACTCCCCCTACGCCTCGACGACCGACCCGCAGGGCGCGCTCGACGAGTTCAAGGGCATGGTGCGGCTGCTGCACGCCGAGGGCATCGAGGTCCTGCTCGACGTCGTCTACAACCACACGGCCGAGCAGTCCCGGCACGGCGCCTCCTTGTCGTGGCGTGGTCTGGACAACCGCGCCTACTACCGCCTCGACGATCGCGGCCAGGACATCGACGTGACCGGTTGCGGCAACACCCTCGACCTGCGGCACGCGATGGTCTGCAAGATGGTGCTCGACTCGTTGCGCTACTGGGTGGACGAGTGCCATGTCGACGGCTTCCGCTTCGACCTCGCGGTTGCCCTCGGGCGCGGCCAGAACGACGACTACGACCCGAACCACCCGTTCCTCGTGGCGCTGCGCACGGACCCGGTGCTCTCCCGCGTCAAGCTCATCGCGGAGCCGTGGGACGTGGGCATCCACGGCTGGCGCACGGGGCAGTTCCCGCCGCCCTTCGCCGAGTGGAACGACCGCTTCCGCGACGCCGTGCGCACCTTCTGGCTGCAGGACATCGCTGCTGCGACCCGGGGCCACGAGGGCCACGGCGTCCGCGAGCTCGGCACCCGGCTCGCGGGGTCCCAGGACCTGTTCGGCGCACGCGACCGGGGTCCGGTCGCGTCGGTCAACTTCGTCGCCGCCCACGACGGGTTCACGGTGGCCGACCTCACCGCATACAACTCCAAGCACAACGGTCCCAACGGTGAGGGCAACCGGGACGGCACGGACGGCAACCGGTCCTGGAACCACGGGGTCGAGGGGCCGGTCGTCGACGGCGACGACCGTCGGGACAGGATCGAGGCAGCGAGGCGGCGCTCCATGCGCAACCTGCTCGCCACCACCCTGCTCGCCACCGGCGTGCCGATGCTCAACGCCGGGGACGAGTTCGGGCGCTCGCAGGGCGGCAACAACAACCCCTACTGCCAGGACAACGAGGTCTCGTGGTTCGACTGGGACCTCGAGCCGTGGCAGCAGGACCTGCTGGCCACGACGGGCTTCCTCACCCGGCTGCGGGCCGAGCACCCCGTGCTGCGCCAGCGGACGTTCTTCACCGGCCGGGCGGTCCACGCCGACGGCTCGACCGACCTGTCGTGGTTCGGCTCCGACGGCGAGCCGATGGCCAACGGCCACTGGGAGGACACGGCGACACGCACCCTCCAGATGCTCCTCGACGGGGCCAGGCTGGAGCACCGATCACTCTTGCTCGTCCTGCGTGGCGACGCCGAGGACGGCAAGGTCACCCTGCCCACGGTGGCGGGTGCGACAGGGTACGAGCTGCTGTGGGACTCCTACGACCAGCGCCCTGTCCAGGCGCCGTCAGCGGTGGTGGACCCCGGAGTCGTCGAGGTCCGCGGCGCCAGCCTGCAGGTCTACCGGACCGTCGACCAGTCCTGACGGTTCGCCACCTGGACCTCGCTGGCGCCCCGGGTCGGTGGGACCGCGCCAGGGGTGGGTGAGCAGGGCGGCCACCACCGGCGCCCCGACCAGCCCGACGGACAGCAACAGCCGGGGGTCGTCAGCCGAAGGTGCGAAGGCGCGCACCCAGACCCAGAGCAGCACGCCGATCACCAGCCCCACGGGGGCGACTCTCAAGCGCACCGAGGGCACGATCACCAGGGTGAGCGCGACCAGGGGCAGCACGGTGACGCCGAGGACGAGCAGGCCCCAGACCGTGAACCAGTCGTTGCGGGTCAGGAGTCCGACCACGTAGAGCAGGGTGGCCAGGCCCACGAACACCGCGACCGCGAGGGCCTCCACGGCATAGGCGCGCCAGATGCGGCTCCAGCCGCGGGCGCTGTTCACCCCCGCGCCGACCGGGCGACGCCGAGCGTGCGCGGACCTCATGGGCCAAGCCTCCCAGAACGGCCCGACGAGCGGGCCGCATCGCCGGACACCGTCGCGCCACGCGCCACGCGCCACGCGGCGCGCGGCACGACCAGGTCCTGCGGGAGCCGGGTCAGGCGTTGGCCACCAGGCCGAGCTCGCTCGTGCTGGTCAGCCCGGCATGCTTGGGCAGCACGCGCACGGTGTAGCCGAACGACCCCGTCCGGGCGAGGGCGACGTCACCGGCGAACTGGTGGCGGCCTCCCTCGTAGGACTCGACGAACGCCAGCGACTCGCTCTGGACGTCACGCAGCTCATCGGAGTCCCGAGCCAGCCCGTGCACGACCTGCACCTCGACCTGGTCAGGGGTCAGGTCCCCCAAGGAGACATAGGCACGCACGTGCAGGGTCTCCCCGACCTGCGGGGAGTCCGAGACGCCCGAGGACTCGACGTGGTCGACCTGCACGGCCGGCCAGGCCCCCCGGACCTTGCCCTTGTAGGCGGCGAGGTCGCGGGCGCCCTCGAAGGTGCCACCGTCGTTGAGCGCCCAGCCGGCACGGGCCGCGGGCCCGTAGAGCTGGGTGGTGTAGTCGCGGACCATCCGGCTCGCGAGCACCTTGGGGCCCAGCGTGCGCAGCGTGTGGCTGATCATCGACAGCCAGTTCTGCGGCAGCCCGGCCTCGTCGGTGTCGTAGAACCGGGGGGCCACGGAGTTCTCGATGAGGTCGTAGAGCGCGGACGCCTCGAGGTCATCGCGACGCTCGGAGTCCTCGACGCCGTCAGCGGTCGGGATGGCCCAGCCGTTCTCGCCGTCGAACCACTCGTCCCACCAGCCGTCGAGGATCGAGAGGTTGAGCCCACCATTGAGGGCGGACTTCATGCCGGAGGTGCCACAGGCCTCGAACGGGCGCAGCGGGTTGTTGAGCCACACGTCGCACCCCGGGTAGAGGTACTGAGCCATGGCGATGTCGTAGTTCGGCAGGAACACGATGCGGTGGCGGACCTCGGGGTCGTCGGCAAAGCGGACCATCTGCTGGATCAGCTGCTTGCCGGTCTCGTCGGCAGGGTGGGACTTGCCGGCGATGACGAGCTGGATCGGACGCGCGTCGTCGAGCAGCAAACGCTTGAGGCGGGCAGGGTCGCGCAGCATCAGGGTGAGCCGCTTGTAGGTCGGCACGCGCCGGGCGAACCCGATCGTCAGCACATCGGGGTCGAGGATGTCGTCGACCCAGCCGAGCTCGGCCGGGCTGGCGCCGCGCTTCTTCCACGAGGAGCGGGTGCGGCGGCGGGCCTCGACGACCAGCTGCTGGCGCATCTCGCGCTTGGTGGCCCAGATGGCCTCGCGCGGCACCTCCTCGATGCGGTCCCAGGCGTCGTCGCGCTCGAGGTCGTAGGTGCCGAGGTGCTTGTCGGCGAGCTCGAAGATGCGGCGGTCGACCCACGTGCCGGCGTGCACACCGTTGGTGACGCTGGAGATCGGGACCTCGTCGTCGTCGAAGCCCGGCCACAGTCCGTCGAACATCTCGCGGCTCACGACACCGTGCAGCTCGGACACGCCGTTGGCGCGACCACCGAGGCGCAGGCCCATCACGGCCATGTTGAACATGCCCGACTGACCGCCGGGGTAGCTCTCGGCACCGAGCCGCAGGAGCTTGTCGACGGGCACACCGGCGACCGCCAGCTCGCCACCGAAGTGCAGCTCGATGAGGTCAGCGCCGAACCGGTCGATGCCGGCCGGGACGGGCGTATGGGTCGTGAAGACCGTGGCGGCGCGAACGGCCTCGAGGGCCTCCTCGAACGACAGCCCCGCGGACTGGGTCAGCTCGTGGATGCGCTCGACACCGAGGAAGCCCGCGTGGCCCTCGTTGGTGTGGTAGACGTCCGGGGTGGGTGCGCCGGTGAGGCGCGACCACAGGCGCAGCGCACGCACGCCACCGATGCCGAGGAGCATCTCCTGCTGCAGTCGCTGCTCACCGCCGCCGCCGTAGAGACGGTTGGTGATGTCGCGGGCTGCCTCGTCGTTGTCCGGGACGTCGGAGTCGAGGAGCAGCAACGGCACCCGGCCGACCTGGGCGCGCCACACGTGGGCGTGCAGCTCACGGCCACCGGGCAGCTGGAGGGTGATCACGCAGGCCGTGCCGTCGTCCTCGCGCAGCATGCTCAGGGGCAGGCCGTCAGGGTCGAGAACGGGGTAGGTCTCCTGCTGCCAGCCGTCGCGGTTGAGGCTCTGCTTGAAGTAGCCGGTCTTGTAGAAGAGGCCGACACCGACGATCGGGACGCCGAGGTCGGAGGCTGTCTTGAGGTGGTCACCGGCGAGGATGCCCAGGCCACCGGAGTACTGGGGCAGCACCTCGGTGATGCCGAACTCCGGGCTGAAGTAGCCGATCGCCTTCGGTGCACCGGCACCGGCGCCCTCCTCGTCCTGCGCCTGCGCCCACGCCTGGTACCAGCGCGGTTCGCTCAGGTAGTTGTCGAGGTCGGCCTTGGCGGACGCCACCGCGGCGACGAACTCGCTGCTCGACGCCAGGACGGCGAGCTCGGCCGGCGACAGCGCCGAGAGCAGGCGGACCGGGTCCTTGCGCACCATGGTCCAGCGCTGCGGGTCGATGAGCTCGAACAGGTCGCGCGTCGGGGGGTGCCAGGACCACCGGAGGTTGCTCGCCAGGTCGCCGAGGGCCGCAATCGGCTCGGGCAGGACAGTACGGACGCTGAAGCGTCGAATCGCCTTCACGAGGGGTGAGCATAAGCCCACGGGCCGGCTGCGTTGACGCGTTCTTGCAGATCTTTCAGAAAGTTTCACACGTCGGGCAGCCAGGACAGCGGCTCCAGCCCTTCCCACCCGTCCATCTGGTGCCGCGGGAAGGTACACGCCGCCCCAGACCCGGTAGCGTCAGGCGTGTGACTGCGACGCCTCCGGCAACCACACCCACCTCCCCCGACGCGCCCACCACGGGCAGCACCGGCACCCGCCCCAGCGGGGTGGCCGTCCCCACCACCCGACCACCCCAGACCCCGATCGGTCGCATACCGGTCCAGGACGTCACCCCCGTCATCGACGGCGGCGCCCGCCCCGCGAAGTCGGTCGTCGGTGAGCAGTTCACCGTGACCGCGACGGTCTTCCGTGAGGGCCACGACGCCGTCAACGCGTCCGTGGTGCTCACCGCCCCCGACGGCTCCGAGCGCGTCCTGCCGATGAGTGGCACCAACCCGGGCCTCAACGCCTGGGAGGCCGTCGTCGAGGGCGACGCCGTCGGCTGGTGGTCCTACCGGGTCGAGGGCTGGTCCGACCCCTACGGCACCTGGCAGCACGACGCCGCCATCAAGGTGGCCGCCGACATCGATGCCGAGATGATGCTCGAGGAGGGCGCCCGCGTCCTGGAGCGTGCAGCCACCGAGGTCCCGCGGGACGAGGCGCAGAAGGCGGTGCTCGAGGACGCCGTCACCGCTTTGCGCGACACCCGTCGGCCGCCGTTGGCCCGCCTGCACGCAGGCACCGACCCGTCTGTCGTGCGCGAGCTCGCCGCCCGCCCGCTGCGCGACCACGTCAGCGCCTCGACCGACCTCCCCCTGCTCGTCGAGCGCGAGCGGGCCCTCTATGGCGCGTGGTACGAGATCTTCCCGCGTTCCGAGGGAGCGGTGCAGGACCCCACCACCGGGAAGTGGACCAGCGGCACCCTGCGCACGGCTGCGGAGCGCCTGCCCGCCATCGCCGCCATGGGCTTCGACGTCGTCTACCTCACCCCCATCCACCCGATCGGCACCACGGCGCGCAAGGGCCCGAACAACACCCTCGACGCCGGACCTGACGACCCGGGCAGCCCCTATGCCATCGGCTCGCCCGACGGGGGCCACGACGCCATCCACCCCGACCTCGGCACCTTCGAGGACTTCGACGCCTTCGTGGCCCGCACCGAGGAGCTCGGCATGGAGGTGGCGATGGACATCGCGCTCCAGTGCTCGCCCGACCACCCCTACGTGCAGACCAACCCCGAATGGTTCACGACCCGGGTCGACGGCACGATCGCCTACGCCGAGAACCCGCCCAAGAAGTACCAGGACATCTACCCGCTGAACTTCGACAACGACCCGCGGGGGTCCTACGCGGAGATGCGCCGGATGGTCCAGGTGTGGATCGACCACGGGGTCAAGATCTTCCGGGTCGACAACCCGCACACGAAGCCGGTCGAGTTCTGGCAGTGGATCATCGACGACGTCGCCCGCGACCACCCCGAGGTGATCTGGCTGGCCGAGGCGTTCACCAAGCCGGCGATGATGCACTCGCTCGGCAAGGTCGGGTTCCAGCAGTCCTACACGTACTACGCCTGGCGCAACCAGAAGTGGGAGCTCATCGAGTACCTCGAGGAGCTCTCCGGTGACGCTGCGGCCTACATGCGCCCGGCGTTCTGGCCGACGACGCACGACATCCTCACCCCCTACATGCAGTTCGGCGGCCCGGCCGCTTGGAAGCTGCGGGCCGCGCTCGCGGCGACCCTCGTGCCGACGTACGGGATCTACGCCGGCTACGAGCTCATCGAGCACGTGGCCCGCCCGGGCGCCGAGGAGCAGATCGACAACGAGAAGTACCAGTACCGGAACCGCCGTTGGGAGGACTACGAGCCCGGCGGGAAGAAGGAGGGCCAGTCGCTCTCCGGCTACCTCACGCGGATCAACGAGATCCGGCGCGACCACCCCGCGCTGCACTGGCTGCGCAACATCACGTTCCACCACGTCGACGACGAGAACATCCTGGCGTTCTCGAAGCGGCGCACCCTGCCGGACGGCAGCGAGGACATCGTGGTCGTCATCGCCAACCTCGACCCGCACAGCACGCGCGAGTCGACCGTCCACCTCGACATGCCGGCGCTCGGCCTCGGCTTCGAGGACGGCATCGCCGCCCAGGACCTCCTGACCGGCGCGTCGTGGCACTGGGGCGAGCACGTCTACGTCCGGCTCGGTCCCGAGACCGAGCCCGTCCACATCGTCGCCGTCCGGAGGTTCTGATGCAGGGCCTCAACCTCAACCAGCCCGGCCTCAAGCACGACCCGGAGTGGTTCAAGACCGCCGTCTTCTACGAGGTGCTCGTCCGCGGCTTCGGCGACTCCAACGGCTCGGGGGCCGGTGACTTCACCGGGCTCCTTGGGCGCCTCGACTACCTCCAGTGGCTCGGCGTCGACTGCCTGTGGCTGCCTCCGTTCTACGCCTCTCCGCTGCGCGACGGTGGGTACGACATCGCCGACTACAAGTCGGTGCTCCCCGAGTTCGGCACCCTGCCGGACTTCCAGGAGCTGGTGTCGCAGGCGCACGCCCGCGGCATCCGCATCATCACCGACTTCGTGATGAACCACACCAGCGACCAGCACCCGTGGTTCCAGGCGGCGCGGTCGGACCCCGAGGGTCCGTTCGGCGACTTCTACGTGTGGTCCGACACCGACGAGCCCTACTCCGACGCGCGCATCATCTTCATCGACACCGAGGTCTCCAACTGGACCTTCGACCCGATCCGTCGGCAGTTCTTCTGGCACCGGTTCTTCTCCCACCAGCCCGACCTCAACTTCGAGAACCCCGCCGTGCACGAGGCGATGTTCGACGTCGTGCGGTTCTGGATGGACATGGGCATCGACGGTTTCCGACTGGACGCGGTCCCCTACCTCTACGAGGAGGAGGGCCACAACGGCGAGAACCACCCCAAGACCCACCAGTTCCTCGCCAAGCTCCGCACGATGGTGGACACGGAGTACCCCGGCCGCATCCTGCTCGCCGAGGCCAACCAGTCCCCGGCCGACGTCGTGGACTACTTCGGCACCCAGGAGGAGCCGGAGTGCCAGATGTGCTTCCACTTCCCCGTCATGCCGATGCTCTACTACTCGCTGCGCGAGGAGAAGGCTGCGCCGATCATCGACGTGCTCGCCGACACGCCGGACATCCCCCCGGGGGCCCAGTGGGGCACGTTCCTGCGCAACCACGACGAGCTGACCCTCGAGATGGTGACGCCGGAGCAGCGCGTGGCGATGTACGGGTGGTACTCCCCGGACCCGCGGATGCGCGCCAACGTCGGCATCCGGCGGCGGCTCTCGCCGCTGCTGGACAACAGCCGCGCCGAGATCGAGCTCATCAACGCCCTGTTGCTGTCGCTGCCCGGCTCGCCGTGCCTCTACTACGGCGACGAGATCGGCATGGGCGACAACATCTGGCTCAACGACCGTGACGCGGTGCGCACGCCGATGCAGTGGACGCCCGACCGCAACTCCGGCTTCTCCGCCGCCGAACCCGGCAAGCTCTACCTGCCGGTGGTCTCCTCGCTCGTCTACCACTACAACAACGTCAACGTCGAGGCCCAGATGGCCACGAGCTCCTCGTTGCTGCACTGGGTGCGGGCGATGCTGGAGATCCGCAAGCGCCACCCCGTCTTCGGTCGTGGCGACTTCGAGGTCTGCCCCTCCGACAACGACGCGGTGCTGTCGTTCCTGCGCGTCGAGTGGGACCACGTCGACGGCACCGACTCCGAGGCGGTGCTCTGCGTCAACAACCTCGCCAGCCGTCCGCAGGCCACGACGATCCGCGTGCCCGACGAGTTCAAGGGTGCCCAGCTCGCCGACCTGTTCGGTGGCAACGGGTTCCCGAAGATCTCCGACGAGGGCACCATCACCCTGACGCTCGGTTCGCGCGACTTCTTCTGGCTCCGGCTCGTGCCGGGGGCTGCCCGTGGCTGAGATCCACACCTCTGCGACCCTCGCGCCGACCAAGCTGGAGCTGGTCGGTCCGTGGATGGCGCGGCAACGCTGGTATGCCGCCAAGGGCCGGCTCCCGGTGCTGCGCAAGCTCTGGTCGTGGCGCCTCGACGACCCCGCCGGCGAGGTGGGCGTCGAGACCCTCCTCGTCGTCGACGAGGGCGGTCCCGACACGGTCGTCTACCAGGTGCCCCTCACCTACCGCGGCGCTCCGCTCGAGGGCGCTCAGCACGCGCTGGTCGGGACCATGGAGCACAGCGTCCTCGGCCCACGCTGGGTCTACGACGGTGCTCACGACCCCGTCTACGCAGCGCAGCTTCTCGCGCTCGTGCTGGAGCAGGCGACCCCGCAGGCCAGCGGCGCCTCCGACACCGCTGAGCCCGCCGTGCAGTCGCACCGGCACCCGTCGTGGACGACGCGAACCTCCGTGCGGGGTTCCCGCGTGCTGTCCGGCGAGCAGTCGAACACGTCGGTCATCTTCGACTGCACTGATGACACTGGTGCGCCAAAGCCGCTGATCTGCAAGGTGTTCCGCACGCTCCAGGCTGGCGAGAACCCCGACGTCGTGGTGCAGGGTGCCCTGGCCGAGGCCGGGTCGCTGCGCGTCCCCGGCATGGTCGGTGACGTGTCCGCCACCTGGCCCTCGGTCGCCGGTGGGGGCTCCGAAGCGGGTCACCTGGCGTTCGCGCAGGAGTTCTTCCCGGGCACCGAGGACGCGTGGCGGGTGGCTCTGCATGCTGTCGCCGCCGACGAGGACTTCTCCGACCAGGGCCGCGAGCTCGGGGCCGCGACCGCCGAGGTGCACGCTCGCCTGGCCGAGGTCATGCCCACCGAGCCGGTCACCCCCGCGGCCATCGCGACGATGGTTGCCGGCATGCGCGGACGCTACGTCGCCGCAGCCTCCGAGGTGCCGGCGTTGGCTGCCCACGAGCAGCGCATCGCCGAGGTGTTCGATCGTGCCGCCACTGCGAGCTGGCCTGCGTTGCAACGGATCCACGGCGACTACCACCTCGGTCAGGTGCTCCAGGTCGCTGGCCGCGGGTGGGTGCTGCTCGACTTCGAGGGTGAACCCCTGCGACCGCTGTCCGAACGCACCCGTCCCGACCTCGCCGTGCGCGATGTCGCGGGCATGCTGCGCTCCTTCGACTACGCCGGCGGATCGTGGGAACAGTCCCACCCGGGGCAGAACGCCCGCGCCTGGGTGGACACCGCGCAGCGCGCCTTCCTCGAGGGGTATGCCGCCCGGTCCGGGCGCGACCCGCGCCGGGATGCGGCATTGCTCACCGCGTTCCAGCTCGACAAGGCGCTCTACGAGGTCGTGTACGAGGCCCGCAACCGGCCGACCTGGTTGACCATCCCCACCACAGCAGTGGTCCGATTGCTTGACGACGCGAGGAAGGACCTGCCGTGAGTCCCCGATTCGGCAAGAAGGACAAGAAGATCGACAGCACCGCGAAAGAGGAGGCGACGACGACCCCGGGGTCGGCACCGCACACCCCTCCTGCGGAGTCGCTCATCGAGAAGCCGGCCGGCTCGCCGTCGGCACCCCGGCGCCCGACGACCGAGCCGCCGGTCGACCGCACCCCCGAACCGCTGCCGCCGGTCTCCACCCCGGCCGAGGCGATCCGGGCCCTCGCCGACGGCCGTCACCAGCAGCCGCACGACCTGCTCGGGCACCACCTCGAGCCGGCCGGCCTGCGCGTGCGCGTCCACCGTCCCTTTGCGTCCACGGTCGCCGTGCGGTTCGCCGACGGCACGCGCCTGGACCTCACCCACGAGGCCGACGGCGTGTGGGGCGGGCTGCGCGAGGACCAGACCGAGACGCAGGACTACCGCCTGGTCGTGAGCTACGCCGACGGCGTGGAGCACGAGATGGACGACCCGTACCGTTTCGCGCCCACCCTCGGTCCGATCGACCTCCACCTCATCGGTGAAGGCCGCCACGAGCAGCTGTGGACGGTCCTCGGCGCCCACGTGCGCGAGTACGACGGTCCGCTCGGCCACGTCGTCGGCACGTCGTTCGCCGTGTGGGCGCCGCGTGCCCAGGCAGTGCACGTCGCCGGTGACTTCAACGGCTGGGACGGTCGGAGCCACCCGATGCGCCTGCTCGGGGAGTCCGGTGTCTGGGAGCTCTTCGTTCCCGGTGTCGGCGACGGGACGATGTACAAGTACCTCGTCCGGGGCGCCGACGGGAAGGTCCGCGAGAAGGCCGACCCGATGGCCCAGGCCACCGAGCTCCCGCCGGCCACCGCCTCCTCGGTGGTCCAGTCGAAGTACGACTGGAACGACGGTGAGTGGCTCGCCGAGCGCGCCGAGAGCAACCACCACGAGCAGCCGATGAGCATCTACGAGGTGCACCTCGGCTCGTGGCGCCGCAACCAGTCCTACCGCGACCTTGCCGAGCACCTCGTCAACTACGTGCAGGACCTCGGGTTCACCCATGTCGAGCTCATGCCGGTCATGGAGCACCCCTACCCGCCGTCCTGGGGCTACCACGTCACGAGCTACTACGCGCCCAGCGCGCGCTTCGGTCGCCCCGACGACTTCCGCCACCTCGTCGACCGGCTGCACCAGGCTGGCATCGGCGTCATCCTCGACTGGGTCCCCGGCCACTTCGCGACCGACCCGTGGGCGCTGGCACGCTTCGACGGCCTGCCGCTCTACGAGCACGCGGACCCGAGCAAGGGCTGGCACCCCCAATGGGGCTCCTACATCTTCGACTTCGGCCGGATGCAGGTGCGCAACTTCCTCGTCGCCAACGCGATCTACTGGCTCGAGGAGTTCCACATCGACGGGCTGCGCGTCGACGGCGTGGCCTCGATGCTCTACCTCGACTACGCCCGCGAGGACGGCGAGTGGACGCCGAACATCCACGGCGGCCACGAGAACCTCGAGGCGGTGGACCTGCTCCAGGAAGCCAACGCGACGGCATACAAGCGCGTGCCCGGTGTGGTGATCATCGCCGAGGAGTCCACGTCGTGGCCGGGCGTCACCAAGCCCACCAGCGAGGGTGGGCTCGGGTTCGGGCTGAAGTGGAACATGGGCTGGATGAACGACTCCCTGAAGTACCTCGCGGAGAACCCCATCCACCGGCAGTACCACCACCACCTGCTGACCTTCTCGCTCATGTACGCGTTCAGCGAGAACTACCTGCTGCCCATCAGCCACGACGAGGTCGTGCACGGCAAGGGCTCACTGCTGCGCAAGGCGCCGGGCAGCCGCTACGACCAGCTCGCCACCGTGCGAGCCTTCCTGGCCTACCTGTGGAGCCACCCCGGCAAGCAGCTGTTGTTCATGGGCAGCGAGTTCGCGCAGGAAGCCGAATGGGCCGACGGACGCGAGCTCGACTGGTGGCTGCTCGACCACGCAGCCCACTACCGCGTGCACAACCTGGTCAAGGAGCTCAACCGGGTCTACCGCGATAACCCCGCACTGTGGGCGCTGGACTCCGACCCCGCCGGGTTCGAGTGGCTCGACGCCGACGACAACGGCGGGAACACCTACTCCTACCTGCGTTTCGGCACTCGTGACCGCCAGGGCTCGGTCGTGGCGGTGGCGGTGAACTTCGGTGGGCTGTCGCGTGATCCGCTGCGCCTGGGCGTTCCGCACGCCGGCGACTGGAAGGTCATCCTCGACACCAGCGGCTACGACGAGTTCGGCACACCGAGCCAGGCCGACGTGGTCGTCACGGCCCAGGAGCACGGCGCCCATGGTCAGCCGTACTCTGTCGAGGTGCGGGTGGCCGCCCTGTCGGCGGTCTACCTCGCACCGGTCGGAGCCGCTGCACTGCCCAGCGGGGAGGCCGCGGCCGGGTGACCCACTTCTGGGGCCACCGCATCCCGCTGCTGGTGGTCCCGGTCGTGCTCGCGTATGCAGCGTTCGCCGCGTGGTGAGTGGGCGCGGCCGCGCCCACCTCGCCGTCTCCCTCGAGCGTACGTGCGACACCACCGACCTCGCCGAGCACGTCACGGGGTGCTCCTGGGGCTGGCCACCGGACTCGCCCTCGTCGTGGGACGACGGTGGGCAGCGGGCCGCAACGCTGGCACAGTGGTCCCATGAACGACCCGCGCGCAGGACAGCCCGCCGAACCCTCCGACCTGGTCGACGTGGCCCACCTCGTCACCGCCTACTACACGCTGGTCCCCGATGCCGACGACCTCGACCAGCAGGTCGCCTTCGGTACGTCGGGCCATCGAGGGTCGAGCCTGCGGACGGCGTTCAACGAGACGCACATCCTCGCGACGACCCAGGCCATCTGCGACTACCGCGCGTCTCAGGGCTACGACGGTCCGCTGTTCGTCGGCCGCGACACCCACGCGTTGTCCGAGCCGGCCTGGGCCTCGGCCCTGGAGGTGCTCGCCGCCAACGACGTGATCGTGCTCGTCGACGACCGCGACGGCTACACCCCGACCCCAGCGGTGAGCCACGCGATCATCCGTGCCAACGAGGGCCGCACGACCGGCTCCGCGCTGGCCGACGGCATCGTCGTGACCCCGTCGCACAACCCGCCCTACGACGGCGGGTTCAAGTACAACCCCCCGCACGGCGGGCCGGCCGACTCCGATGCCACCAAGGTCATCGCGGCGCGCGCCAACGAGCTCATCGCCGCCGGGCTCGCCGACGTGCGTCGGGTGCCGTACTCCCGGGCCAGGGCGATGGCCCAGCCCTACGACTTCCTGGGGACCTACGTCGACGATCTCCCGACGGTCGTCGACCTCGCCCGGATCAAGGAGGCGGGCATCCGGATCGGCGCCGATCCGCTCGGTGGTGCGGCGGTCGCCTACTGGGGCGAGATCGCCGACCGCCACGGCATCGACCTCACCGTGGTCAATCCCCTGGTCGACCCGACGTGGCGCTTCATGACCCTCGACTGGGACGGCAAGATCCGGATGGACTGCTCCTCCCCCTCGGCGATGGCCTCGCTCATCGCCCGCAAGGACGAGTACGACATCGCCACGGGCAACGACGCCGACTCCGACCGGCACGGCATCGTCACGCCCGACGCCGGCCTGATGAACCCCAACCACTTCCTGGCGGTCGCGATCTCCTACCTCTTCGGTGGTGCGCGACCCGGCTGGCCCGACGGGGCAGCGATAGGCAAGACGCTCGTCTCGTCGTCGATGATCGACCGGGTTGCCGCCGACCTCGGAGCCACCCTGGTCGAGGTGCCGGTCGGGTTCAAGTGGTTCGTGCCGGGCCTCATCGACGGCAGCTTCGGCTTTGGTGGCGAGGAGTCGGCTGGTGCCTCGTTCCTGCGGCGCGACGGTGCGGCCTGGACCACCGACAAGGACGGCATCATCCTTGCCCTGCTCGCGTCCGAGATCCTTGCCGCGACAGGCAAGTCCCCGAGCCAGCACTACGCCGACCTCACCACCCGTCATGGAGACCCCGCATACGCCCGCATCGACGCTGCGGCCAGCCGCGAGCAGAAGGCCAAGCTCGCGGCCCTCTCCCCCGACGACGTTGCCGCGGACTCCCTTGCGGGAGAGCCGATCACGGCCAAGCTGACCAAGGCACCCGGAAACGACGCCGCGATCGGCGGCCTCAAGGTGACGACCGAGAGCGCGTGGTTCGCTGCCCGTCCGTCCGGCACCGAGGACGTGTACAAGATCTACGCCGAGTCGTTCCAGGGCCCCGAGCACCTTGCCCAGGTGCAGGCCGAAGCCAGGGAGGTCGTCGACGCCGCACTGGGCGGCTGAGAACCCACGCAAGGCGGTGCGGAGCCAACGCCACTGACGCCGGCTCCGCACCGTCTACCGCGACGGGCCCTCAGTAGCGCGCCTGGATCTTCCGGTAGAGCCCGACGTACTGGTCGTAGGTGGCCTTGCCGCCGATCCGCTGGGTGACCTCGTCGTTGTTGAGTCCTTCGTTGGACCAGTTGTCCGACCCGGTGTACGTCCGGTACTGGACCACGCCGCCGTCGACGTACTTGGCGGTCATGCCCTTGAGGTGGATGTAGTTGCAGGTGCCCTCCACGTGGGTGGCAGCCGTGGCGCAGGCGGCATCGAAAGCCCGCGTGACCGGGATGGACGCCCGACGCATCCGCGCCTCCAGGTCGTCGCCGGTCGGGGGGCCGCTGATGAACTCCACGCGGGCTCCTGCGCGCTTCTTGGCGATGAGCTCGTTGACCAGCCAGCTGCCTCGCGCACCGTGGGTGGCGTAGTTGGCCACAATGATCGTCGTGTTGGCGTTGCCCGGCAGGTTGCGCAGACGGGTGAGCACGGGGTCGTCGCCGGAGTCGGGCGTGGGGTCGTTGACCGGGAAGAAGTTCGCGCGGGCCACCCCGTCGGCGGCAGTCCAGGTGCGGTAGGGCGAAGCCATGTTGGTCCCCCGGGCCTGCAGCGCGAAGACCGCGTTGTAGGCGTTGTAGACGTCCTGGCGGTTCGCGTACTGGAACATGTCGGTCCACTGGTCACGCCAGGACTCCTCGGTGAGGTTCGCCGAGCCCATGATGGTGACGTAGGGCGTTCCGCCGGTGCGGCTGAACGTGATCGACTTCTGGTGGACGTTGCCACCGTCGCTGCGCGTCGACCCTGACGAGCAGTAGAGCCACGAGCTGCGGCTGCGGTCGGTCCCGAGGGCGGCGCGCAGCGGGGCCGCGTTGTCGCAGCGCGACTTGGCCACGATGACCTTGATCCCCACACCACGGTGCTTGGCCGCGACCATCGCGTCCATGATGTAGTCGTCGTCGATGTTGAAGGACACGACCTTCACGCTCGACCCCGCCGGCGCCCCGTCGAAGCGGTTCTTGACCATGTCCCGGATGTAGTTGGCCCCGGTGGCGTCCGGGTCGTTGAAGTAGGCCCGGCTCGTCAGGCCGGCGGCCTGCGCAGCGGGCAGCTGGGCGGAAGCGGCGCCCAGGACGGTCGCGGCGCCGAGCGCCAGCGCGACCACGGCGCGATATCGGGTACGGGTCATGCGGGGTCCCCCTCGTCAGCGGGCGCCACGTGCGGTGGGCGGCCCCGGAGCGTCACCGGTCGGCGACGAGGACGACCGTAGGGAAGGCCGCCGGCCTCCGCAATGGGTAGCACTGCCCCCTGCGTCACCCTCGCCTGCGCCGCGGGTCGTCGGGCGCGCGGACCCAGGCGGGCTGGGTGTCACCCATGACTTCGCTGTGAGCGGGCCCCGACCAGGAACAACTCGGCCGACCACGGACGTTGTCCACCACATGATGCCCACGAACGAAGCACGCCAGCCAGGGCCTCGCACCTTCCCGAGTGCGAGCAGCACCGGCCCCAACCTCGCCACCCTCGACCGGGTCCGCGGCCTGCGCCGCCCCGCGCTCAGGCAGCCCCAGGCACGCCGACACCAGGTCGAGCAGGAGTGTCGCGCCTGCTGAAGGCCCACCACTCCTGTCCTCTGACGGGCCCCGCCACCACGGCGGGGCCCGTCAGTCGGTCAGGGCAGGTGCCGGCCCACCGACGACGGCCTCGTCTGCCGCGGACCGTCCCGGGGTCAGCCGAGAGGTCTCGTCGGAGACCCACAGCCGGGTGAGCCCACCGAAGTGGCCTTCGAACTTGTCCCACTCGTGCTCGGGGTAGGTCGAGCGGATCGTGTCGGTGAGCAGGTTGCGGAAGTCTGCGGAGTCGACCCACTCGAGGACCATCTCGTCGACGTGCGGCAGTGCGGCGTCGCAGAACTCGCGGTAGCGGTCGGTCTCGAAGTAGTCGTCGGACAGGCCCTGGTAGGCCTCGAGCTTGGCGTGGTAGTCGAGCGCGGGGTCGTCGGCGACCTCGAACCACGGCCCGGTGTCGACCTGCGTGCGAGCCTTGCGCCCGGTGGCCACGCAGAACACCGACCACTTCAGCAGCGCCTTCATCGCCCACGGGAAGTAGTAGTGCAACGACGTCACCGCCACGTCCGGGCAGGCGTTGGCGTAGTCGATGGGGTAGACGACCCCGTCCTTGACGAGCATCTCGCAGGAGTTGAACTCCCACCGGAAGAATGCGTTGACGGTCTGCGCGATGGTGACCGCCTCCGTGCCCACGCCCTCGGAGAGGAAGCCGTGCTCGACGGCATACCGGTTGTGCATGGGCTCGTCGGGACGGAAGTTCATGACCATGCTCTCGGGCCCGATGGTCAGTGCCCGAGCGAACACCTCGAACCCGTCGACCGACTTCTGCAGGTGCATGAGCATCTCGCCGGAGTCGTCGTAGGCCTCGTGCAGGTCGGCCTGGTCCTTGATCTGGGAGACCCCGCGCCAGGCGCCGCCGTCGAACGGCTTCATGAACATGGGGTAGCCGAGCTCGTCGGCGATGCGGTCGAGGTCGAAGGACTTGTTGTACTCGGTGGAGGTGAACGCCCAGCGCGCGTTGTCGAGCGGGTTCTTGTAGGGGACGAGCACCGTCTCGGGGACGTTCATGCCAAGGCGCAGCAAGGCGCAGTAGGCCGAGTGCTTCTCCATGGACTGGAACGTGAACGGGCTGTTCAGCAGGTACACGTCGTCCATGAGCGCGACCTTCTTGAGCCACTCGCGGGGGTGGTAGTACCAGTGCGCGAGGCGGTCGATGACCAGGTCGTGGCGTGGCTTGTCACGCAGGTTGAACGGCTCGATGCTCACGCGCTCGGTCGACACGTGGTGCTGCGTGCCGTCCGGGCCGGAGATGACGCCCATGCGTTGGGCGAGCGTCTCGAACGCTCGCGGCCAGTCGCCCTCTGCGCCGAGGAGCAGACCGATGAGGTGTTCCTGCGATTTCGCCATGCGCCCCATCTTGTCGGCTGGGACGCCTCCCCGAAAGAGGTGCGGTCAGAACAGGGCGCTCATCAGGGAGGTGCGCGCCTTGCGCACCCGCTCGTCGTGGGCCCCCACGACGGCGAACAGCTGCACGAGGTGCACCCGAGCCTGCTCGCGCTCATCGCCGCTGGTGGCTCGCACGAGGTCGATGAGTCGCAGGAACGCGTCCTCGACGTGACCACCGAGGATGTCGAGGTCGGCGACCAGGCTCTGGGCCGCGACATCGGTGGGGTGGTCGGCCGCAGCAGCGCGAGCAGCCGGCAGGTCGGCGCCCTCGGTGCGCTGCATGAGCCCGACCTGGGCCAGCCCCAGCTCGGCGTCCGCGTCGCCGGGGTTCACCTTGAGCGCCTGCGTGTACGCCGCCCGGGCGGCATCGAGGTCACCGCGCTCGATCGCGTCGTAGGCCTCCTGGTGCAACGGCGGGAGCGCCGGCTCGGCGGCCTCTTCGTCGCCGTCCTGCGGAACGGGCTCGGTGACCTCGACCCGGCCGGTGACACCGTGCTGCACCGCGAGCCCGAGGAACTCCTCGAGGATCGGGCGCACCGCATCGGCCGGCTGCACCCCGGCGAACATCGGGACCGGCTGTCCCTGGACCAGGCCCATCGTCACCGGGACGCTCTGCACCTGGAAGGCGCGCAGGAGGGTGGGGTTCTGCTCGACATCGACGCTGACCACCTGGAGGCGGCCGGCATGCGCACCCGCCAGCTCGACGACCGTGTCGAGGTAGGCCCGCGACTCGGGCACCTGGGAGGCCCAGAGCACGAGCAGGAGCGGGATGTTCACCGAGGCGTTGGCCACCTCGCTGAAGTTCGCGTCGGTGCCCTCGACCACCAGGCCCGAACGGCCGGGGACGCCGGTGGGGGCCGTGCTGCCAGCACCTTCCGGGCCACCAGGAGCAGCAGCGCCTGCCGAGCCACCCGGCACGCCGCCGGCAGCGCCGGAGGAGGAGCCCTGCGGAGCACGGGAAGGGGCGGTGGCCTTCAGGCCGGTGAGGTCGACGGCCCCGCGCAGGCCTCCAGCGGTGAACGGCTGATCAGTCATGGGACGATTCTTCCTCACCGGGCTCTCCCCTGCGCACGCACCCTGCACGCGCTGCTCGGGGTCGGCGTGTTCGGGCCAGCAGACAGCTCAGGACCCCTTGGCCGAGAACAGCACCTCATCGGCGCCGACGACACCCGCTCTGCCCTCGGCGGGGACCGTGAAGACGACCGTCTCGTAGGACTTGAGCTCGGCGCTCTTGGTCAGCGTCTTCTTCTTCACGAGCCGCTGGAACTCTGCACTCGGCGTCAGCGACTTGCCGCCGGGCTTGAGCGTGATCGTGTCGGTGCGCTCGAGGAGGGAGAACACCAGCGCTCCCCCGCCGCGCAGCGCGATCGACACGGTCTGCTTCGGCAGGGCCACGTGCTTCTGGGTGAGGGTGGCCAGCTTTCCGAAGGCCTTCGCCTGCGCGGCAGCGTTCGCCCGCACCGACGTCGCGAACGGGTCGTCGGTGTCAACGGCCCCAGCCTTGGTGGGCTTGGGGTAGGCCAGGCTCGCGGCATACTGCGTGACGAGGGGGTCGGGCGCGACCGCGAGCTCGGTGTCCGGGGTGACCAGCGGCGAGCCGGCGTCGAGCGGGTCCAGCGCTGCAACCTCGGTGCCGGGCGCCATGGTGACCGATGCGCTCAGGCGGAACGGCGTGGTCGCGTCGGGCGAGGTCAGCAGGTTGAGCCGCGCAGCACCTTCGGGGGTCGCGGTCTGCGCGAGGATCAGGCGCGGGAAGCCGGTGCCCCGCGACACAGCGAGCACCTTGGGCGCCTCGGTGCGGGTCAGCGGCGCGGTGGTCGCAGCCGGTGCCGGATCGGCCTCCAGCTTGCTGGCGGCCGTGGCGACGGCGAGTGCACTGCCGGTCAGGGCCTCCTCCCGGATGGCCTGGGCCTCGGCGGCCGGCGCCGTGGCCGCCTCGTCGACCTGGGCCAGGACGCGCTCGGCGATCCTCTCGGCGCTCTGCGCGTCGATGGGGGCGACGGTCCTCACCTGGGCCGGGGCGGCGTCGTTGACGCCGACCAGGGCGCTGCCAGCTCCGCAGCCCGACAGGGCGAGGGTGAGCGCACCGACGATGGTCACGGGGGTGGTCAGGCTCCTCATACGGACGTCTCCTCGGTCGGGCGGTCGGGGTCGGGATCGGACGAGGGGTCGGACGTGAGTGCGGGCTCGGCACCGCGACCACGTTGCTGCCACAGGCCGGCCGCACCGGCAGCAGTGGCCAGCAGGCCGACCAGCGTGACGAGCAGGGCCTGGAAGAACCAGGTGCGGCGTTCGATGGTGACGGTGAGCTCGGCTATGTCAGCGGGCTTGCCGTCGGCCGTGGCCACGACGATCGCCTCAGGGGCGTTCTCCTGGCTGACCTGCAGCCGCACCCGGCCCTTGCCCTGGACGGTCTCGCGCCAGATGTCGGCACCGGCCAGTGCGGGTGCCGCTCCGGCGCCGGAGGTCGCCTGCACCAGCGACCACGAGCGGACCCGGGCGCCGGTCATCCGGGTGGTGTCGGCCCCGCCCACGATCGCGTCCGCGTCCGATGGGGTCGCCCGTCCGACGAAGACCGGGCTGTCTGCGCGGGTCACCACCGTGACCGAAGTGGGGCGGGCGACGCGGTTCAGCAGCGAGGGCTCGACGATGACGACACTGCCCCGCGCAGGGGTGCTCCTGAAGGTGGCGCTCCCAGTCGGGCCCAGGTGGGACGTGAACCACGAACCCACGCCCAGGAGCACGAGTCCGGTCACCAGGAGCACGGCCAGCACGGCGCGTTTGGCCACCATCGACACAGTCAGTTTCCTTTGGGTGAGAGGGCCGAGAACGGGAGAGCTCCCCGCACCGGCATCGTCCTCCACCATGACCCACCCGCTTCGCGAGAACAAATCCTTCCCTCCACGAATCGGGACGCGAGGGCCATGATCACCCGTAATGTCCGCTCCGGCCCCGGGCCGTCGACGGCTAGAAGCGGGCCGGCTCGCGGTAGATGCCCCACTCGTCGCGCAGCGCGTCGCAGATCTCGCCCAGGGTCGCCTCGGCGCGGACGGCTTCGAGCATGGCCGGGAGCATGTTGTCGTCGGTGCGGGCGACGTCGACCATGTGGGCCACCGCGGCCCGCACGACGTCCTCGTCGCGGGCTGCCTTCCGCGCGACGAGCGTCGCCACCTGCTCGGTCTCGACCTCGTGGCTGACGCGCAGGATCTCGAGCTCGTGGGTGACCGAGGCGGTGTGGCAGTTGACGCCGACGACCTTCTTGTCGCCCTTCTCCAGCGACACCTGGTACTGGAACGCGGCCTCGGCGATCTCGGACATGAACCAGCCGTCCTCGATGCCGCGCAGGATGCCACGCGTCATGGGCCACTCACCCGCCGCCTTGCCGCTGTGGTCACGGACCAGACCCGAGAGTCCCTCGGTGTCTGCACTCGTGAGGTCGCTGCCGCCCATCGACAGGATGTGGTCGAAGATCTTCTGTGCCTCGGCCTCGATCTGGTCCGTGAGCGCCTCGACGTACCAGCTGCCACCGAGGGGGTCGGCGACGTTGACGACACCGGTCTCCTCCATGATCACCTGCTGGGTCCGCAGCGCGATCTCGGCGGCTTGCTCGCTCGGGAGGGCCAAGGTCTCGTCGAGGGCGTTGGTGTGCAAGGAGTTCGTGCCACCCAGGACGGCGGCGAGCGCCTCGACGGCAGTGCGCACGACGTTGTTGTAGGGCTGCTGGGCGGTGAGGCTGACGCCTGCGGTCTGCGTGTGGAACCGCAGCCACTGCGCCTTGTCGGTCTTGGCGCCATAGACGTCGCGCAGCCAGCGGGCCCAGATCCGGCGGCCAGCACGGAACTTCGCGATCTCCTCGAAGAAGTCCAGGTGGCTGTCGAAGAAGAAGGACAGGCCGGGGGCGAAGGTGTCGATGTCGAGGCCGCGGGACAGGCCGAGCTCGACGTAGCCGAAGCCGTCGGCGAGGGTGAACGCCAGCTCCTGCGCGGCCGTGGAGCCGGCTTCGCGGATGTGGTAGCCGGAGACCGACAGCGGCTTGTAGTCCGGGATCTTCTCGGCGCAGTACTCCATCAGGTCGCCGATCAGGCGCAGGTGCGGCTCGGGGGCGAACAGCCACTCCTTCTGTGCGATGTACTCCTTGAAGATGTCGGTCTGGAGCGTGCCGTTGAGCACCCCGAGGTCGACGCCCTGGCGCTCGGCGGCGACGAGGTACATGCAGAAGACGGGGACGGCCGGGCCGCTGATCGTCATCGACGTCGTGATCTGCTCGAGCGGGAGCTCCGCGAACAGCACCTCCATGTCGGCAGCCGAGTCGATGGCCACTCCGCAGTGCCCGACCTCACCGAGGCTCATCGGGTCGTCGGAGTCGCGGCCCATCAGGGTGGGCATGTCGAAGGCGACCGACAGACCGCCACCACCACGCTCGAGGATCATCTTGTAGCGCTCGTTGGTCTGCACGGCGTTGCCGAAGCCGGCGAACTGGCGGATCGTCCAGGTGCGGCCGCGGTACCCGGTCGGGTAGAGCCCACGGGTGAAGGGGAACTCCCCCGGCCAGCCGATCCGCTCGGGTGCCTCGGCACCGTCGGCCGGACCGTAGGCGGGCTCGACCGTCATACCGGAGAGCGTGGTGAAGTCGGCGTCACGCACCCGGCCGGTCGACTGGGCGCCGTCGTACCGCGCCTGCCAGCGGCTCGCCCCTTCGCTCGGGGGGGCGCTGGGGGTCGTGCCGGACGAGCTGGGGGCAGTGGGGTCGGCCATACCGGCCAAGTTACTTGGACGTCCTACTAGTTGTCACGCGAGCACCCTCCCCGCGACACGCGGGCACCCTCCCCGCAAAGCGGTTGTTGCTCGGCAACACGGCTTTTACAGGTACCAGTTTCCCCGAGCAACCCCCGCTTTGCGGGCGTGCTGCGGGCGTGCTGCGGGCGCGGCGCGGCGGGGCGTCTGGTCAGCCGTCGAAGTCGCTGGCGCCGATGCGGACCTTGCGCAGGAGCGCGAAGAGCTGTTCGTGCTCGGCCGCGGTGAGCATGCCGAGGCCGAACCGCCCCTCGACCAGGTCCTTGGTCGCCGCCTCCATGGCGTGACGTCCGGTGGGGGTGATGACTGCGAGGGTGCCGCGGCCGTCGTCGGGGTTCGGCACCCGCTCGACGAAGCCCTGGGCGTCGAGGCGCTGGACGATGTTGGTCGCGCTCGTGGGGTGCACCATGAGGCGCTGGCCGATCTTGCCCATGCCGAGGCGACCGTCGCGGCTGAAGGCGAGCAGCACAAGTGCCTCGTACCGCGCGAAGCTCAGACCGTGCCGACCGACCAGGGCGTCGTAGTCGGCGATGAGCAGCTGCTGGACCCGCATGATCGAGGTGGCGCTGGCCATGGCCAGGGGCTGGGACGTGCGCCCCCAGCGCTTCGTCCACAACTGGGCCGCACGCGTGATCGGGTCGAACGGCAGGCGGATGGGCTTGGGCACGCGCAGCAGGCTAGCTGCGGGGCAGGCGCACCGTCTCGAGGTGTCCGTCGTCGAGACGGATCTCACCTTCGGCCTGCGCCGCGGCCCCTGCGCCGCGGGTCATGGGTCATGGGTCAGGGGTGGCCATGATGACGATCGCCCCGCGTTCGGCCTCGCCCCACTCACGGCAGCCTGGGCGCGGCGGTACCTGATGGCGGCTCATAGCTGCCGGCCCGTTCCCAGCGATGTCCCCGACCCTGCCCCGGGCAGGGGCTACTCCCTGGCGTCGATGGCCGCCTCGAGGCGGTCGAGCTTGGCGGTCAGCTCGCCGGTCCTGGACCCCTGGCGGATGTCGGCCTTGAGGACGAGCGAGACGCGCGGACCGTAGGCGGCGACGGCGTCAACGGCTCCCTTGACCACGGCCATGCACTCGTCCCACTCCCCCTCGACCGTCGTGAACATCGAGTCCGTGCGGTGCGGCAGGCCGCAGGCCCGGACCACGGCGACGGCCGCGGCGACCGCATCGCTCACGGAGCCGGTGGAGTCGGTGGAGTCGATCGCAACGGACGGGGCGACGGAGAAGGCAACGAGCATGCCCCCACCGTATGCCGTGCCGGCGTCAGTCCCCGACGTGGCACTGGTAGGCCAGCACTGCCTCGACCCGGCGGAAGCCGAGCTCGTCGTTGACACCGACCATCTGGCTGTTCTGCTCGGCGTTGCAGGTCCGCACCCGCTTCGCCTCGGGCGCAGCTCGGGCCAGCTCCTGCAGACCCCGGACCTTGACCGCCATCCCCAGCCGGCGACCACGGTGCTCGCGACGCACCAGCGTCCCCCACTGCATCACGTCCTGCGGGCCGTCCGCGCGGACCACGAGGTCGTTGTAGGCCACCACCTCACCGCTCGGTGCGATGGCGACCGTGTGGACCATGGTTCGACCTTGGCGCGCGAGGTGGTCGACCTGCTCGACGTAGGTGGTGGGGCCCAGCGACTCGGCCTCGAAGTCCACCTCTCCCGTGGGGGCGTCGACAGCCAGCTGGTTCCAGCAGTCACAGTAGGACTGGCGCAGCTCGTCGGGAAGGCTGCCGACGAACGACTCGACGCGGTAGCCCGCGTGCATCGTGGAGGCGTCTGCCGCCAGCTGGTCGAGACGCGCCGGGTCGAGCGGGACGTCGAGCAGCCGGCAGATCTCGGTGTTGGCCCACGCGAACCCGTGTCGCTCGGCGAAGCGGACGTGGGGGTGGTCGTCGCGCGCGCCGTCCGGCACGTGGCTCTCGACGAGCACGGTCGTGCGCCCCTCCTCACGGGTCCGCTCGACGAGCCGCCGGAGGAGCGCACTGCCGGCTCCCCTGTGGCGCAGCCGCGGGTCCACGTCGACCTCGCCCCAGGTGAGGCGGGTGTTGTCCAGGAGGGGAAACCACAGGATCCCCAGGCCTGCGACCTCCCCGTCGACGAGGGCGACCCAGGGCTCGATGCGCTCCATCGTGTTGGGCGAACGCAGGTCCACCAGCAGCTCACGCAGCGACATCAGCTGGGCCCACGGCCGCTCGTGGCTGCGCGACGCGCTCATCGCGGTGTGCGCGGCACCCACCTCACCGTCGTCGTCGACCGTCAGCAGGCGCACGACGACGTCGCCACGGCTGTCGTCCGGCTGGACGGCAACGGTGGGCACGGGGAGCGTGCTCGGTGCGGGCATGCGACCAGTGTCAGCCCGTGACGCCCCGCCCCACAACGGGTTTTCGGCTCACCTCAGAAAGCACCTCTGACGCACCATCTCGAGCCGGGGTGCGACCTTCGCCGGGGAGTCAGCCCGGCTCGAGGCCGACGTCGAAGTGCCAACGGCCGCAGGCACTTCCGGCCTCGAGGAGATTGGTCAGTGCGGCGACATCGACATCTGCGGGCAGGTCGGCGGCCACGAGGCCGTGGTCGGTGACGGTCGCAGCGCAGCCAAGCCCGGCGAGCTCCTCGACGACCTCGTCCGGGGTCGTGGTGCCCAGCGGGGCAACCCTCGCCGTCCCCCGACCGGAGGCGAGAAGGACGCCGGTGACCCACCAGCGGTCGTCGCCGTCGACCTGGACGACCGAGACGATGTCGTCAACGGCGATACCACTGGTGAACACCGGGACGGCCAGCACCGTACACGCACCGTCGTGGCGCATCTCGACCTCGAGCTGCTCGCTGTCGAAGGGCGGGTAGCCGTCCTCGTCCTGCTCGAGGGCGACATGGGCGTGCAGGTTCGGGGTCATCCCGCCTGCCCGTCGCCGCTGATCAGCCACGAGTCGCCGTTCGGCTCCACGGTGATCCGGTGCACCTCCTTGGAGTCGCCGCCGTCGACCTTCTTGAAGTCGAGCTGCACGATGACCGTGCCCACCGAGGCATCCGCCTGTGTCTCGCCGACGTCGACCGACTTGATCGTGGACCAGAAGCCCTCGTAGCCGTCGCGGCCTCCGGCCTTCTGCTGCATCGCCGCAGTGAGCTGGGCGAAGGTGCCGTCGCGCTTGTTCTTCTTGGTGACGTCGGCGTAGTAGCTCTGGACGAACTTGGCCAGGCCCCCGTTGTCGGGAGCCTTGGTGGTGGCGGTGGTGGCGGTGGTCGTGGTGGTCGTCGTCGGGGCCTCGGTGGTCGTCGTGCTGCTGGACGAGCTGGACGAGCTGCTGCTGCTCGGGGACGACGAGGAGGTCTGGGTCACCGTGGACGCGGGCGCGGTGGCCGTCGGCGTCTGGGCACCATCGGTGCCGGTGCCGCTCGGACGGGTGAGCAGGAAAGCCAGGGCGACGACACCGAGCACCGCCAGGGCCACCAGGATCGGCACGAGCGGGGAGCGCCGCTGGCCGCGGTCGTCAGGACCTTCGGGCCCACCAGCCCCGTCGCCAGCTCCGGCCGGTGGTCCCGGGGGGAACGGATCACCGGCGTACGGCACCGCTGCGGGAGCGGGCTCCATACGCTGCGTCGACTCGACGGGTTCGGGGATGAACTCCGTAGCGGCAGCGTTGCCCAGCGCAGCGCCGGCGGCGCCCGCGCCCGCCGCTGCGGCACCGAGCGCGGTGCCCTCCGGGAGCGCCATGGTGGTGTCGCCCGCGGCGATGCGGCGAAGGCGCTCGGAGACCGTGTCCATGTCCCAGCGCTGCTCGGGGTCCGCGTCCATCATGGCGGCGATCGCCCCGCCCAGCGGACCAGCCTGCTCCATCGGTCGGGCCTCGCCCGCTGCGATGGCCTGCAACGTCGCGAGCGGGTTGGCCTGCGACTCATAGGGCGGGTGCCCCTCGACGGCGTAGTAGAGCGTCGCACCGAGCGCCCACACGTCGGAGCCTGACGTCGGGTTGCCACCGCGCGCCAGCTCCGGCGAGAGGTAACCGGGGGTGCCGGTCATGAAGCCGGTCTGCGTCAGCTGGTCGTCGGTCAGCGCCCGTGCGATGCCGAAGTCACTGATCTTGGGGGTGCCGGTCTGGTCCATGAGGATGTTGCCGGGCTTGATGTCGCGGTGCACGATCCCGCGCTGGTGGGCCCGGGCCAGGGCGCCGGCGACAGCGCTGCCGATGGCGGCGACCCGGGTGGGGGGCAACGCGCCGATGTCGCGGATCGTCTCGGCGAGGCTCTGTCCCTCGACGTACTCCATGACCAGCCAGTGGGCGTCGTCCTGGTCCACGATGTCGTAGACCCCGACGGTGTTCGCGTCGTTGAGCGAGGCAGCGATCCGTGCCTCGCGCATCGCTCGGGCAGCAGCGGCAGGCTCTCCCGGCAGGGCTCCGACGCGCTTGACCGCGACCTCACGGCCCAGGACGTTGTCCAGGCACAGCCACACCGTGCCCATCCCACCACTGCCGATGGCGCGCACGACCTCGTAGCGTCCGGCGATGAGCTCGGGCTGCACAGGGATCCTTTCGTCGGGTCGCCCATCACCCTATGACCTGCGGCCGCCCTTGACACTCCAGCACACCTGTTGGGGCACCCAGCGCCGTTGCGACCGAGCCGGAGCCGGGGCAGTGGCCGGGCAGGACGCGGGGCCGCGCGGTCAGCGCAGGGCTGCGACGAGCTGGTCGGCGGCGGCATAGGGGTCGGTGCTGCCGTCCACGACCTGGCCAGCGAGCTCGTCGACCCCGCTGCCGTGCCGGAGGTCGCCCATCCTGGTGCGCAGCTGCTGGAGGGCGATCGCCTCGATCTCGTCACCGGCGCGGCGGACCCGGCGATCACGCAGCGTGCCGGTCTCCTGCATCCACGCGACGTGCTTGTCCAGCGCCTCCATGACGTCCTCGACGCCCTGGCCCTGCACGGCGACGGTCTTCACCACGGGAGGGCGCCACAGGTGGGGTGCGGTGCGGTCCCCCAGCGAGATCATGTGCCGTATGTCGCGGACCGTCGCGTCCGCCCCGTCGCGGTCCGCCTTGTTGACGACGAAGACGTCACCGATCTCGAGGATGCCGGCCTTGGCTGCCTGGATGCCGTCACCCATGCCGGGCGCGAGCAGGACGATGGTGGTGTCGGCGAGGCCGGCGATCTCGACCTCGGACTGCCCGACGCCGACCGTCTCGACGAGGATGACTTCGCAGCCCGCGGCATCAAGGACGCGCAACGCCTGGGGCGTCGTCCACGACAGCCCGCCGAGGTGGCCACGGCTGGCCATCGAGCGGATGTAGACCTCGGGGTCCAGGACGTGGTCCTGCATGCGCACGCGGTCACCGAGCAGTGCACCACCGGAGAACGGCGACGACGGGTCGACGGCCAGCACGCCGATCCGCTTGCCCCGAGCTCGGAACGCGGCGACCAGCGCATTCGTCGAGGTCGACTTGCCGACGCCGGGACTGCCCGTGATGCCGATGATGTGCGCCGTCCCGCTGTGGGGGGCCAGCGCGGCCATCACCTCGCGCAGGGCCGGGTGGGCGTCCTCGACGAGGCTGATCAGTCGCGCGACCGCGCGAGGCGAGCCTGCCCTGGCCGACTCGACCAGGGCAGGGACGTCGACGGTACGAGGAGCCAAGCCGGCTTCGCCCTACGCCGCGTCGGTGGTCGCGGGGACGCGGACGATGAGCGCGTCACCTTGGCCACCGCCACCGCAGAGGGCGGCGGCGCCGACGCCACCACCACGGCGCTGGAGCTCGAGCGCGAGGTGCAGGGCGATCCGCGCTCCGGACATCCCGATCGGGTGGCCCAGGGCGATCGCGCCACCGTTGACGTTGACCTTGTCGACGTCGATGCCGAGCTCCTTGGCCGAGGCGAGGCCGACCGCGGCGAACGCCTCGTTGATCTCGACGAGGTCGAGGTCGGCCGGTGTGATGCCCTCGCGCTCGCACGCCTTGGCGATGGCGCGGGCAGGCTGCTGCTGCAGGGTGGAGTCGGGACCGGCGACCATGCCGTGCGCGCCGATCTCGGCGAGCCAGGCCAGGCCCAGCTCCTGCGCCTTGGCCTTGCTCATGACGACCACGGCGGCGGCACCGTCGCTGATCTGGCTCGCCGACCCGGCGGTGATCGTGCCGTCCTTGGAGAACGCCGGACGCAGCCTGCCGAGGGTCTCGGTCGTGGTGTCGGCGCGGATGCCCTCGTCGGTCTTGAAGTCGATCGGGTCACCCTTGCGCTGCGGGATCGGCACGGAGACGACCTCGTCGTCGAACAGGCCGTCCTTCCAGGCGCGCGCGGCGAGCTGGTGGCTACGCGCCGAGAACTCGTCCTGCTGCTCGCGGGTGAACTCCTGGTCAGCGGTGTTGGCCTGCTCGGTCAGCAGCCCCATCGCCTGGTCGGTGAAGGCGTCCCACAGGCCGTCGAAGGCCATGTGGTCGCGCATCGTCACGTCGCCGTACTTGTGGCCCTCGCGCGACTTCTCGAGCAGGTGCGGCGCGTTGGTCATCGACTCCTGCCCACCGGCGACGACGGTGTCGCACTCGCCTGCACGGATCAGCTGGTCGGCCATGGCGATGGCGTTGATGCCCGACAGGCAGACCTTGTTGATCGTCAGCGCCGGGACGCTCATCGGGATACCGGCCTTGGCAGCCGCCTGGCGGGCGGGGATCTGCCCGGCGCCGGCCTGGAGCACCTGGCCCATGATGACGTCGTCGACCTGCTCCGGCGCCACACCGGCCTTGTCGAGGGCGCCCTTGATGGCGAAGCCACCGAGGTCGGCCCCGGTGAAGCCCTTGAGCGAGCCCAGGAGGCGACCCATCGGGGTGCGCGCCCCCGCGACGATGACAGAAACGGGACGATCAGACATGGTTCAAGCCTCCAGCGCCATTGGTGTGGTTCACCCAGCACTCTAGTCCGGCCACCGGGGCAGGGAACCGCGCGGGCGGGTGGCCCTGACCACACCGGTATGCCGCTCGGCGGGCTGCGCGCCCAGCCGGGCGACCTCACGTGGTGGTCGTGGTCGCCGTGACCCGTTGTCCCTCCGGGCTGAGCACCGTCACGGAGATGCGCAGCACCCCGGTGAGCGGGATGAACGCCTCGTACGGCGGGGGTGCGTTCGGTCCCCGGCGCAGCCGGTTGCGCACGAGGACGATCTCCCCCGTCCTGGGTAGCCCGCCGGACGCCCACGGGATCTCGTCGAAGGGGAACGACCCGGTCAGGGTGCGAACCCTGGGCGGGAACGGACCGAGGGGCGGGAACGGACCTCCGCGGCGGAACGCCCCGCTGCCAGCACGCACGAACCCACCTCCGCCATCAGGGTCGAGCACTCCCGGGAACCGCCCCGCTCGTTCGGGCAGCACGATGGGCCCGGCGAGGCGCTGTGCTGCGACGACCTCGAGGACGTACGGCGGACGGCGCCGGGCGCTGGCGTTGGTCCAGATGCCGACGTGGACGCCTCGACCCGCGATGGCGAACACGTCGACGAGGGAGACCGACACGTCCGGTGCCGGCTCGACCCAACCGGGCACGGTGAGCTCACGAACCACCTCGCGGCCGAAGGGGTCGACCAGGCGCACCCTGACATCGACGGGGTCGGCCGCGACCGGCCGGGTGAACCACAGGGCGAGCGGCGACCGCCCGGCCACCCGGGCCCCCTGCTCGATGACCGGGGCGGTGGCCGCTCCTGCAGGAGGCGTGGCCAAGGGTGTCACCGGGACGTCCGGAAGGGTGACGACCGCGATGTCGTCGGCGCCGACCTTCCCGTCCAGGCGGTGCACCCCTGCGGGCAGCACCCGTGGCGGAGCGGTCGTGGTGGAGCGCACCACGACCGCGCGGTGGTCCCCCCCACCGACCTCGGCCGTCAGCGGCTCGAGCTCCGGCGCACCGGGGGGGACGGTGACGGCGACGACGTCCGACGCTGCCGACGGCAGCCCGCGCTCGCCCTGCGCCGGGACGGTGTCGACCGGCACGGCGACCGAGCGCAGCAACCAGGGGTCCCAGCGGCTCGGCAGGGCGCCCGTCCAGGTGCTCGAATAGATGGGCTGCCCGAGGACGGGGTCGACGTCTGTCGGTGACGGAACAGCGGTGACCACCACGTCGGCGAACGCCGGTCCCATCGTCGACACATCGCGGGCTGCTTCGTCGGAGGTGGTGCGATACAACCGGAACCGTTGCACCGCGATGGGGCTCGCCGCATACAGACGGATGGTCACGGTGCCGTCAGCGGCCACGGACGGTCGCGCGAGCGGGGGGGACGGCCGGCGGAGCCTCGGTGCCATGGCCGCCTGGAAGTGCTCGTGCGGGGTGCCCGAGTCGGGCCACGGGCTCTCCACCCCGGACTTGGTCATCGTGGTGACGAGGAACAGGTGGATGTCGGTCGACCCCTTGGGGAGGGTGGCGTCGTACGTCCGCACTGCGCCGCCGACCTCCTGGAACCGGCGGAAGGCCGCGCGGCGCTGGGTGGGGGTCATGGCGTCATACGCCGCGCGGAGGTCCACCAACCGCTGACCGGGGACGGCGGAGTCGGGGGCCTTCGGCGCGAGGCCCGCACGCTGGCGCAGCGAGGTCTCGTTGACCTCCCAGACGATGCAGGTGCGGACATCGGCGCCGGCGGGCAGCGACCACGCGACGCGCACGTGGCTGCAGCCCTGGGCGTCGAGGGTGCTGCCGAGCGGCACACCGGGCAGCGGCGGCGGGGGCAGCGGGACGACCGGCACCGGGCTCGCGGCGCTCGTGCGAGCGGGGTGCGGCTCGCCGGGCGACCACGGGGTCGGGGTGGCTCCCACGAGCAGGTGCCGTCGAGTCCATACCTGGACGCCCCACCTGCCGGTGCTGCCGAAGTCGAGGGTCGGCACGTCGGCGACCACGGCGTAACGTCGCCCACCGTTCCCCTGCGCCGGGCCGGGCACCGCGGTCGCGGTGCCGTCGGCCGACAGGGGACGGACGGTGCAGCCGGACGGCACCGGGGCGTCGCCGGCGAACGCGAACCCGAGGTCACGCCGGAAGCAGCCCGCCGGGGTGACCGCGTCCGGGGACAGCCCAGCCGGCGGCGTCGCGGTCGGTGAGGACATCGGGAAGTAGATCGCCGCGATGTCGACCTGGGTCGGGGTGCGCTCCTGCCACTCGACGGCGACCTCGGCCTTGAGGGTGCCGGGGCAGGACGGCGAGCCGGAGTAGCGGGTGTCGAGGGCGACCGAGACGAGGCGGGTGGTCTGCGGCGCAGGTTCGTCGCCGATCCACCCGACGTCCTGCCACGGCGACCAGATGCCGTGGAGGTCGCTGACGGCGACCGCGTAGCCCAGTCGACGGCCGCCGCCGCCGATGGCGATCTCCTGGCCACCGTCGACGAGCGCGAGCCGGTTGTTGCCCGGCTCCCCCTGCGGCCCGTCGGGCGTGACGAGCAGGGGCCGGTCGCCGCCCGCGTCCCGAAGTGGCAGCAGCGAGACCGCTGGGCCGGCAGTCATGAGGTCGAAGCGCGCCAGCGCCGACTCGGTGACCGGGGACGTGGCTGCGGCCTTGGGCACGCGGTCCCACGAGAGCCGCACCGACTCGCGCCACGGGGCATCCGGCGCGACCGGGCCCACCAGCCCGGCCCGCACGGAGGTCAGCCCCGTCGGGGTCGGCACGACGAGGTGCGGCTCCGGAGCCGGGGCGTAGGCAGCGAACTCGGCTCCGCCGCGCTCCGGTGGGGCGAGGCGGGAGTACTTCGCCGTGACGAGGAAGTCGCAGTGGCCGACCTGTACCTGCAGGTCGTCCATCTGCTCCATCGTGTAGCTCGCGCCGAACCCGCAGGCGAGGTTGAGGAACGGGTCGCTCAGGGCCGGCAGCAGGAGCATCGGCCAGGGCCCCGTGTCGGCGGTGGTGCCGAGCGAGGACCTGCGGCCGTCCTGCTGCGGCGGGTCGACCGAGCGCGGGCTGGTGACGGCGAACTGCTGGTACTCGCGGACACCGGCGTCGTAGAGCGGCGGGAGCTCGGGGAACAGGTCGCGTCGCACCTCCTCGACGAGGAGCTTGGGGTCCGGGGCCTGCCACAGCGGCGCGGCTCGACCGGCCTCGGTGACCGGCGCCCACCCCAGCGGCGGCCCACCGCGCACCAGTCGGTGGATCGCCGCATCCACCGGCGGCATCAACCGGTCGAGGGGCCCCTGGTCGGAGGTGTCGTACTCGAACCCGGCGAGCGGCTGGTCCACGGGCAGCCCGACGATCTCCAACGGCTCCCACGCGTCGTCGTCGACGATCCGCTCGAGCGGGTCGACCGAGACGCGGAGGTCGGTGCCGTTGACGACCCTGGCATAGGTCGCGCCGGAGGTGCGGACGGTGATGGTGACCGGGTCGGCGTTCACCGGGCGCAGCGACCCCGCGGCGACGACGTGGTCGGGGTCGTCTCCGGTGCGGAACAGCAGCACCGCGACCGGCTGGCCGGGGTCGATGGGACGGCAGGTGACCTGGACGCAGCCTGCCTCGGCCGGTCCCCACGTGACCAGGGGGACGGGGTCCGAGGAGACCGACGCCCGGGTGCGCTTCGGGGAGTCCTTGGGGCTTCGGGTCCAGACGGTGAACGCCCCGCGCGGCACGCCGAGTCCCGGCCCACAGGCCCAGCTGAGGTGGATGTCCAGGGAGCGCAGCTGGAGCTGGCGGTCGTCGAAAGCCGGCAGGCCGTCGACCTCGATGTGGTCCAGCTGGCGCAACAGGGCCCGCTGCCGGGCCGCGATGGTCCCCCAGGGCAGCCGGACGGCCTTCGCACGGAACAACGACGAGTCGGACCTGCGTGCCATCAGAGCTCCTCCTCCCACGGTGCGCGTTGCAGCGGGACGTCCACGGCGACCGCGCGGCCCTCGGGTGCGTTGGCGAGGGCGTCCGCGGCGACGACGAGGTCCAGGGACACCCGCTTGCCACGTGCGCCCGCGTCGAGCAGGACGACGGCACGCCCGAGCCCGGGTCCGCGGATGATGCGGGTGATCCCGGCCGCAGGGAGCGAACCCGCTGGTGCCGCAGCGGTGCTCGCCTTCAGCGACAGCCAGTCCGTCGGTCGCGCGGCCCACCAGTGGTGGGTCGGGTCGACCGAGTCGATGGGACCCTGCACCTTGGTCGGCATCAGCCGCGACCGCCACAGCGTCTCGCTGCACTCCACGACCAGGGCCAGGGGCTCCGGGAGGGTGTCCGTCGACCAGAGCACCTGGACGACGGGGGCGCCGGGGGTCTGCGGGACGGTGAGCCCGGCGGCCTGGAAGGCGGTGTCGAGCTGGTCACCGGTGGGCGCGTCAGGCAGGGCCGCGAGGGGGGCGACGGCGGGGACGACGGTATGGCGCCAGCGCGCCTCCCGCAGCAGGCCCGCCAGCTGCCCGACCGTGCCGAACGCACTGGTGGTGAAGCCGATCCGGTGGACGAGGGCCCGGGCGTCGGCCGGGGCGCCCTTGGGGACGGCATGGATGTCGATGAGGTAGTCGGTGAGGGGTTCGAGGTCGTAGGGGAGCTCGAGGACATCGTGGTGGGTGCGCTCGCCGGAGACGTCGATGCACTGCTGCCCCTGACCGAGCACCTCGACGACGGCCTCCTCCCACGGTGTCGCCACGGCCAGGCCCAGCGCCTCCTTGAGGAACACCCCGTCGACCACGAGGGGCACGGTGAAGGCACCGCCGGGAGCGCCTCCGCCGGGTGGCACCGGGTGCTTGCCCGACGCCGCGAGGACGATCACTCGCAGCTCCTTGCCGTAGGCGTCGAAGAGGGCGGAGACGTTCTGGGTGGCCAGGGCGATCCGGATCGGCTCGTCGCACAGCACCCCGACGTCGTCCATCCCGGGGGCAGAGGCGAGCAGCCACGGTGACAGGTCCTTGGGCGACTCGTCGGCTCCATCGGCCCCGAACCGGTACGTGTCGGTGTGGCCGCCGTCCCAGCTGGGCGCGACCGTGGGCTCGGCGTCCTTCTTGACCGAGGCCGCCCGCCAGCTGACGGTGACGGTGTAGGCGCGACCGGGCACCAGCAGGGCGTGGTCGTCGGGGTCCTGCGCCAGTGCGGTGGAGATGGCCTCCTGCTCGCTCGTGACGACCGACGTGTCCCACTCCCACCGCGTCGCCTCGCTCGTGACCACACCCGTCATCGCGACCAGGTAGAACGCTGGAGGCTGCTGGTCCTTCGCGAACCGCGCTGGTTCCCAACCGATCTCGATGGTGGCGACATCCACCAGGTCACGGGAGTCGACGAGGGCGAGCGCCTGCGGCCACGTGGCACGCGCCGCGACGCGCGCGGCGACCTGCCCGGCCCGGCACACGGGGTCGGCCCAGGGCCCGTCGCCGTCCATCCACGTCGCGGGCAGCGGGTTGTCGGGGCCGACCCGGTCCTGGAAGGTCAGGCCCCGCTGGTCGACCACCTGTCCCTTGGCGTCGAGCCAGCGCACCACGAGCCGCTCGGCGAAGACCTCCTCCGGGACGAGCAACAGCAGCGTCAGGTCGCCGGCGCCTCCTCCGGGCGTGACGCGCACGGTGTCGCGCAGGTCGCCAGGGGTGAACTTCAGCCGGTCCCATGCCTGCTTGACCCGCTCCATGTCGGGCTCGGTGCCCCGCGGCGCCGGCTCGTCGGAGTCGAGGACGGGCGAGCGCAGGACCCGCCCCTCGCAGCCCAGCCCTACGACGGCTCCGCGACCCACGGCCATACCCGCTGCCAGCCCTGCGGCCGGCCCCACCGCTGCACCCACAGCCACGCTCAGCGCCGGGTCCCATCCCTGCGCCAGCCGCACGGCCTGCACGTCGCCGAGGCTGGCGCCGTCGGCCAGGGCCGAGACGACCTCGTCCCAGGCGCGTTCGTCGCTGGCCGTGGTGCGGTGGGAGAAGGTCGAACCGGCCGTGGCGACCCACTGCTTGAGCGGGTTGGGCTGCGGCCGGGCCGGGCCGCGCTCGCAACAGCGGACCGCGTCGCCGATGACGACGGCGGGGCTGGTGCCCTGCAGGAGGTCGATGGCCGGGTCGTCGGTGCGCCAGGCCTCGGTGACGTCGCAGTCGGCGTGGACCGGGCGGGTGCGCAGCGTGTCCGGGGGGTCCGGCCACGCGATGCCGGTGAGGTGCCAGCCGACGGTGCTCGGGCCGGGCGCCTTGTGGTCGAACGTCCAGAGCACCGGTGCCGGCGGCGCGGCCGGGTTGCAGACGGTCCCCCAGCGGTCGGTGACGCTCGTGGTCAGCGCCTCGCCGTAGGGCAGCGCGCGGCTGAACGGCGTGGGCAGCCAGTTGAGCAGCGCGAGCGCTGGTCCCGAGGACGGGTCGGCCGGTGAGGTCTGCTTCCACCACGAGCTCGGCGTCTTGCCGGTGGGCGGGGTCGGCTGGAGGTCACCGGTGAGGGTGACCGACGTGATCTCGTAGGTCCACCAACGGTCCCCGAGCCGCACCCAAGGCCGCGCGCCGCTGTTGCCGAGCGGCGTACCCCCCATCACGGTGCCACCCAGGGACGGCGCGGTGTTGAAGAGCACGACCGGTATGGCGTCGAGCGGCACCGTGGGCGGAGCGCCGCTCACCCCGGTCCGGAGTGCGTCGGCGAGCTTGCCGTCGATGGCGCGCTCCCCGCCGGTACCCTCCACGAGGGCCGGTGAGCGGGAGACCAGGCTGACGCCGGCCACGAGCGGCGGCGGGGTGAGGGTCTCGCTCGGCTGGGTGCCGATGGTGAGCGAGACACAGCCCTTGACGCTGAAGAAGAAGAAGTCGACCTCGCCGCACACCTCGCCGTGGACGTAGGTGATGTCGGGGCTGGTCGGTGTCGTGCGCCCGACGAGCACATCGAGCTCGGCGCTGGCGCCGATGCTGATGATGAACAGCCGCAGCTCGCCGCGCACGTAGATCTTGCCGGCGAGGAAGAACGGGTCGAAGCCCAGGATCGCGTCGAACCCACCCGCGACCTCGAGGTAGAGGCCGACCGCCTTGCTGCCCATCAGGACGCAGCTGATGTGGAAGCCGGTGGCGATCGCCATCCCCCCGGTGACGGGCGGCAGCACCGGGATGTTGATGCCGTTGCCGTGGACCATGAGGTAGCCACTGCCGCTGATGACGTCGAGCACCTCGATCGTCACGCGGTCCTCGTAGGAACCGAGGTCGACCAGCCAGTTCTGCGGGTTGCGGGTGTCGAAGAACGCGGTGACGGGCACCCGGATCTTGAGCAGGCTCTTGATCTCGTAGGCCGCGACGATGCCGAGGGTGATCGTTCCCCGGCCGAAGTCGATGTCGAGCACGGCGAGGAAGGTCGCGCTCTGGCTGGCGTCCTTGAGCACCGGCGGGAGCTTGAGGACGTCGGCCTTCATGACGAGCAGCAGCCGCGGCCCGGGCACCTCGATCAGCACGATGCCCTTGAGGTTGACGACGAACCCACCGTCGACGGTGCCGAGCAGCATGCCCGCGGCGAAGGCATACGAGCCGGCGGTGTGGGTCCACCCGTCCGGGTGCATGACGTGGCCGCGCTCGAGCTGCGCCTGCAGCCAGTCGAGGGCGGGAACCGGGCGCGACGCGTACGGGGACTCGTCGCGGGCGTAGTTGATGCCCACCCCGCCGAGGAAGCCGTAGATGCCCAGTCCGGAGCTGCCGAGCAGGAGCGGGACGGGCAGCTCCACCTCGGCGCCGATGAGCACGCCGGTGACGCCGTTGCGCGTCTCGACGGCGAGGACCGCGCTCGCACGCAGGTTGATCGGGGTGACGGTGAGGTCGAAGTAGCCCTTGAACCCGAGGGGGGTGAACTCCAAGGATCCCCTGCCGTGCAACGTCCCGGGCACCTCGATGGAGGCAGCGAGCTTGGTCAGGCTGAGCTCGAACGGCCCGTCGATCCGTGCCCTGATGCGGACCGTCTCGACGGTGACGATGCCGAGGTCGAGGCCCAGGCCGACCTCGACCTCCATGTAGGTCGGGTTGTCGCGGCTCACGCGGAAGCCGAGGACGCGCAGCAGCTCGTCGAGCGGCGGGCTCGCGGTGAGGGCGCCCGCGGGGATGTCGAGGCTGTAGCCCCTGCTCGGGTCGAAGACCGGGACCGGCAGGTAGTCGACGTGCCCGGGGTTGGCGGGGTCGGGCGCGGTGTCCCACGAGGAGCGGACGCCGACCGCCTTGTAGCGCGTGGTGACCGGGTGCTCGGGGTTGACCCGCACGATGGTCAGGTCGAAGGTGAAGGTCACCTCGATGTCGAGCAGGATGCTCACGGTCGTGCCGCGCGGGTCGACGGGCGCGGAGCCGTCGGGGGCGATCACGCCCTGGCTGACGACGAGCTCGCCGCCACGCAGGATGATCTTCTGGGTGTTGATGAGACTGCTGGCGCCCAGGGCGATGCTGCCGAGGGACACCAGTGCCCCGGCGGCCGGCGACAGCTCGGCTGCAGCGGAGCTGAGGGGCGCGAGGATGCTGAGCGCGCCGAGCACGTTGAGGGCGTTCGGGTTGGAGTGCGCGAGGTCCATCTGGGCCAGGCCGTCGAGGTCGGACTCTGCGGCCCGGAACTCGGCGCTGACCAGCCACGAGTCGCGGTCCTCGGCGATCCTCAGCCGCACGAGGAAGGTGCAGATGCCATCGCCCGCGTTGCGGGTGCCCTGTCGTAGTGCGGGCTGGGAGTGCCGACGCAGCGCGGTCTCCGCTGCGGTCTCGATGTCGAACTCGCCGTACACCTCGGCCCGGATGAAGGTGCTGCGCAGCAGCTCGACTCGGACCCCGATCTTGCGGAAGCAGTCCGGCCTGCCGCCGGTCGGCGGAGTCCGGTCCACCTCCCTGGCGGGTGGTCGGACGACACGCTCGACCCGGGCGGTGATGGTCTCCTCGCCGTTGCCCGCGGTGGCGGCGCGGGCCCGCCACCACGCGCCACTGCCTGCGGCAGGCGGCGGGGACGTGCCCTCGACCGAGGTGGTCCGCGCCCTGGCCAGGCTGAACCCGTCGGCCGACCCCGCGGTGACGTTCGTGAAGCCCTTGCTGCGCAACAGGTCGACCATCACGTCGCGGCGGCGCTCGCTGAGCTTGCGGTTGTACTCCACGTCAGTCGGGGTGTCGTGTTGTGCGCCCTCCCAGGACGCGTAGCCCTTGACGGTCAGGGCCGCGCCCGCACCGATCTGCGCGATGACGGTTGGGGTCAGGGCCTGCGTGAGCGGCGGAGCGCCACTGCGTGTCGAGGGGCCGGAGGCCTGCCCCGAGCTGACGTTGGCGGGGCTCGTCGCCCAGGTGTGCAGGGCGCCGGAGAGGTTGGGGTTGAACGGGTCTGGTTGGGCGAACAGGTAGTAGGCGTCGATGACCTGGGGCTGGGTTGCCGGCAGCGTGGCAGTGACCTCCACCCGCGCGCCAGCCGCCACGGGTACCTCCGCCTCGGCGGACGGACCGGCCGACCCGCCCGCCCAGGACCAGTTGGCCGGGACCGGTGGGTCGGTGGTCAGCCGCACGTGTGTCGCTGTCTCCGACACCCTGCGGATCGCATGTGGCCTGGTGTTCGTCGGTGTCACGGTGACCGTGGACCCGCCGCTGCCCGTGCCGCTCGGGTCGGTGCGCCGCATAGCGCTGAACGTGCGGGTGGTGGGGTTGCCGGCGCCGTCGGTCGCGGTGACCGTGATGGTCAGGCTGCCGGTGGCGGGGACGGTGAGCTCGACCCGGTCGTCGGTGGTGACCGTGCCGTCGATGTTGATGCCGATGGTGATCGGGGCAAGGCCGCCAGCGGTGTCGACGAAGAGGGTGGCGTGCTCGGGCACCTGGGCGGCCCCGGTGCCGGGGTCGCCGATCCACTCCCCCGACGCCGTCCGGAAGCTCACCGTCAGGGTCGGTGTCCCGCCCCGGTTGACCACCTCCGCCTCGAAGATGCCGGTGACGCCCGCATGGACACCCAGGCCGATCCACAGGTCGCGGACGCCGGCGCTGACGGCGACACCCTGCAGGCCGGTGGGGGCGACGAACAGGCGGGCCTCCGGGAGCCAGAACCCCTGCCAGTCGGCCGGCATCGCCCGCGCCTGCGCCGGGACACCCGGTCCCGCCGTCCCGGAGAGGTCGAGCACCGCGGTGCGGAAGGCGAAGCCGACCACGTCGGAGGGGCCGACGAGGGCGTGGGGCGGGTTCATGGAGATGAGCTCGTAGATGTGTTCGACCGGGGTTCCACCGGTGGCTGCGGACAGGAGCTCGACGCCGACGGACCGGCCGCTCAGCTGCTTGGCCCGGATCCGCAGCGCCGGCAGGGTGAAGGTCACCGGCAGGCCGTTGGCGTGCAGCTGCCCCTGTCCGTCGAGCTCCGCGCCGCGCAGGAACGGCAGGCGCACCAGGCAGATCGGCACGCCCAGGGTCACCCGCCAGCCGCCGTCCCCGACCCCACCCGTCTGGTGCAGCGCGAGCTCCACGCTGACGGTCGGGTCGGGGAACTCGATGGGCGTCGTGCTCGTCGAGCCGCCGCTGCCGAACCCGCCCGAGCCCGGGTCCAGGGTGATGGGGCTCGGCCACGTCCCGCTGGCCGTGTAGACGTGCCAGGTGCCGTCGTCGTCGGTCTGCAGGCCGTCGTCGGTGGCGGCCAGTCCCTGGAGCAGGGGACGGACCTGGTCCAGCGCGCCGGAGTTCTGCACGCCCGAGGGGAGCTCGTCCCACAGCGACACGGCACACCTCCCGGCACGGGTGCGGACACGACGACGGGCGCCCTGGCGGGACGTCCCAGAGTGGGTCGGCCGCAGGTGCCCCCTCGCAGCCAATCCCCAGCGAATACAAGCCAACGATGCTCGTTGCAGGTAACCAGCGCAGAGCATTCCCGGTCAACGACCTGTCACAGAGCCGCCACCCTTGCCGCCACAAACATCGACAATCCAGACGCTCGTCCAGGCCGACCGCGCGGGGCGGATGTCGCGGATCGTCAGCGAACGCGTCCCCGCACCTGCTGTTGGTCGGGGCGGCGCGGGCTCTCCCGGGGGTCTGGGTCGCTCCTACCGGAGGTCGGCGCGGGCTCGGGACTCCACCGTGATGGTCACGGAGCCGCCCAGCGCGGTGAGCAGCCCACCCACCAGTGGCAGGTCGGCCTCCCCCATCAGACGGACCACTGCGGTCTGGCCGTCGGGACTGCCCGTGCCGGCCGTGACCGCCCACGAGTTCATGCCGACCGGCAGCGGACGCTCGGCGAGGTAGCGCCCTGCGGTGGCGGCAACAGTGGCATCGGTGACGGGGACGGCCCGGTCGATGCCGTCCTGGTAGGCGCCGAGGTCGAGGGAGTCCGCAGCATCGAGCGCTGCTCCGTCGGCGGCATCGAGCAGGCGCATCCGAGAGAGCTGTGCCGAGGTGACGGCGACCGTGCCGACGATAAGCAGGATGGCCACGATCGTGTAACCGAGGATGAGGATGCTGACCTGGCCCGCCTCACCTCGACGGGTCAGCGCGCGCCGCCACGTGCTCACCGTCATGGCCGGGCCCGGAAGCGGTCGACGACGGCGACATGGCTCGCGGACACGGGCACCTCGAGGGGCACCAGGTCGCGGGCGAACGCCGGGACGAACGGCAGGGGCACCGTCACGGTCGCCACGACCTCGATCCTGCCCTCGGGTCGCAGACACGGGGTCCCGTCGCAGCCCAGGGTGAGCGCTCCCTGACCACCTCCGAAACCCTGGTCCTCGAAGGCGATCCCCGCCGCGGCCATCGCCCGGGGCTCGGCGGACTCCTCCGAGGGCGCCGTGACGAAGACCCGGGCGGCTTCGCGCGCGGCGGCCGAAGCGGCATACGCCCCCGCCTGCAGGCGGGCCATGGTCATCACGAGGTAGATCAGCGGCACGAGCATGAGGACGCCCAGGACGATGAACTCGACCACGGCGCTGCCGCGCTCGTCATGACGGTGGGGGCGGGCCCAGCACCTGCGGACCCCGAGGATCACTGCGACTCCAGGAACGCACGACCGACCACGTCCACGCTGCGGTCGGGTCCGAGTGGCCCGAGCACCGGCAGCGGCGCCAACACCCGGACGGACACGACCTGGACGCCACCGGCCTCCGCTGTGCTCACGCTGACGTGCCCTGCGAAGCGTGCCGACAGCGATGCCGTGATGAGGTCCCGGGTGCGCTGGGCGCCGTCCTCGGGCTCAGCCCCGGCACGCGCTCCCCACCTGGCGCCCTCGGAGGCGCAGGAGATGAGGGTGTTGCGGATGTGCAGCGCCAGACCGAGCTGGAAGACCGCGACGAACAGCAGGGTGACGAGCGCGGAGACCATGGCGAAGTCGGCCACGGCAGCCCCCGACTCACGTCCTCCGCGGTCCCCCAGCCCCCTGCACGTCGGCATCGGTCAGGGGCCGGAGACGGTGTTCATCGCGCGGCTGAACAGGGCGCGGAGCTGGTCGTCGGCCACGGTCCAGAGCACAGCCACCAGCCCGGCGGTCATGAGGGTGATCATCACCCAGCCCGGCACGTCGCCGCGTTCGCCGCGACGCACAGCGCCGTGGAGCGCCCACTGGGCACGGGTCAACGCCTTGGTGAGGACGGTCATGGGTCTACCTTTCGTCGAGCCATCAGATGGAGAACCGCAGGAACGAGAAGCCGGGGTAGATCGCAAAGAGCACCGTGACGGGCAGGACGAGGAAGACGACGGGCACCATCATCGCGATCTCCTTCTTGCCGCCGGCCTCCATCACCGCCCGCCTCCCGGTCTCCCGGACGTCCTGGGCCTGAGCCCTCAGGACGTCAGCCAAGGGGGTGCCCCGCTCGACGGCGATGATCATGCCGTCGACGAACCGGGACAGGCTGACCAAACCGGTGCGGTCGGCCAGGCCCTGCAGCGCGGTGGGAAGGTTCGCACCAGCGCGCGCGTCGGCGAGGCAACGGCCGAGCTCGTGCGAGAGCTCGCCGTTCGAGAGGCGGCAGACCCGCTCGAGCGCACCTACGGCGCCCTCCCCCGCGCCGACGGCCAGGGCGAGCAGCTCCGCGATGGTGGGGAACTCGGCGAGCATGCGTTCCTCGCGCCGGTTCGCCGCACGGCTGAGCCACTGGTCGCGAGCCACCACCCCGACGCCGGCCCCGCACAGCGTCACGATGACCGCGGGCCCGACCGACCCACCGTTGCCGAGGAACAGGCTGACACCGAGTGCCAGGCCGACGACGAGGCCGACCGCCCCCCAGAGCACCTGCTCGGCCCGGAACCGCTCCACGTCAGCCGGCCTGCCGGCGCGCACCAACCGGCGCCGCACCGAGGCGGAGCCACCGAGCACGCGTTCGATGCGCCCTGCGAGGTCGGCCACCAGGGGGCGGGCGAGCACGCCGAGAGCCCCGGCTCCGGCGACCTGCCTACCGGCGAGGAGCCGCGACGGGCGAGGGGTGTCACGCAGGTAGGGCAGCACCCGGTCCTCGAGGGTGGCGCGTCGGCTGCGCGGCAGGCCCGCCCAGGCCAGCAGCAGGCCGACTCCCAGAGTGAAGCCGATGGCGGCCCCGGGGAGCGACATCCCGACCTGTGCGCCCAGGATCGTCATCGCAGCACCCGCTCGTCCTCGGGCAGTCGACCGATGTGGATCATGATCCGGTAGGCAGCGACCGAGATCGCGGCACCGACGAGCAGGACGACGGTGCCGGTCGGGCTGGCGTAGGCACGGATCGACTCGGGTCGGGTGCACAGCATCGCCAGGACGATCCACGGCGCTGCCACCGCCAGCCGTGCGGCGTTGACGGTCCAACCCTGCCGGGTCTCGAGCTCGGCGCGCGTCCGGCTGTCCTCGCGAAGGAACGTCGACAAGGTCCGTAGGAGCCGACCGAGGTCGCTGCCGCCGACCTCGCGGGCAATCCGCAGCGACTCGACGAGCCGGTCGCCCACCGGGTCACTGAGACGCACCTTGAGCTGGTCCAGGCTGTCGTGGAAACGCCCCGTGGTGCGGTAGTCCTCCGCGAAGGCGCGGAAGGCGGGCCGTAGCTCCTCGGGACCGCGACGCCCCAGCTGGCTCAAGGCCTCCGGGAGGGCGAGCCCGGCGCGAACGGCTGACGCGATGTTGTCCACGGCGTCCGGCCACAGCTCGCGCAGGCTGGCCCGCCGGCGCCGGGCACGCATGCGCACCACACCCAGTGGCGCATACCCCGCCATGGCGGAGAAGCACAGCGCCACGGGGGCGACCCCTGTGGTCGCACCGACCAGTAGGGCGACCACGGTGAAGGCGATGACGCACGCACTCACCAGACTCCGGGGACCCACGGATTCGTAGCCGGCCTGCACGAGCTCATCGCGCAACCGGTCGCCCACCGTCACTCGCGGCGCAGCAGCCACTCGTGGCGCCGGGACCCACGCGGCCCACCAGACGCAGAACAGGCCACATCCCAACATCAGCCCGACCAGCGTGCCGGTGGCACTGCCCCCAACCGCGCCCAGCAGGTCCCGAAGCTCCCGCATCACATCGCCCCTCAGTCCTGCGCCAGCAGGGCTGCGACATCGAACCCGGCCCGTCTGAAGCGATCGGCGTGAGGGGGAAACCCGTCGGCCCGACGCAGCACCCCGTCACGCTGGACGAAGATGTCGGCGACCTCGACGACATCGGCCTCGACGCGTCCGGGCACGGCCACGATCTCGCGGACGCGGCGAACCCCGTCGTGCTCTAGGGCAGCATGGATCACGATGTCGATCGACCCCGCGACGGTGGGCACCACGAACCGGCTCCCGACGTTCTCACCGGCCAGCAGCGGCAGGGTGCACATCTTGGTGATCGCCTCTCGGGCGCTGTTCGCGTGGATGGTGCACATCCCCGGCAGACCACTGTTGAGGGCGATGAGCAGGTCGAGGCTCTCGGCCTGGCGCACCTCGCCGACGATGATGCGGGACGGCCGCATCCGCAGGGCTTCCTTCACCAAGCGGCGCAGGGGGATCTCGCCGGTCCCCTCGAGGCTTGGCTGGCGGCACTGCATCGAGGCGACGTCGCGCAAGGGGATCTTGAGCTCGAAGACCTCCTCACACGTGACGACGCGCTCGCGCGCCGGGATCGCGGCACTGAGGCAGTTGAGGAGCGTCGTCTTGCCTGCTTGGGTTCCGCCCGCCACGAGGACGTTGAGCCCGGCTGCGACGGCTGCGCCCAGGAAGGTCGCCGCCTGCGGGGTGAGCGTGCCCAGCGCAACGAGGTCGTCGAGGTGGGAGGCCCGGACGACGAACTTGCGGATGTTCACGTTCCAGTGAGCCCTGGTGATGTCCGGGATGACGACGTGCAGCCGCGAGCCATCGGGCAGGACCGCGTCGACGAAGGGGCTCGAGAGGTCGACCCGCCGTCCGCTGGTCTTGAGCATGCGCTCGACGAGGTCACGGACGCTGTCGGCCGTCAAGAACGTCGTCGTCAGCTCGGCGACCCCGCCACGGGCGATGAACACCTTCGTGGGCTCGTTGATCCAGATCTCCTCGACCTCGGGATCGTCGAAGTACGGCTGCAGCGGTCCGAATCCAGCGACGGCGTCGATCACGGACTTCACCGCGTCCTCGACATTCGTGAGGCTGGGGAGTCCACCGTGCAGGGACCGTTCGTCGTAGTCCGCCACCGCGTCACGCACGAGCCGGGAGAGCTCCTTGGTGTCCCGCGCGGGGTCGAGGCCCGAGCGCCGGATGAGCTCGCGCACCTCTGACTCCACGGTCATGACCGCGTCCATCGCGACCTCCCCTCGACGTGTGTGCTGCTCGGCTCGCGGTGGCCCCCGCCGCAGGCGCGAGCCCGGTTTGTCTGCCGGATACTACGGCGAACCGTCCGTGCCCGTCCCGCTGAATCCACAGCTGTGGAAAACTGGCGGGCGCTGACGGCGCCGCCTCCTAGCGTCGAGCAGATGCGACTGCAGCTCACCGTCACGCACCGTAGGCCATCGTGCCCGGGCACACAGGCACTGTCGGTGGTGGATCTCGAGGTGGACGCACCGACGGGCTCGACAGCGGCGGAGCTGATGGAGGCCCTCGCCCAGCACCTCGGCCTTCCTGGCACCTCCCCACACCCCCGAGGTCGTCCGTCCGGAGACCAGGTCCCTGGCGAGGAGTCGCTGAACCTGGTCGTGGGCGGGGTCGTCGTCGCGCCGGGCGCCATCGTCGGCCTGCCGCCGCTGCTCGACGGAGCAGCCCTGGCACTTCACCCCCGAACCCTGTTCAAGGACAGCAGCACTCGCTCGTCCGCGCGATGCCGGTCAGCCGTCGTCCTCGCGGTCACGCACGGTCCGGACTGCGGTCGAGTCATCGACCTGCGACCCGGTCGCCACACCGTCGGTCGGTCCGGTGAGGCGGACATCTGCATCGACGACCCGCGCCTGTCCAGGCGCCATACCGAAGTCTGCGTGGACGCCCACGGAGTGACCCTGCGCGACCTGGGCTCGACCAACGGCACCCGCGTCGACGAGGCGCCCGTGGGTGACGAACCGGTGACCGTCACCACCGCCAGCGTCATCCACCTCGGCGACACCATGGTGGCCCTGCGCCACACCGGGGCCGTCCCCGCCGCCACGACCACCACGGGCGAGGGCACCCTCGCCGTGAACCGGCGACCGCGGGTCCTGGATCGCCACGCCCCGGCCAGCATCGCCCTCCCTGCCCCTCCACAGCAGCCGCGCCCCACCAGGGTCCCGTGGCTGGCCGTCCTCCTGCCCGTCCCGGTCGCCGCCGTGCTCGCCGTGGTGGTCGGCCCCACCATGCTCGCGTTCGCCCTCATGGGCCCGGTCCTCATGGTGGGCACCGCGCTGAGCGACCGGTGGGGTGCCCGTCGGACGTATGCGGCGGACCTGGTGGCGCACGACGCAGAGCTCCGCACGGCCAGGGACTGCATCGAGGCCGCCTGCCGGCACGAGACGCGCGAGCTGACCAGGTCCTTTCCCGGGCCGGCCACGGTCCTGGGCATCGTCAGCGGCCCCACGGAGCGGCTGTGGGAACGCCGCCGCGATGACGACGACGCTCTCGTCGTGACGATCGGTCGATGTCGTCAGGATGCCTCGCTGCGTCTCCTGCGACAGGCGACGGCCGGAGTACCAGAGCAGCAACCGCAGCTGCACGACGCACCGTGCACCCTGTCCCTCGGGGAGGTGGGCGTGCTCGGTCTGTGCGGCGAGCCCTCCGCGGTGGCAGCCTCCGCGCGTTCGCTCGTCGGCCAGCTGCTCACGCTGCACTCACCTGCCGACCTCGGCGTGGTGTGCCTGCTGCAAGCCGAAGAGCTGCGGAACGAGTGGGTATGGCTGGGCCGGGTTCCACACTGCCATCATGCTTTTCGCCGTCGAGCGGGTCCCGTGCCGGCCGTCCTCGGCCCGGATACGACGACGGTGCATGCCACCGTGGCTGCCCTCGCGACGACCATCCGCGAGCGTCTGGCCAACCATCGCAGCACGCCGTGGAGCGGGTCGACCACCCTGGTGGTGATCGACGGGGCCGGGGCCTTCCGGGCGGTCCCGGGCCTGGCGACGGTGCTCGCGGACGGTCCTCGGGTGGGCGTCGTCTGCCTCACGCTCGGGGCCGAGCGCCGCGAGCTGCCGCACGAGGCCGGTGCAGTCCTCGACCTGCCACCCCACGGCCCCCCGGCGCTCTCCCTGCCGGGCCACCGGCACGACCGTCTCGTGGCCGACGGCGTCGCACTCGCCTGGTCCGAGCGGCTGAGCCGGTCCCTGGCTCCACTGCGTGATGCGACACCCTCGGAGGGACCAGCAGCGTTGCCGGTCGCGGTCGGCCTGCTGGGCTGCCGTTCGCCGCTCGACGGCGCTCCGACCGACCCAGTGACCGAGCTCCTCACGGGAAGGTCGCTCGCCGAGGCCTGGCGGCACCGACCCCACAGCACCACCGTTCCGCTCGGGGTCTGCGGCACCGGAACGTTCTCGATCGACCTGGCGTCAGACGGTCCGCACGTCCTCGTGGGTGGCACCACCGGCGCGGGGAAGTCGGAGCTGTTGCGCACCCTCGTGGCAAGCCTGGCGCTGCACAACACTCCGCAGCACCTGTCGTTCGTGCTGGTCGACTACAAGGGCGGTGCTGCGTTCCGCGAGTGCGCCAAGCTCCCGCACGTCGCTGGCGTCGTCACCGACCTGGACGACCATCTCGCGGCGCGGGCACTGACGTCCCTCACTGCCGAGCTCACTCGGCGAGAGCGGCTCCTGCGGGACGCAGGTGCAGCTGATTTCGTCTCCTACCAGGCAAGCCCGGCCGGCGAGGGGACACCCTTGGCGCGTTTGGTCGTCGTGGTCGATGAGTTCCGAGCACTCGCTGAGGAGCTCCCCGCGTTCGTGGACGGGCTGGTCCACGTCGCCGCGCTCGGTCGCTCGCTCGGCATCCACCTCGTCCTCGCGACCCAACGTCCTGCCGGTGTGGTGACCGCCGACATCAAGGCCAACGTCAACCTCCGCATCGCCTTGCGCATGCGGGACCGAACCGACTCCGAGGACGTCGTCGACAGCCCCGCAGCCGCGTCACTGGACCCGTCGGCTCCTGGTCGTGCGTATGCCCGGGTGGGTGGCTCCCCACTCCTCGAGTTCCAGTCGGCCCACGTCGGCTCCCGGGTGGTCGAGCCGAGCACGGAGTCCGTTCGGGTTCGGCGGTGGACGTTCTGCCCGTCGACCCCTTGGCCAGTCGGCACCACTGCCGTCGAGCAGCACACCGAGCTGACCGCCATCGTCGCAGCGGTGCAACAGGCCACGACCGTCGCGCGCCTCGAGCCCGCGCCCGCGGCATGGTTGCCACCGCTGCCTGCCCACGTGCCCCACTGCTCGCTGGACGAGCCTCCGGACGCGTTCACGGTGCACCTCGGTCTCGTGGACGTGCCCGAGCAGCAACGTCGCGAGTCGCTGGCCCTCGATCTGCGCGACCGCGGCCACTGGGCAGTGGTGGGGAGTCCTGGTAGTGGACGCACGACAGCCCTGCTCACCGTGGCTCGGTCGCTGTGCGGCAGACGCGGGCCGGAGTCGCTGCACGTGTACGCCGTCAGTGGCGGGGGCCTGGCGGCCCTCGGGTCGCTGCCCCACGTGGGGGCCCACATCGACTGGACGGACACCAACCGGGTGGAGCGACTGGTGACCAGGTTGTCGGCCGAGGTCGCCGGACGTCGAGCCGCCCTCACCCGGCGCGGCGTCACGACGCTGGTCGAGTGGTGGCGCAGCACCGACTGTGGCAGCGCACCCCCACCGATCCTGCTGCTCGTCGACGACTGGGACCTGGTCGCCGGTCGCCATGACGACCTGACCCTCGCCTCGCTCGTCGACCGCTTGCTCGTCCTGCTGCGCGAGGGCGAGGCGGTCGGCCTCACCGCCGTCCTCGCCGGCGACCGCACGTTGGGGTTCGGGCGCGCGGGCGGTGCGGTCAGCAACCGTGTGGTGCTGCACCTGACCGACCCTGCCGACGCGGTCCTGCTGGGGCTGGCGCCCTACCAGCTCGCCGCGCTCAAGGCCCCCGGACGAGGCCTGACCAGCCAAGGACACCAGGTCCAGCTCGCCCTTCCGCCCGACCTGCCGCCACTGCCCTCCTTGGGACCAGGGGCGACCTGTGCCGTGGTGCCAGCGCCCTTCAACGGCAGGCGGGCACCGCTGCACGTCGACGCCTTGCCGCCCGTGGTGCGCGAGGACGAGCTCGTCCTCGCCTCGGGACGGACAGACAGCGTTGCGCTCGGGATCGGGGGCGACGACTCGACGGTGCTCGGGCTCGATCCGGGGCGCGATGGTCGACGCTGGCTCGTCACGGGCGCGGCAGGCTCTGGCGTCTCGACGACGCTGCTCCTCATCGTGCGGGGTCTCGCCGCGGCAGGTCGGCCCGTGGCAGTCGTCGGCCACCGCGGTGGCCCCCTCGACGCGCTGCGGGGCGATCCCGCGGTTGCCGCGTGGTGCGACGGGGCGAACACCGCCTCCCTCGTCGAGGCGCGTCAGCGGGAACCGTCGCTGGCGGTCGTGGTCGACGCCGCCGACGAGCTGATCGACCACCCCGTCGAGACTGTCCTCCGGGAGGTCGCGCACCTCGTCGACCGGGACTGCGGACTGCTGGTCGTCGGGGCCAACGCGACGGCCCTGTCATCGATGTACCGCGGGATCGCGTACGAGGTAGCGAGGCACCGCACCGGGGTCCTGCTCGGCCCCACGTGGACAGCCGAAGGCGGCGTCCTCGGAGTGCGCGCGCCAGTGGACCGAGCGGCTCGACCGGGCCGCGGTCATGTGGTGCAACGGGGCTCGTGTACCCCGCTGCAGGTCGCCCTTCCCGACAGCCCCCCGATCCCGGTCGCTGCTCCCCGGGCTGCGGGGTAGCGTCACGGCATGACCCTCGCTCCCGCCCTCGCCGCCCTCGGCAGCGAGAGGTTCGTATCCCTCACGACCTTCCGCAAGACCGGGATCGGTGTCTCCACCCCCGTGTGGGTCGGCCTCGAGGGCGACGCCCTGGTCGTCACGACCCCGAGTGGGAGCGGCAAGGTCAAGCGCCTGCGCAACAACGACCGTGTCGAGCTCTCACCCTGCTCGCGGCGTGGCACCGTCAACGACGGGGCTCCGAACGTGAGCGCCGTGGCCGAGCTGGTCGAGGGACCGGAGGCGATGCGCCGCCTCGATACCGCCCTCACGCCCAAGTACGGCCTCGAGTACCACGTCGTCATGTTCATCGAGAAGGTCATCCGCCGCGGCCCCAACGACAGGGTGATGCTGCGGATCACCTCCGCCTGATCGGGCCTGCGGAGCGATCTGCGCAGCCAACGAGGGCCGCGTCCTGCGATCGTGGCGCGGCTCATCCCTGCTGGTCAGGGTCCTGGCGGTTCGGACGTGTCGGCCCGGACCGCCGAGACGATGCCGGTGACGGCGATGGCCGCGAGCGCGAGGGCGACCACTCCGCGTCCGGCCTGGAACAGGCTCCACGAGACTGGTAGGAGCAGCAGGTTCCAGACCACGGTCGGGGTGTTGGGCCAGTTGGCCCCGGTCCACCAGCTCCGAGCCAGGACGCCGATACCTGCGGCGAACACGAGGATCAGCAGGGCCGACATGATGACCAGCGCCGCGTCCTTGGTGGCCCCTTGCGCCAGCTCCCAGAGGTAGAACGCGACGAACCCCAGCAGGGACAGTGCCTGCACCGCCGATACTGCGGCGGCGAGGTCGCGGAACCGGTCACGCGAGCGAACGCCGCCACCTGCCCTCGACGGCGCGGTGGCGTTGGGGTCGGTCCGGCCCGGCAGTTCGGTCACTCCCACAGGGTAGGCGCGCTCTGATCCGTCCCACGGGTTGGGCATCCTCCGCGGACGGTGGCGGGGGCGACGCCATACCGAGGCAACGAGACCAATGTGACGAAAACCTCATCGTTACACAGCAGTTACCTTCTCCCAGGGGTCCACAAACGCCACTTCATCTGTGACGCTGGAACGCAATCGTCCGACGGCCCGTTGGCAGAATTGTGGCCAGCCCCCCAAAATGGCTAGTTGCACGTGTTTCATCCCCTCGGAAAGCGGGTCGGCTAGGCTCGCCGGTCGTCCCCGTCTTCTGGGGGCACAACCCCCTGCACACCCCGCAATGACGCGCCGTGCCCACCAGGCCCGTCATCTCTGGACCCATGGACCGGCGCACTTCCCCCTGCACGACAAGGAGCACGATCTCATGGATTGGCGCGACCGCGCTGCTTGCCTCGACGAGGACCCTGAGCTGTTCTTCCCGATCGGGAACACCGGCCCAGCGATCCTCCAGATCGAGGAAGCCAAAGTTGTATGCCGACGCTGCGAAGTCGTCGACCAGTGCCTCAAGTGGGCCATCGAGTCCGGCCAGGATGCTGGTGTCTGGGGTGGCATGTCCGAGGACGAGCGCCGCGCGCTCAAGCGTCGCAACGCTCGCGCCCGCCGCGCCGGCTGAGGCAGCGCCTCTCCCCCACCATCGCTGAGTGCCCCAGGTCGCGGATCCCGCGAGCTGGGGCACTCGCCTTGCCGCGATGCTGGCAACGGGTCGACGAAGGCACCCGCTGCTAGGAGCCGTCGCGCGCCAGCGGCCGCAGCCGCGCGACGAACCGCGCCTGTGTCCCTTTCGGGTCGGCCGGCCCCCACGTGATCCGGCCACGCAGGTCCTGTACCAGCGACTCGACGATCTGGGTCCCCAGGCCCGACGCTCCCGGTCGGAAGCCCGCAGGCAGCCCGACCCCGTCGTCGGTGATCGTCACCGACAAGATCTCGTCGCCGCGGTCGTCCGTGGACCGCTGTGCCTCCACGCAGATCTCACCGTCGGTGACGTCCTGCAGTCCGTGCTCCACGGCGTTCTGCACGAGCTCGGACAAGATCATCGCCATCGCGGTCGCGTCCTCGGCGCGCAGCGTCCCGAACGAGCCCAGCACCTTCGTCGCGATCGGGTGCTCGACCTTAGCCACCTCGGTGATGGCCTGCAGACCACGGACCGCGATGTCGTCGAACTCCACCGTCTCGTCGAAACCCTGGCTCAACGTCTCGTGGACCAACGCGATGACCCCCACCCGACGCACCGCCTCCTCCAGTGCCACGCGCCCGGCCTCACCCTCGGGCAGCCGCCGCGCCTGGAGCCGCAGCAGCGCCGCCACCGTCTGGAGGTTGTTCTTCACCCGGTGGTGGATCTCGCGAATCGTGGCGTCCTTGGTGATGAGCTCACGCTCGCGCCGACGCAGCTCGGAGACATCACGCAGCAGGAGCAGGGCACCCACCCGTTGCCCGCCTTCGGTCAGCGGTATGGCGCGCATCGAGACGCTCGACCCGCGTGAGCTCACCTCGGTGCGCCACGGCGCCCGCCCGGTGACGACGACGGCCAGTGACTCGTCCACGGGGGACTCGTCGCGCAGCAGGTCGGCGACGACCTTCGCGAGCAGCTCGTCGATGACATCGCCGACGTGGCCGAGGCGGTGGATCGCCGAGAGCGCGTTGGGGCTGGCGTAGGACACGATGCCGTTGACGTCCAGGCGGATCACGCCGTCACCCACACGCGGTGCACCACGACGCTGGCCGGTGGGCGCCGACACGTTGGGGAACTCCCCCGCCGCGATCATCCGGGCCAAGGCGTCCGCGAGGGCCTGGTAGGTCAGCTCCAGACGGCTCGGGGTGCGCATCGCCGCAAGGTTGGTGTGCCGGGTGATGACGGCCAACGCCCGGCCGCTCTTGACGACCGGGATGGCCTCCTCGCGCACCGGCATGTCGTCGCGGAAGATCGGATCGGGCTCGCGCATGATCCGGCGGTCGGCATACGCCCGGTCGAGCAGTGACTGGCGGCCCCGGTGGGTGCGCCGACCCACGACGTCCTCGAAGAACACCATCTGGCCGGTCGTCGGGCGGACGTGGGCCACCGCGAGCCAGCCCTCGAGGCCGCCGGGCACCCACAGCACGAGGTCGGCGAAGGACAGGTCGGAGATGAGCTGCCAGTCGCCGACGAGCAGCTGGAGCCACTCGACCTCGCCGGGGGCCAGGTCGGTGGATGCGTGGAGCACCTCGTTCAGCGTGGGCACCTCGGAAGCCTAACCGCGCCCTCCGAGAGACCCTGCGCTGCCGCGGCCCGGTGAGATCGTGACGGCCCTCAGAGCACCGTGACGTCGTCACCCAGGGCGACGCGGCCGGGTGTGAGCACCTCGGCATAGACCCCGGCCGCGAGGTCGTGGTGGTCCGCGATCGCCTTGAGCAACCCGGGGCGTGCCGCCAGGTCCACCTGCGCGACGCTGACCATGCGGCAGCGCTCGGTCGGCTCGGTGACGCGCAGCCGCACCCGCCCGACGGCGATCTCGCGACCGACCCAGGACTCCTCCACGTAGGGCGAAGTGGTCTCGACGACGAGGTTGGCTCGCAGGTGACGAGGGTCGACCGGTCTGCCGTCGCCTTCGTGGCGCCCCAGCTCGGCGAGGGTGGCGGTACCGACGAGCGAGATCGGGGCGGCATCCTGGTGGGGTATGGCGCCCTCCCTCCGCAGCGTCACCGGCTCCCCGAAGTGGGCACCCAGGGCGTCGTCGGTGGCGGGTTCGCCTGCCACGAGCTCGGTGCCGTCGGGCAGGACGAGCCGCGTCTGCTCACCGGTGCGGCTCGCCACGAGCGTGAAGACCTGGTCCATGCGACGAAAGCGGCGCGAGTGCTTGCCGGTGGCGAGCTTGCCCGCCTCGTCGTAGACCGCCCACGCGCGGTCGCCGGCGACGCCGGTTGGTCCCAGGGCGAGGGTGGACAGCGACTGGCCGCCCGCCGCCTTCACGGGGAAGCAGCGCAGCGCGACGAGGCGCGGCGCAACGTCAGGAACGGACGGGGTCGTCACGAGGTGGCGGCCCCGGACCGGATCACCGAGCGCAGGGTGCGCAGCGCCACGGAGAGCGCGGCGATGTTGGGCTTGTCGAGCCGCTCGATGCCCGACAGTGCCGTCCTGGCGCGCGTGAGCGACTCGGCGTTGGCCTCGGCCCACTCCTCGTAGCGCGATGCCGGTGCGCCGCCGGCCGTCGACGTGTCCATCACCGAGCGCACCAGGCTCTCCAGCACGGCATACAGGTCGTCGCGCAGGGCGCCACGGGCCAAGGCGTCCCACCGGTCGTCACGCGGCAGGTTGGTGACCCGCGTGAGCATCCCGTCGATGCCGATCTGCTCGGACAGCACGAAGTAGAGGCCGGCGATGTCGGCCGGCTCCTCCCCCGTGTCGGTCGCGATGTCGACGATGTCGAGCAGCGAGAACTGGTCGAGCAGGCTGGCGGAGCGTAGCGCGAGGTCCCCGGGCACACCGAGCTCCTCGAGCCTCGCGGCGTTGCGCTGCAGGCGGGTGCGCTCGGTGCCCTTGAGCATCTCGGGGATGCCTGGTGCGAACTCCTGCACCACTGCGCCGAACCGGGCCACCTCGCCAGCCACGTCGAGGCGCGACGGCCGCGAGGTGAGGAACCAACGTATCGAGCGGTCGACGAGACGACGGAACTCGAGGTAGAGCTGGCTCTGCACCTCGGTCGACACGACGTTGTCGAGCTCCTCGACCTCCCGGACGAAGCCAGGCAGGTCGAAGATCTCGCGGCAGACGACGAACGCCCGCGCGATCTGCTCCGGTGTCGCCCCGGTCTCCTCGATGGCACGGAAGCCGAAGGTGATGCCGCCCCGGTTGATCATGGAGTTGACCACCGAGTTGATGATGATCTCGCGGCGCAGCGGGTGGTCGGCCAGCTCGCCGGCGAACTGTTCGCGCAGTGCCGGCGGGAAGTAGTCGGTGAGCGTCTGCTGGAACCACGGGTCGTCGGACAGCCCGGTCGGGAGGAGGTCGTCCTTGAGCGCGAGCTTGGCGTAGGCCACGAGCACCGAGAACTCCGGCGACTTCAGGCCCAGGCCGTCCTGGGAGCGCCGGTCGATCTCGCTGTCGCTGGGCAGGAACTCCAGCGCACGGTCGAGGTCGCCACGCTCCTCGAGCCAGTGGATGAGCCGCTGGTGGACGGGCAGCATCGGGTGCTCCTGCGCCCGGGCGTTGCCGAGGAGGACGTTCTGCTCGTAGTTGTCGCGCAGCACCTGGTGGGCGACGTCGTCGGTCATCGACGCGAGCAGGGTGTTGCGCTGCTTGAGGGTCATGTCGCCGGCGCGGACCAGGTCGGTCAGGAGGATCTTGATGTTGACCTCGTGGTCGGAGGTGTCGACCCCGGCGCTGTTGTCGATGGCGTCGGTGTTGACGCGCACGCCGTGCAGCGACGCCTCGATGCGACCGAGCTGCGAGAGGCCGAGGTTGCCGCCCTCGCCGACAACCTTGCAGCGCAAGGCGTTCCCGTCGACCCGGATGGCGTCGTTGGCTCGGTCACCGATGTCGGTGCTCGACTCGGCCTCCGCCTTGACGTAGGTGCCGATGCCACCGTTCCACAGCAGGTCGACCGGCGACTGCAGGACCGCCTTCATCAGCTGGGCCGGGGTCATCGTCGTCGTTCCCTCGGGCAGGCCGAGCGCCTGCGTCATCTCGGGAGTCACGCGGATCGACTTGAGCGACCGGTCGAAGACACCGCCACCTGCACTGACGAGTGAGGAGTCGTAGTCGGCCCACGACGACCGGGGCAGGTCGAACAGACGCTGCCGCTCAGGGAAGCTCGTCGCGGCCACCGGGCTGGGGTCGATGAAGATGTGGCGGTGGTCGAACGCCGCCACGAGCCGGATGTGCTCCGACAGCAACATGCCGTTGCCGAAGACGTCACCACTCATGTCGCCGATGCCGACGGCGGTGAAGTCCTGTGCCTGGGTGTCGACACCCATCTCGCGGAAGTGACGCTTCACCGACTCCCACGCCCCACGGGCGGTGATGCCCATGGCCTTGTGGTCGTAGCCGGCCGACCCACCGGAGGCGAACGCGTCGTCGAGCCAGAAGCCGTAGGACTGCGCGACGCCGTTGGCGATGTCGGAGAAGGTCGCCGTGCCCTTGTCGGCCGCGACGACGAGGTAGGAGTCGTCCTCGTCGTGTCGCACCAACGAGGGGGGCGGGACGATGTCGCCGACGACACGGTTGTCGGTCAGGTCGAGCAGGCCGGAGATGAACACCTTGTAGGAGCCGATGCCCTCGGCGAGCCAGGCGTCCCGGTCGATCGAGGGGTCGGGCAGCTGCTTGGCGTAGAAGCCACCCTTGGAGCCGGTCGGGACGATGACCGCGTTCTTGACCATCTGTGCCTTGACCAGTCCCAGCACCTCGGTGCGGAAGTCCTCGCGCCGGTCCGACCAGCGCAGACCGCCACGGGCCACCGGGCCGAACCGCAGGTGCACACCCTCGACGCGCGGCGAGTAGACGAAGATCTCGAACTCCGGCCGCGGCGCCGGCAGGTCTGGCACCATCTTGGGGTTGAGCTTGATCGAGACGTAGGACTTGTCCTCACCGGTCTCGTCCCGCTGGTAGAAGTTCGTCCGCAGCGTCGCCGCGATGAGGCCGAGGAAGGCCCGGATGATGCGGTCGTGGTCGAGGGACTTGACGTCGTCGAGGCCGGTGGTGATCTCCTCCACCAGCGCCGCCTCGGCGCCCTCGCGGTCCCCACCGGCACTGCCGCCGTAGCGGCTCGGGTCGAACCGCGTCTCGAACAGCGCGACGAGGCGACCGGCCAGCCGCAGGTTCTGGACGAGCGCGGACTCGACGTAGTCCTGGGAGAAGGTCGACCCGGTCTGGCGCAGGTACTTCGCGACCGTCCGCAGGATGACGACCTGTCGCCAGGTCAGCCCGGCGCCGAGGACGAGGGCGTTGAACCCGTCGGACTCGGCCCGGCCGTTCCACACCGCGCCCACGGCCTCCTGGAAGAGCTCGCGCAGCCGGTCGCGGCCGCCTTCGCCGGACCAGACCTTGTCGTTGCGGACGCGCAGGCCGAAGTCGTAGACCCAGAGGGTCACGCCGTCCCCGCGCGCCACCTCGTAGGGGCGCTCGTCGACGACCTCGACACCCATGTGCGTGAACATCGGCAGCACCTGGGTCAGCGACAGCGGGCTGCGGCGGTAGAGCTTGAAACGTCGCTCGCCGGCCGGGGAGCCGGGCTCCTGGTACATGTTGAGACCGGTGGCCTCGTCGTGCTCGAGAGCGTCCATGTGGCGGATGTCGACGACGCCGACGCGAGAGGTGAAGTCCTCCTTGTAGGCCTCGGGGAAGGCCCGGCCGTAGAGACCGGACAACCGCGCCGCGGCCTCCTCGCCATGCTCGGAGCGGGCGGCCTCGCTGAGGTCCTCCTCCCACGTACGGGTGGCGTCGACGAGCTGTCGCTCGAGCACCGCCTCGTCGACGGCCGGGATCGACTCGCCCGACGGGACGCGCACGACGAAGTGCAGGCGAGCCAGCACCGACTCCGAGACGCGGGTCGTGTAGTCGACCGTCGCGCCTGGAAAGGCTTGTCGGAGAATGGACTCCATCTTGAGACGGACCGCCGTGTTGTAGCGGTCTCGCGGGATGTAGACCAGCGCGGACACGAAGCGACCGAACCGGTCACGCCGCATGAACAGCTTGGTCCTGCGACGCTCCTGGAGGTGCAGGACTGCGGTCGCGTTCTCGTAGAGCGACTCCTCGTCGGCCTGGAACATCTCGTCCCGCGGGTAGGTCTCGAGGACCTCGAGCAGGTCCTTGCCCGAGTGTGAGTCGGGGAGGAACCCGGTGCGCGCGAAGATCTCCTCGACCTTGTCGCGCAGCACCGGCACCCGGGTCACCGACTCGGTGTAGGCGCTGGAGGTGAACAGTCCGAGGAAGCGCTTCTCCCCGGTGACCTCTCCGTCGTCGTCGAACTGCTTGACGCTGACGTAGTCGAGGTAGGTGTTGCGGTGCACCGTCGCCCGCGAGTTGGCCTTGGTGATGACCAGCAGCTCGGGTGCGCGCGCGACGCTGCGCGCCTGCTCGGACAACAGGACTCCGTCGCCCGTGGGGTCGTAGCGCAGCAGGCCGAGGCCGGTGCCGTGGACGGCCCGGAGGGTGTCGGCGTCGGGCCCACGGTGCAGGGCGTACTCGCGGTAGCCGAGGAAGGTGAAGTGGTTGCCGGCCAGCCACTCGAGCAGACCTCTGGCCTGCTCGACCTCCGCGGCCGCGATGCCGTGCGGAGGCTTCTCGCCGAGCTCCACCGCGAGCGCGGAGCAGGTCGCCTTCATCTTGGGCCAGTCCTCGACGGCCTCGCGAACGTTGGACAGCACGCCCCGCAGCCCCTCGGCGATCGCCTGGAGGTTCTCGTCGTTGCTGTCGCGGTCGATCTCGAGGTGCATCCACGACTCGCGCACCTCGCCGAACTCGCTGCTGTCCTCGCTGTCACCGGCGGCCGCACCACCGAGCAGCACCTGCTCGAGGGCACCGGTCGCGTCACGACGCACGCGCATCATCGGATGCACGACCAGGTGGACGGCGCGCTCCATACGCTGCAGCTCGGCCGTGAGCGAGTCGACCAGGAACGGCATGTCGTCGGTGACCACCTGGACCACGGTGTGCCCGCTGGCCCAGCCCTGCTCGGCGACATCGGGGTTGAACACATCGACCTTGGCCGTGCCCACCGGCCGGCTGCGGGCGAGGTCTCGGTGCGCCAGCGCCACACCGAGGAGGTCCTCGGGGTCACGTGCGAGCAGGTCCTCGGTGGCCGTGTGCCGGTAGTAGGCCCGCAGGAACTCCTCGACCTCACCCCCGCTGTGCTCGGCGCGCTCCGCAGCGGAACGCAGGAGTTGCTGACGGGACTGCTCCAGCGACGCAGACATGCTTGTGTTCGTCATCCTCACGGGGTCGTCGTGCAGGCGTGGGCGCACCTCGTTGTGCGTCGGGACGAGACTATCGCCCGTCGCACCTGCCGTTCACCGGCCCCGGCCCCTGTTTCCGCGCGTGAACCGGGTGGCGCGGCGCGACACGCACAAAGAAAGTTGCTCCCTGACTGGCGTTTTGCGTTCGCGCAGGTCAGAGTGTGTGGTTGCAGCGCTCCCCTGCGCGTCTGCGACACATCACCCATACAGAAGGAGTCCCCGTGATCATCCTCGGACTGATCCTGCTGATCATCGGCCTCGTGGCCAAGATCTCCATCCTCACCACGATCGGCGTCATCCTGCTCGTGGTCGGCGCCGTCCTCGTCCTCATGGGACGCATGGGCAACGCCGTCGGTGGGCGCAAGCACTGGTACTGACCTTCCCGGGTCTGTGCACGATGTGACGACCCCCGGCTGCCCATGTGGGTATCGCCGGGGGTCGTCTGCGTTCCCTCACTAGACTGACCGGTATGCCGCCCGCACAGGTTGCCCCCGAGGCCCTGCGTGCCCTCGGCGCAGCCTTGGGACCGCTGCGCGACTGCGCGCGCAGCGGTGCCGACGAGGTGCTGGACCACCTCCCCGAGGTGGGTGACCGCGAGCTGCAGACCGTGCTCGACGACTACCTCGACCAGGTCGCCGACCTGCTGCGCGAGGTGGACGCCTGCGTGGCCGACGTCACCGGGCGACTGCGTGTGGCCGCGGCACACCGCTCCTCCCGCCGCGCCGGCACCTCTCCCGCACCCTCCGCCGAACCCTCCTCGCCGGTCGAGGGGCGGCGATGACCCTCGTCACCGGGGACCCGGCCTCCTGCTCACGTGTCGGAGGATCCCTGCGGCAGCTCGCGACCGCGTTGCGCACGAACGGACGGGCCACCCACACGGCCATCGCGGACCCCGCCCTCCAGCGCCCCGGCACCGTCGTCGCGCGGGCCCGGCGCCGGCTCACCGGCCTCGACGACGCAGCCACGGTCGCCGCCCACGAGCTCGACAGGGTCGGGTCGGCCCTGCAGGACCACGCCGCCGATCTCGCCGAGGCCGGCGCTGACGTCCGCGCCGTGGTCGCACGCGCCGAGTCGGCCGGCCTGCGCGTGGCCGACGGGAGGCTCGCACCGGCCTGGGGTGTCAGCGGAGTTGCCGACGGTCCTGCCGACGCGACGCGCGAGGAGCAGCGAGAGGCCCTCCAGTCCGAGCTGGACCGCCTCCTCGCCGTCCTCGCTGCACGCCGCCACCGGCTCGCCGCCACGATGGCTGCCTCGAGCAGCCTGCTGGCCGACCACGCGACAGCGCTGCGCCGATGACGGCCGTGGACCTCAATGCCGACCTCGGGGAGTCGTTCGGTCGCTGGATCCTCGGAGACGATGCCGGGATGCTCGGCGTCGTGACCAGCGCCAACGTCGCCTGCGGTTTCCACGCCGGCGACCCGACCACCCTGCTAGAGGTGTGCCGTGCCGCCGCTGCAGCAGGAGTGGCCGTCGGCGCCCAGGTCGGCTACCGCGACCTGGCAGGTTTCGGTCGACGGTTCATCGACGTGTCACCCGCCGACCTCACGGCGGACGTCATCTACCAGGTCGGCGCCCTCGACGCGCTCGCCCGGGCTGCGGGCACCCGGGTCTCCTACGTGAAGCCGCACGGCGCCCTCTACAACGCCATCGTCAGCCACGAGGCCCAGGCAGCCGCGGTCATCGCGGCGCTGCGACTCGTCGACGGTTCACTGCCGCTGGTCGGTCTCCCGGGGTCGGTATCGCTGCGCCTCGCCGAGCGCGCCGGGCTGCCCACCGTCGTCGAGGCGTTCGCCGACCGCGCCTATGCCGCTGACGGGACCCTGGTCCCGCGCACGCAGGCCGGATCCGTCCTCCACGGCGCCGACACCGTCGCGGCGCGCGTGGTGCGCCTCGTCGTCGAAGGGACCGTCGAGGCGGTGGATGGCAGCCTTCTGTCGGTGCGGGCCGACTCGGTCTGCGTTCACGGCGACACCCCCGGGGCGGTGTCGCTCGCCACGGCCGTGCGACGAGGTCTCGAGGCGGCCGGGGTGCGGCTGCGCCCCTTCGTCCCCGCACCCGAGGCTTGATGCCCAGCCGCCTGCTGCCCTACGGGGACCGAGCCGTCCTCGTCGAGCTCGACGACCTCGACCAAGCGCTGGCACTCCACGAGCGGCTGCAGGCACTTCCGACCCAGCTCCCGGGCGAGCCCTCGGGCCTGCTCCCGGGCGAGCCCTCGGGCCTGCTCCCGGGCCAGCCACGGGCTCCGGTGCTCGTGGATGTCGTCGTGGGAGCGCGGACGGTGCTGCTGGTGGCCGACTCGGCCCGGACTCTGCCCGGCGTCCGAGAGCTGGCCCAACGCGCGATGGCCTCACTGGGTGTCGACGCGCCGGTGGCGCCGGCTCCCGAGCAGCCGCCGGCAGCACGCGTCGTCGAGGTGCCGGTGCACTATGACGGCGCCGACCTGACGGACGTCGCCGAGCTCACCGGCCTGTCCGTCAGCGAGGTCGTGGCCGCCCACACGGGCATGCCGTGGCGGGTCGGCTTCGCGGGCTTCGCGCCCGGTTTCGCCTACCTCGTCGACGGGGACCCGCGGCTGCGCGTTCCCCGCCGCGCCTCGCCCCGCGCGCGCGTCCCCGCGGGCGCCGTCGGCCTCGCCGACGAGTTCAGCGGCGTCTATCCGCGTCAGTCGCCCGGAGGGTGGCAGCTGCTCGGCCGCACCGACCTGGCCCTCTGGGACCTCGACCGCGACCCACCGGCCCTTCTGCGTCCCGGCCTGTGGGTGCAGTTCGCCGACAGAGCAGGCGCGCCGTGAGCAGCGGGGCCGCGGCGCCGTACGCCCACCTCGAGGTCAACGAGGTGGGCGCCCTGTCCCTGGTGCAGGACCTGGGCCGACCCGGACGGGCCGGCCTGGGCGTGAGCCCGTCCGGCGCCGCCGATCGCGGCGCCCATGCCCTCGGCGCGAGGCTGCTCGGTCAGGACCCCGCCCTCGCCTCGATCGAGGTCGTGGGGGGGCTCTCGGTCCGGACGATCGGGAGCGTCACCGCCGTCGTCACCGGTGCCCGGTGTGCAGTCACCATCGACGGCCGACCGGTCGGCACGGGAGCGCCGTTCCTCGTCCGGCACGCCCAGCTGCTGCGGATCGGCCTCCCCACAGCCGGTCTGCGGTCCTATCTCGGGGTGCGCGGCGGGATAGCCGTGGCGCCGGTCCTCGGATCGCGTTCCAGCGACACACTTTCCGGTCTCGGCCCCGCACCCCTGAACGCGGGAGACGTCCTGCCGGTGGCTCAGCCCGTGGGCGAGCCCGGTGGAGAGCTGCTCGTTGACGTGGCGCCGGTCGCTGCGCCCGCCATCGGCTCGGTCGACCTCGCTGTCCTGCCCGGGCCGCGCCCCGAGTGGCTCGCGGACGCGGAGCAGCTCACCTCGACAGCGTGGACCGTGGCTGCCGACTCCGACCGGGTCGGCCTACGGCTCGACGGCCCGGCCCTGCAGCGGTCACGAGCCCACGGCGCCGCCGAGGTGCCCAGCGAGGGCGTGGTGCGGGGCGCGGTGCAGGTGCCGGCCGACGGCCTTCCCATGGTGTTCCTGGTCGACCATCCGGTCACTGGCGGCTACCCCGTCGTCGCCGTCCTCACCGCAGCTGCCTGCGACCTCGCCGCCCAGCTGGTCCCCGGTCAGCCGGTCCGCCTGCGGATGCGGCCCTCGCAACGGTCATCCTGACGTCGCTACGCTGGCGCGAGCCTGCACGGGACGACCGTCCCCCGCGCACCCAGAGGAGACCCGCATGAAGATCGCCACGACGATGGAGTACGCCGCCACCCCTCAGGAGGTCTTCGCGGTCCTGACGGACCAGGCCTTCCAGGAGGCCAAGTGTGCGGCCACCGCGGCGATCAAGTACTCCGCGTCGATCACGCGGTCCGGCGGCGGCGCGACCATCAGGACCGAGCGCATCCTGCCGTCCGAAGGCCTGCCCGACTTCGCCAAGAACATGGTCGGCGAGACCCTCAAGGTCGTCGAGACGCAGACCTGGGGCGCCGCCTCCGCCGACGGCAGCCGCACCGGCACCTTGGAGATGGCCGTCGCCGGCGTCCCCGTGGCACTGGGCGGCACGCTCGCGCTCGCCCCGGGCGGACCTGGCAGCATCGAGCACCTCGACGCCGATCTCAAGGCCAAGATCCCGCTCATCGGGGGCAAGATCGAGAAGGCTGCGGCCAAGCCCATCCGGGAGTCCATCGACATCGAGGCCGCCACGGCCAAGGAGTGGCTCGCCCGCTGAGGCCGCTCACCACCGGGCGGTCCCGGTCACCCCATGTGCGGGTAGCGGTGCGCCTTCGGTGGGTCGAACGTCTCCTTGATGGAGCGAGCACTGGTCCAGCGCAGGAGGTTCTGGGCGGCGCCGGCCTTGTCGTTGGTGCCCGACGCGCGGCCGCCACCGAACGGCTGCTGGCCCACGACGGCGCCGGTAGGCTTGTCGTTGACATAGAAGTTGCCCGCGGCGAACCGCAGGCGCTTGGTGGCGTCGGCGATGGCGACTCGGTCCTGGGCGATGATCGAGCCGGTCAGGCCGAACGGCGCGAAGCTCTCCATCTGGTCGAGGACCTTGTCGTACTGGCGGTCCGGGTAGACGTGCACCGACAGGATGGGCCCGAAGTACTCGGTGCGGAACGACTCGTCGGAGGGGTCGTCGATCTCGAGGACGGTGGGGCGGACGAACCAGCCCTCGCTGTCATCGCACGTGCCACCGGCGATGACGTCGACGCCGGCCTCGGCATGCGCCCGGTCGATGGCGTCCTTGTGCTTGCCGAACGCCCGCTCGTCGATGACCGCGCCCATGAAGTTGGACAGGTCGCTGACATCACCCTGGGTGAGGCTGTCGGTGATCGAGACGAGGTCAGCCTTGATCTTCTTCCATAGCGACCGCGGCACATACGCCCGCGAGGCGGCCGAGCACTTCTGGCCCTGGAACTCGAACGCACCGCGAATCATGGCCGTGCGCAACACATCTGGATCAGCCGATGGGTGGGCAAGGATGAAGTCCTTGCCTCCCGTCTCGCCGACGAGGCGTGGATAGGTGCGGTAGTTCGGGAGGTTGGCGCCGACCTCCTGCCACAGGTGCTGGAAGGTCGGGGTCGAGCCGGTGAAGTGGATCCCGGCGAGGTCGGGGTCGGCCAGCGCGACCTTGGAGACATTCAGGCCGTCACCGGTCACCATGTTGATGACGCCCGGGGGCATACCGGCCTCCTCGAGCAGCGCCATCGTGAGGTGGGCGGCGAACTGCTGGGTGGGGCTGGGCTTCCAGACGACCGTGTTGCCCATCAGGGCCGGGGCTGTCGGGAGGTTGCCCGCGATGGCGGTGAAGTTGAAGGGCGTCACCGCGTAGACGAAGCCCTCGAGCGGGCGGTGGTCGGTGCGGTTCCAGATCCCCTTGGTGTTGAGCGGGGGTTGCTCGGCGAGGATCTGGCGCGCGAAGTGCACGTTGACCCGCCAGAAGTCGATGAGCTCGCAGGCGGCGTCGATCTCCGCCTGGACGGCGGTCTTGCTCTGGCCCAGCATCGTCGCGGCATTGAGATGGGCGCGCCAGGGGCCGGACAGCAGCTCGGCGGCCTTGAGCAGGATCGCGGCGCGGTCGTCGAAGGACAGCTCACGCCAGCCGGGGGCGGCCGCCTTGGCCGCGTCGACCGCCGACTGTGCGTCGCCGAGGGTCGCGTTGCGCATGGTGCCGAGGACCCGACGCCGAGCATGCGGCTGGCGCACCTCGATCTTCTTGCCCGCGCCCATGACCCGTCTGCCGGCGATGGTGTGCGGGAGGTCGATGCTGGTGCTGCTCAGCTCGGTGAGGGCGACCTCCAGCTTCGCGCGCTCGGGACTGCCCGGGGCGTAGTCCAGGACGGTCTCGTTGACGGGAACAGGCACCTGGGTGACGGCATCCATGACGGACAGGGCTCCTCTGGTTGCTTCGACGGTGGTCGTTCGGCGCAAGGGCGCACCCATGGTGTCACGTCTGCCCAGCGGTGCTCACCACACCGATCCCACCAGCCGGGGCCCGCGCGGTGGACCCGTTCCTCGCCGACACACCCAGTGACGGGGCGTCTTGCACAGTGCCTTCGAGTCCTAGGTGGGGAGTGAGGTCAGGGACCGCCGGTCGGACGGCTCGGCCAGCGAGGAGCGACCGTCCTCGTCGGGCGCGCTGCGCAGCTCCCGCTGGACGAGCAGGAGGCGCGGGACGGCGGCCAGCACCGCCACGGGCCCGAACCCGCCGAGCACCGGGCAGGCCAGGATCAGCGCCGGCGCGAGCAGCCAGACCCACCGCAGCCGAGCTGCCACGACGACGAGCACTGCGGCGAGGACCAGGCGCACCGCGACCAGCAGTCCTCGGTCGCCGGACGAGTCCCGCAAGAAGCTCAGCCACGCAACCCAGGCTCCGGGGTCAACGGCGAAGGACACCGCCACCAGTGCAAGGGTCGTGCCGGCGGCCCACGCGGCTGCACCCCACTCACGACGCAGCACGAACCACAGCCCGACGACACCTGGGGCGATCTTGGTCAGCAGGGGCAGGGCGAGTGCACCGGGGGCGCGTCCGAGGGCGGCG